>JAZQRW010000108.1:0-1851 GCA_045629765.1 Eubacteriales bacterium
AGGTACGCTTGAGGATGGACAGAGTCTGCTCATTTCCAACTTCATGTACAAGCCCGAGTGTGGCGATATAATAGTAGTCGAGGATCACTCGACACAGCTTAAAAAGCCGATAGTTAAGCGCATAATTGCAGTTGGCGGTCAGACTGTAAGAATTACAGCTGACGGCGTGTACGTAGACGGCGTACTGCTCGACGAGCCATATGTCTTTACCGACGGTATTGACTACAAATATAGCATAATCCCCTCCAGCGCATTGTTGGAAAATGAAACGCTCAAGGTATTCTCTGACTACTACGAGCTGGTAGTACCTGAGGGAGAGCTATTCATTATGGGTGACCATAGAAATATGTCTATGGACTCTCGCGCTATCGGTACAGTACACGAGGATGCAATACTCGGTAAGGTTATCGTGCGCATAATGCCTTTTGATGAATTTAAATTCTTTGACTGACGAGGTATAAATGGCAACTAATCCAATACAATGGTTCCCGGGTCACATGGCGAAAACGAGAAGAGTTATGCAGGAGTGTCTGCCACAGGTTGACATAGTGCTTGAGCTTCTCGATGCCAGAATACCGTACAGCTCCAAAAATCCGGAAATAGAAAAGTTACTTGGCACTAAGCCGAAAATTACAGTCCTTACAAAGTCTGCAATGGCAAATCCCGAGCTTACAAAGGCATGGGTTAATTACTACAAAGCTAAAGGTGTTAAGACGGTAGTGATAGATTCTTTAAACGGTAGCGGCATCAGTTCCCTGTCAGACGCTGTAAATGAAGTTATGGCAGAAAAACTGGAGCGCTATAAGTCAAAGGGTATGGAAACGCGAAAGTTAAAAGCTATGATAGTTGGTATCCCAAACGTTGGAAAATCATCACTTATCAACACCCTTGCCGGCGGTAAGAAGGCTAAGGTTGAAAACCGCCCCGGCGTTACTGTCGCAAAGCAGTGGGTTCCGACAGAAATCGGACTCGACCTTTTAGATATGCCCGGCGTTCTGTGGCCCAGATTTGAGGACGAGCGCGTGGGACAAAAGCTTGCTATGACAGGCGCAATACGCGACCACATTCTCGACACTGAGGAGATTGCTATGCTCCTTTGCTTAAGACTCGTTGAATGTGCTAAAGAGGATTTTCTCACCCGTTATAAGCTAACTGCGGACGAGGTGGACGGACTTGACGCATACGACCTCTTTAGACTCGTTGGTAAAAAACGAGGATTCTTAATGTCGGGCGGAGAAATTAACCACGAGAGAACCTCGGGTATGCTACTCGAAGAATTCCGAAACGGAAAAATCGGAAGAATTACTCTTGAAAGACCGGAGTGACTGGTAAAATGCCGAATTTTGATTACGAAAACGAAAAATATGCCCTCGGATACACTGCCGTATGCGGTTGTGACGAGGCAGGTCGAGGCCCACTCTGTGGTAACGTGGTGGCGGCGGCAGTTGTTTTGCCCCGCGACATTATGATTGAAGGACTAAACGACTCGAAAAAGCTCACGGAGAAAAAGCGCGAGAAGCTATACGACGAAATCATCGAAAAGGCGCTCGCATACGGAATAGCAGAGGCTACACCTGCCGAGATTGATGAAATCAATATATTGAACGCTTCGATGCTTGCAATGCGCCGCGCGGTTGAAAGGTTGCAAATCAAGGCAGACTTTGCACTGATTGACGGCAACTGCTCACGCGGATTTACAATCCCTACGGAAACAGTGGTTAAGGGAGATAGCAAGAGCGCATCGATTGCTGCGGCGTCAATTCTCGCAAAGGTGACGCGTGACAGAGAGTGCCTGGAGCTTGACAAATTATATCCTATGTATAATATTGCAAAGCATAAGGGATATCCTAC
>JAZQRW010000109.1:0-3587 GCA_045629765.1 Eubacteriales bacterium
GTACTTTGCCTGCTCGGGAGTAAGGATAGAAACAGGAGGAAGAACGCCAAATGCATCAGCGGAAAGGAAGATTACGTTCTTAGCATCGGGACCCTTGGAAACGGGGCGAACTATCTTCTCGATGTGGTTGATGGGGTAGGAAACACGGGTGTTCTCGGTTACGGAGCCGTCAGCGAAATCGCATACGCCATTCTCATCAACGGTAACGTTCTCAAGAAGCGCATTTCTCTTGATTGCGTTGTAGATATCGGGCTCGGAATCCTTATCAAGGTTGATAACCTTTGCATAGCAGCCGCCCTCGAAGTTGAATACGCCCTCGTCGTCCCAGCCGTGCTCGTCGTCGCCAATAAGAAGACGCTTAGGGTCGGTGGAAAGAGTGGTCTTACCTGTACCGGAAAGTCCGAAGAAGAGTGCAGTGTTCTCACCGTTCATATCGGTGTTTGCAGAGCAGTGCATAGAAGCCATGCCGTTAAGAGGAAGGTAATAGTTCATCATAGAGAACATACCCTTCTTCATCTCACCGCCGTACCAGGTGTTAAGAATAACCTGCTCACGAGATGTGAGGTTGAAAAGAACTGCAGTCTCAGAGTTAAGACCAAGCTCCTTGTAGTTCTCAACCTTTGCCTTAGATGCGTTGTAAACAACGAAATCAGGCTCAAAGTTCTCAAGCTCCTCAGCAGTAGGAGTGATGAACATGTTCTTTACGAAGTGTGCCTGCCAAGCAACCTCCATAACGAAACGGATAGCCATTCTGCTGTCCTTGTTTGTTCCGCAGAAGAGATCCATTACGTAAAGCTTCTTGCCGGAAAGCTGATCCATAGCAAGCTTCTTGCAAGCGTTCCAAGCCTCAACGGAAGCGGGCTTGTTGTCGTTGCCGAACTCAGCAGATGTCCACCAAACAGTGTCCTTAGAGGTATCGTCCATAACGATGAACTTATCCTTAGGGGAACGGCCGGTATAAATACCTGTCATAACGTTAACTGCGCCAAGCTCAGTCAACTGACCCTTCTCGTAGCCCTCAAGAGTAGCGTCAGTTTCCGCTGTAAAGAGCTCCTCATAAGAGGGGTTGTGTACTACTTCCGTAGTATTGGCAATACCGTAAATGCTCAAATCAATTTTTTTCATTTGTTATTAACCTTTCATATTTTATATTTTAAAACAAAATAACTAAGAATTGTGAAACAAGAACAACCGCTATAAGCGCTATAGGATAGGTTGCTGCGTAAGCCGCTGCAACATCATCAGTCTTAGAAACGCCTATAAGCGTACCAAGAGCCGGCGTACTTGTCATAGCTCCGGTAAGAGAGCCTAAATTATTAAGAAGGCTAAGCTTAAGAACGTATTTTGCAAAGAAGAAGCCTGCCAGCATTGGAACAATCGTCATAACCATACCGTAAACAAAGTAGCTGAACTTAAATAGCTCAACGAATTCCGCACCGCCTGCAATTCCCGCACCTACAAGAAAGAGAATCAAACCAAGCTCCTTAAATATCTTTAAGGTAGAATCCTTAGGCGTAACGTTAACAGGTCCAATGTGTGCAAAATGACCGAACACAAGCGAAGTAAGCAGACAACCGCCGGTTGTTGTAAGTGAGAAGCAGGTTCCTGAAAGTCCCTTTGCGGTAAGCGGTATCTTTATCATACCGACAAAAACACCAACGATGGCCGCAAGTGCGAACGCCGCAAAGCCGTGACCGTCAAGGTCGAAAATTTTAAAGCCTGTCTTTTTTGCCTTAACAGGCTCGTTTGAGGAAACGGTAAGCTTTGCACGCTCCTCATCCATATTAGCACGAGAAAGCTTTGGGATTATCTGTACGAAAAGCACTACACCGATAACACCAAAAATGTACGCTATACCGTGACCTACTGAAACAGCGCCCTCGTAAGCTGAGTCAACCGTAGCCTTAGCCGCAGAGAATGCGGGAGTTGAAGTAAGTGAGCCGGAAAGAAGTCCGACAATCATCGCAGTAAATTCATCGTGATTAGTTTCACCCATAACACCTCTGCCGAAATAAATACAACCAACAGCAGAAAGGCCACCCGCAAGAATAACTACAAGAGCAAGAACGACGTATGACTTGAAGTTTCTCTTGAAATTACCGAAGAATTTAGGTCCTGCGATAAATCCTACCGACGTAACGAAAAGAATCAAGCCTAAGCTCTCAACAATCTTAAGCGCCTTTTCGGTGTATTGAGGAAGCTGTTCCTCCAAAGCAGAATAAAACAGGCAACCAAACAAAAGTGCTACGATAAATACACCGGCATCACCGAGAGAAACGCCTTTGATTGTAATACGACCAAGAGCAAATCCCACAGCGATGATAGCAAAAATTGAAAACATGAAAAACGTAATACCGGTAATAGAAATAACACCGCCAAATAATTGCATAGTTTTTTATCTCCCCTTAACCGTTTTTCCTATTAGTATAGTCGGGAAGCAGCTTTGGTGACACAGTATCGGTAATGATATTTGCATCTGCTATTTCCTTTTCAAACTTCCCAACGTGTGAAAGCGTAAGCTTGCCTACGTTAACACTCTTAGCCTTCTGTGCAGCGTTTTTACCTGCGCTTCTACCGAAAACTATAATGTCAAGAAGTGAGTTACCCATAAGTCTATTTTTGCCGTGAATACCGCCGACAGCCTCACCTGCGACGAACAAATTGTCAATATTAGTTGTCATACAGTTGTCATTTATATCAAGACCGCCGTTCTGATAGTGAAGAGTTGGGTAAACAAGAATTGGCTCGTAACGAATATCAATACCGTATTTTTCAAACATTCTCCACATAGCAGGAATTCTCTTCATGATAGTTCCCTCTCCACCGATTTTCTCAATCATTGGAGTGTCGAGCCAAACGCCCTTGCCGTTACCGCAATCTATGCCGTTGTTGCGCTCTGAGCACTCACGGATAATCGAAGCCGCAGTTACGTCACGTGTTTCAAGCGGATGCATAAATACTTCACCGTTTTTGTTAACGAGCTTTGCACCGAGAGAACGAACCTTCTCTGTTACAAGCGCGCCGAAAATCTGCTCGGGGAAAGCAACACCGGTGGGGTGATACTGCAACGTTTCAGCATAAAGGAGCTTTGCACCTGCTCTGTAACCAAGAACAAGACCGTCAGCGGTTGCACCGTAGTGGTTAGATGTTGGGAAGCCCTGGTAGTGCATTCTTCCTGCGCCACCTGTAGCGATAATTACCGTCTTAGCCTTTGCTACAAGGAGCTCCTTGGTTTCCATATTCATAAGAACTGCACCTGCCGCATTTCCATTCTCATCAAGAATAAGCTCAATTGCCGCAGTAAAATCGATTACGGGAATCTGACGATTCATTACCTCGTCGCGAAGCGTTCTCATAATTTCTGCACCGGAATAATCCTTTGCCGCGTGCATTCTCTTTCTCGAGGTACCGCCACCGTGAGTCGTAACCATGGTTCCGTCTGCTTCCTTGTCGAACTCAACGCCGAGCTTAGAAAGCCACTGAATAGCCTCGGGAGCATCACAAACAAGCTTTCTGAGAAGTTCTCTCTTAGCTGCGAAATGTCCGCCGCCAAATGCGTCAACAAAGTGAATTGCGGGAGAGTCATT
>JAZQRW010000110.1:0-22525 GCA_045629765.1 Eubacteriales bacterium
TACCGTTTTCATCAAGGTTCTTAAGAGCCTCCTCACCAACATTTGGAATTTCTCTTGTAATTTCTTCAGGACCAAGCTTAGTATCTCTTGCTTCCTGAGAATATTCTTCAATATGAATGGAGGTATATACGTCGTCGCGGATAAGCTTCTCATTAAGAAGAACCGCGTCCTCGTAGTTGTAGCCCTCCCAAGTCATAAAGCCGATAAGCGCATTCTTACCAAGTGAAATCTCACCGTTAGCAGTAGCGGGACCGTCAGCGATAACCTGTCCAGCCTCAACTCGCTGACCCTCGTCAACTATAGGCTTCTGGTTAACGCAAGTGCCCTGGTTACTTCTCTTGAACTTGATTAAGTGGTAGGTATCCTTTCTGCCCGAATCAGTGAGAATAACAATCTCAGAGCCTGCGGCACGCTCAACAATACCACCTTCTTTTGCTACTACAACCGTGCCTGAGTCAACGGCCGCCTTATACTCCATACCGGTAGCAACGATAGGAGAATCTGTAATCATAAGAGGAACTGCCTGCTTCTGCATGTTCGAACCCATGAGCGCACGAGTGTTGTCGTCGTTCTCAAGGAATGGAATACAGCCTGCAGCTACGGAAACCGCCATCTGAGGACAAGCGTCCATAAGGTCGATCTCTGTAGGTGAAACCTCAATATATTCTGTCTTGTATCTTGCGATAACCTTCTTGCTTACAAAGTAGCCATTCTCATCAACTGCCTCGTTAGCTGCGGCAACGATGTTGTTATCCTCTTCGTCAGCGGTGAGGTAAAGAACCTCGTCGGTAACTCTACCCGTCTTCTTGTCAACAACTCTATAAGGAGCCTTAAGGAAGCCGTACTCGCTAATCTTTGCATAAGACGCAAGGTAGGAGATAAGACCGATGTTAGGACCTTCGGGAGTCTCGACGGGACAAATTCTACCGTAGTGTGTATAGTGAACGTCACGCACGTCGAAGGACGCTCTGTCTCTGGAAAGACCTCCGGGACCGAGAGCGGAAAGACGACGCTTATGAGTCAATTCTGCAAGAGGGTTGTTCTGGTCCATGAACTGTGAAAGCGGTGATGAACCAAAGAACTCACGGATTGCGGTAGCAACCGGACGGGTATTGATAAGAGCCTCCGGGCGAAGGTCGTCGCTATCGTGAACGGACATTCTCTCCTTGATGTTCTTGTCCATTCTTGACATACCAATTCTGAGCTGGTTCTGAAGAAGCTCACCTACGCAACGCAGACGTCTGTTGCCAAGGTGGTCGATATCATCAACCGTACCAACACCGTGGCCGAGTGCAATCATATAGTTGATGGACGCAAAGATATCGTCCTTCGTAATATGCTTAGGAGCAAGCTCTGCCATTCTCGCCTTAACAAGCTCTTTAATCTTGTAAACACGAGCATCGCCTGCAAGACCCTCGCCGTCCACCTCTGCGATAATCTCGTTAAGAACGGAGAGTCTTACCTTCTCGCCTTCCTTAACTCCGCAGTCAAGAAGATCGAAGCCTAAAACAAGCTCGGGACGTACGGTATTGTTACTGAATACCTTTACCTCTCTGCCGGTTTCAATTCTGATAGTAACGTCGTTAACAATGCTGTTCTCAATAGCCTCAGCAAGCTCACGCGTGATGAACGCGCCCTCCTCGGCTACAACCTCGCCTGTAAGCGGGCTGACAACAGTCTTTGCAAGAGTGAAGCCCTTGATTCTTGGTGCAAGTGAAACCTTCTTGTTATACTTATATCTACCAACCGCGCCAAGATCGTATCTTCTCGGGTCGAAGAACATATTGTTAACAAGAGTCTCCGCGCTCTCAACAAGAGGCGGCTCACCCGGACGGATTTTCTTGTAAATTTCCTTCAACGCCTCATCGCGAAGTGATGTACCGTTCTCCTCAGCAAGAGTACGGCATTCATCCTTAGAGTTGGTGATGCGAAGAATATCCTCATCGCCGAACATAGCCATAAGAGCCTCGTCCGTATCATTACCTGCAGGGCAAAGTGCACGAATGAGAACCGTGATAGGAAGCTTGCGGTTTTTGTCAATTTTTACGTAGAATACACCTGCTGCGTCGGTCTCGTACTCCAACCAAGCACCTCTGTAGGGTATAACGGTTGCGGTGTAATTGTGCTTACCTGACTTATCCACGGTGTCACCGTAGTACATACCGGGTGAACGCACGAGCTGAGATACGATTACTCTCTCAGCGCCGTTGATAACGAACGTACCGTTGTCCGTCATAAGCGGGAAGTCGCCAAGGAAAATCTGCGCAGTCTTAAGCTCGCCTGTCTGTTTGTTGGTAAGACGCACGCCCACCTTCATGTGAGCATCGTAAGTAACCGACCTATCCTTGCATTCCTCGACTGAATATCTTGGATTAGGATCCAAGGTGTAGTCGGTGAATTCGATTGAAAGGTTGCCCGTAAAGTCAACTATCGGGGATACGTCGCGAAGCACCTCGTTAAGTCCTTCCTTTAAGAACCACTCGTACGAGTCCTTCTGAACCTCAATAAGGTTTGGCATTTCCGTTGCTGCTTCAATCTTTGAAAAGCTCATTCTCACATTAGTGCCAAGCTTTTGGGGTTTAAGCATCATAAATAGAATCACTCCATTCCTGAAAATTTACAAGTCGCATTAGTAGATATAATTTTTCTACACGTTGCATTCAATTACCACTTTTGGTCAAGAAAAAACCTCTTAGCAAAACTTGACAAAAAATGGTAATTTAAATCTGATATATTATGCATAATATACATACGCGCCCTAAAAAAAGGCAAAAATCCCCCTTTAATATCGCGCTTATATCGCATTTTAATATTATAGCACAAAAAAATCAATTGTCAATAGTTTTTTCAAAAAAAATTTACAACGCATCGTGGAAAAATTGACAAACTTTTTGTATTCAAAATGTGCAATGTGCGGAAAATGTGCAGAAAATACCACTTTTGTATTTACAAATTCGTGGGAATACTGTATAATGAGTTGATTTTGCCTACTTTGGGGCGTTAAACACGGAAAGCGATAAAGCATGGAAAACAATTTAAACAAAAAATTCGGTCTGTTCACAGCCATTTGTATGGTTGCGGGAATTGTAATCGGATCCGGTGTGTTTTTCAAAGCAACGGCGGTTTTGAATAACAACGGAGGAGATATGGTACGCAGTATTCTCACTGTTGCAGTGGTAGGATTACTGATGCTGGTATGCACCTACACATTCTCAATTCTTGCACAAAAATACGAAAAGGTCAATGGAATAGTTGACTATGCCGAGGCGAGCTGCGGCAAGACCTTCGGATACTTTTGCGCTTGGTTTTTAACCATCATCTACTATCCCATAATCGGCTCTACACTGGCTTGGGTTTCCGCGGATTATACCGTACAGCTTACGGGTAATTTTCTAGGCGAATACACAAGATTCATTCTGCTCATCGTCTTTGCAACAATTAGCTTTTTCTTAAACGTATACGCTCCGAGAATTTCAGGAAAAGTTCAAGTTTCAATGACTATAATTAAGCTTGTTCCTCTATTCATTATGGCATTTTGCGGTACTATCATCGGACTCGCAACGGGACAAACCGGACAAACTCTTACCACCCCGGCTACAGTTCCAACCAACGGCTCCGGCTTCTTTGGTGCAGTCGTCGCATTCGCCTTTGCATACGAGGGCTGGATCGTCGCAACCTGCATCAATTCGGAAATACGTGATTCAAAGAAGAATTTGCCGCGTGCATTGATTTTTGGATCTATCTTCGTTGTTACCGCTTATATAACCTATTTCTTAGGTATTGCAAGCGTGCTTAACGCAAACGAAATAATACTGGCAGGAGGAGCTCTTCCCAAAATTGCATTCACTGAATTATTTAACGGAAATACAGTGTTTGGCACTATCGTTTACGTATTCATTATCGTGTCCTGCTTAGGTACTATGAACGGCGTTATGATAGCAAACTGCCGTAGTTTATATTCCATTGCAATAAGAGGTCAAGGTCCTTCTCCCAAGTTTTTCATAACCCTTGATAAGAAATCGAACATGCCTGTCAAGGCATCTGTAGTCACACTCGTAATACTGTTTTTGTGGGCTTTACAGTGGGAATTCTGCTTCTACCCCTCGGTTACAGGCGGTACACCCTGGCTTCCCGAATTCTTATGCTTCGAGAATGACGAGCTACCTATCATCACACTTTACGGCTTCTATATTCCTATTTTTGCAAGACTTATGTTCATAGGCAAGGGGCTTAATCCCATCAAAAGATTTATTTTCCCGACTCTTGCTATTATTGCCTCACTGTTCATGATTTACTCAGCAATTTCTGCATACAAGCTTCAAACCTTATACTACCTGGCTGTATTTACGGTAATTATGCTTATCGGACTTGCATTCTATCGTGACAAGGATGGAGAGGCTATGTACAGCAAAGTATTAAAGCTTGTAAAGAGCAAAAGGTGTTAAGTTGAATATCCATTTATAACTAACTACACAAGCTACAGGTTCATAAAAATTGAAAGAGCAAACACGCAAGAGAAAAATCTTGTATGTCTGCTCTTTTTTTAATCAGTGCGATTTGTCACACTACCTCGTAGCCTGCGTTTACGATTGCGCTCTTTATCGCCTCGTCCTTTACAGACTCAAGGCATTCGATTTCAACCGTACCTTCCTTATGATTGGAAACGGCAGATTTAACGCCATCGATGGCCTCGCAAACGCTCTTCACTCTCGCCTCACAATGCGGGCACATCATTCCGTTTACCTTATACAACCTTTTCACCGTTATTTCCTCCTTGATAGTTTTATCTTCTGTAATTGACTGTGTATTGCCTAGGTTGGTGCATTCACAGCCAACCGGCTTCCACAATCCCAGCCTCAGTGCATTGCTTACCACGCATACGCTGGAAAGACTCATAGCCGCCGCGGCAAACATGGGATTTAAGGTAAGTCCAAACAAGCCCATCGCCAACGGAATGCCGATAGAATTATAAAGAAACGCCCAGAATAGATTTTCTTTAATGTTTTTTAGCACAGAACGCCCAAGTCCTATCGCATTTGGAACCGCAATCATCGCTTGGCTTACCAATACGACATCCGCTGCATCGATAGCTACGTCAGTTCCTGCACCGATAGCAATTCCAACGTTTGCCTCTGTCAGCGCCACAGCGTCGTTTATGCCATCTCCAACCATTGCAACCCTGCCCTGCTCCTTGCATTTGCTGACAAAGTCACGCTTTCCCTCGGGCAAAACCCCCGATACAACTTCGTCGATATTAAGCTCGTTCGCAATAGCCGTAGCAGTTCTCTCGTTGTCGCCCGTAAGCATTATTACTTTAATGCCCATTTTCTTTAATCGACTTATCGCAATCCTGCTATCACCCTTAATCCTGTCAGCAAGAACTATCATGCCGATAGGCTCACCGTTTTTGGTAAACAGAAGCGGAGTTTTGCCCTCACTAGCCGTTTTCTCGTAAAAAGCTCTTACCCCATCATCAACAGACGTCGTAGCGATAATATAATCAAAGCTTGCGCCGACAATTACATCCTTATCAATGATACCGCGCACGCCCCTGCCCGAGAGAGCCTCAAAATCAGTCATCACACGGGGCGAAATGCCATTCTGCACTCCGTATTCGGCAATCGCTCGCCCTAACGGATGCTCGCTTCCCGACTCCAGACTAACCGCCAACTCAATGAGCTCGCACTTCTGCGTCTTACCGATTGTCACTACGTCAACAACAGCAGGATGACCCATAGTTACGGTACCCGTTTTATCAAGAATTACCGTATCAATTCTTCCGCATTCCTCTAGAGATGTAGCATTTTTGAATAAGACGCCATTCTTAGCGCCTGTGCCTGTACCAACCATAATCGAAACGGGAGTAGCAAGTCCCAAAGCGCACGGACAGCTGATAACAACGACAGAAATTGCCTTGGTAAGAGCAACACTCGGCTCTTCACTCGCAATAATCCAGCCAAAGAAGGTGAAAAGCGACAGTGCAATTACTATAGGCACAAAAACGCCTGACACCTTATCCGCCAGCTTAGCAATGGGAGCTTTGCTTGCGGAAGCCTCCTTAACCATTGCAATAATGCCTGCAATAGTCGTGCCTTCCCCCACCCTCGTAGCACGTGCGGTTAAAACACCGTATTTGTTTATCGTAGAAGCAAAAAGAGTAGAACCAACGATCTTATCCTTGGGAATACTCTCACCCGTAAGCGCGGATTCGTCAACTGCACCCTCACCTGTAAGAACTACGGCGTCAGTAGGTATACTCTGTCCGGGACGTACTATGAACACGTCGCCCACTCTTACCTCGTCTATGGGTACAACCTTCTCTTCACCATCACAAATAAGCGTAGCAGTTCGCGGTGCAAGCTCCATAAGCGAGCGTATGGCATCGGTGGTCTTGCCTTTTGCTTTAGCCTCCAAGGTTTTACCTACCGTTATAAGCACAAGTATCATTGCAGAGGACTCAAAGTGCAAATTATGCAAATAATGGTTTACATCTACACCACTTTTTGCCTCGATTATCATAACTACAGTAAGATAAACGCTGTATACGAATGACACAGACGAGCCGAGCGATACAAGTGTATCCATATTAGGCGCTAAATTTAACACGCCCCTACCTCCGCTTATAAAGAACTGTCTGTTTACGACCAAAATCATGCCTGAAAGCACAAATTGTAAGATTGCTGTAAGAGCAGGATAATCCAATAGTAATTTGGGCTGTGGAATCCCCCACATTCTGCCCATTGAAATATACATAAGAATAATCAAAAAGACTAGTGAATACACAAGTCGTTTTATAAGTTTTGGAGTCGCCGCGTCGTCAAGCTCACTCTCGTTTTCAATAATTTCATATCCCGCGGCAACGACAGCGCGTCTTATTTCCAAAGCTGAAGCTTCACCCTCAACAGTCATATCACCCGTCAGCAAATTTACCTGACAGGAATCAATGTTCGGTAATTTACCGACAGCGTTCTCTACCCTCGCGGAGCACGCCGCACAGCTCATACCGCCTACTTTATATTTAGCTTTCACTTTTACCTCAAATTAACCGTACTAAATTATTGAATATCATAGCAATGGTAACAGCAATACCATAATTGGCAAGGTTACAACGCTAAGTATAGTGCTGAGCAATAGCATAGTTGCAGATTCCTTTTGTCCGTGTCCTGCGATCTCCGAAAAATTCAATACAGCCGCCGCTACAGGTGTAGCAGATATGACGTAGAACGTACTTTTAGTCGCAGTATCAAGAGGAAGAAAATACACTATTGCAAAGGAAATAAGCGGCATAAGCATCTGCTTTATTGCAACGGTAGCATAAGCTACGGGACTTGTGAAAACGTCACTAAGCTTCATCGTTGCAAGTCGCATACCCATAATAAACATAGAAATTGGAGTTGCCAATCTACCTGTAATAGTTATTACGTCCGCCAGAAGTGTAAAGTTCATATCATTTATGCTAAACGAAAGCGGGATTTCGAATATATAAATTGCCAACGCAACTGCCGCGCCAATCGTTGCAGGATTAAAGAGAATCTTCTTAAGCGAAGCAGCACGCATATCCTGCTTGGTAATAGCAATACCAAAGCTCCACGCCAGAGCATTCATAACTATCGCGTAAACTGTTGCATACACGATAAGTGAGCTTGCGGTATCAGGGAAAAGTGCCTCAATAATCGGAATACCGAAGAAGGAGCAGTTTCCAAAAGCAGATGCGATAACTACTATACGGTACAACGGATTTTCGCATTTTTTCCTAAGTATAAGATATACGCCGGAAAGCATTATCGCATGTATCACGATGCACAAAAGTGCATAAATGCCAAGGTCTAACAATTTTCCCCACGAAAATTTCAGATTGGAAAACGTGTATATAACAAGGCACGGTTGTGAAATGTACACAAGAAGCTTAGAAAAATCCTGAATACTGTTAACCGAGAACATTTTGCATTTAATTGACACATAGCCCGGTATTGCCGTTACAAGAAGCACGGTAGTAGCAAATAAAGTTATCCAAAATATGTTCATATCTTTTCTCCTAGAATCTAATCGCAAAAAGTGAATTATAAGGAAGTGTTATAAGGTCTATATCGTAAAACTTATCCTTAATATTTACGCTGCTTGATAGCTCCTCCAGCGTGCTCGAATAATGCTCAACCGATAAATTGTAGTAAAAATCAGTGAAAAATTCCTTGTTAGCGGATTTTGAATACCCGCTATCCTCAAGAGCGAGACCGAGTGCAAAGCATACCCCGTCAATTTTGCCATCATTGTTATCGTCGTATCCGACACAGTCATATTCGCCAAGCTTTAAATTCTTTGCCATATCGGCCACTGCGTCAATAGGAAACGAATTTGTATATGCAGAATTCTTTCCGAAGTAGTATCCTGTGTCGATAAAGCTAATGTTATTCTCAAGAGGATACTGTGCCGCCACATCAGAAAGATATTCAGCCGTTATAACAGCTTCCGGCTCAGTACCACTGTTGATTGCATCAATATTCGACTTAATCTTGTCAATCAAAGCTTTTCTTTCACCAATCTCGCTATCAGACAAATAACGCTTCTCATACACGCTGTTTCCGTCATCATCGGTAGTAATAACCAATTTGCCGTTCTCATCCTTCACGAAAGTAGTTTCAGTTCTGACGAACACCAAAAGCGTTCTCGCATAATTATCGTAATAATACTTGTTGCATACCTCACGGTACTCAGCACCTGACATTGAGGAGCCGTCATCACCGTATATCAGGCTTTTTGCTCTTTGGGCCTTGTATTTATAAGTCACTGCATCCACAAAATCCGAATAGTCAAATCCGTATTTTTCACTCAACTCATTAAATTCCTTCTTGCTGGAAGAAGCTCCATACGTGAGTGTATCGTTAATGACCTCGTTTATTTTTGCCTTGTCCTCATCGGTGAGCTTTCCATACCTATCAAATAAGTAATTTCCGACTATAATTCCCTTTAAGTATGCCTCCGTGTTAATTTTCAGAAGGTCGCCATAGGTCAATTCCTTGCCGTCAACAATAGTTTTTTGCTTCCAAAACGTATCGGTATCACTCGCATTTATTCCCTGCCTTTGAAGACCGGCTATATACTCTGTCTTGTAGCTTGATGCAAAGTAGGAGCAAACGCCTTTATTAAAGACAGTGCCGTTAAGAGTAATACAGGCATTTGCATTTCTCACAATCAATACCGTACCGAGAATTACGCCAAAAAGTAAAACTACCGAAAGCGAAATTGCTACTGCTAAGGTCAGAGGATTTAGTCCCTTTATTTTGTTAATTAGCGATTTTAATTTATCTGTCTTCACTGCTGGTTTTCCTTTCGACATTCATTCATAGCCGCAATATAAGCACACATAATTTCTTTTGCAACACTCGTTGCATCCTCATCACGGCGCAACCTATAAACCACGTTGGGACTGCCTAGTCCCAAAAAGCTCATATTCTTAAATTTAGCAAACACAAGTGACCATGCCTCAAGGTCAGGCGTGGTAATTATAAATATTAAACGTGCATCCTGTGCCTCTATTTTGCGTATTTTCGCATTTGCCGCATACGACTTCACCAGCGCAACGTCTAAGAGCCTTTCGCATACCTTAGGTACGTTTCCGTATCGGTCGGTCAACTCGTCGTATATTTCATCTCGGTCAGCCTCGTTTTCAATAAGCGAGATTTTTTTGTACATTTCCATTCTTCCCGATGCCGCAGAAATATAGCTCTCGGGAATATATGCCGACACGTTAATTGCAATCTGCGACTCGAATTTTTCACTAACCTCACCACGCTCCTCAAGCACCGCCTCGTTAAGAAGCTTGATATAAAGGTCGTATCCGACGCTCTCAATATATCCGTGCTGTTCAGCGCCCAGTAAATTACCTGCTCCGCGTATCTCCAAATCTCGCATAGCAATATTAAAGCCTGCGCCAAAGCCTGCAAACTCCCTGATTGCCGAAAGCCTTTTCTCTGCAACCTCGGAGAGCGCCTTTCCCTTTCGGAAGGTAAAGTATGCGTAAGCCTGTCTTTCACTTCTTCCGACACGCCCTCTTATCTGATGAAGCTGAGAAAGTCCGAATCTGTCCGCGTTTTCAATTATCAACGTGTTAGCATTAGGCAAATCCACACCAGTCTCAATAATGGTAGTGCATACAAGCACGTCAACCTCGCCTCTGACAAGGCTCTGCCATATATCCTCAATCTCATCCTTGTCTAGCTTGCCGTGCGCATAAGCGACACGTGCCTCAGGGAGAGCCTCCATAATTCTGCCTGCGACAAGGTCAATATCCTCGACCTTATTGTATAGATAAAGCACTTGACCGCCTCGAGAAAGCTCGCGGCTTATAGCATCAATAATAACCGCATCGTCATGCTCCATAACATAAGTCTGCACAGGGCGGCGCTCGCTCGGCGCTTCCTCAAGCACCGAAATGTCGTTAATTCCGCTCATTGCCATATTGAGCGTTCTTGGAATAGGCGTTGCGGATAGCATCAGCGTATCAACATTGGTTGCCAATTTTCTGAGCTTCTCCTTTTGGGCTACGCCAAATCGTTGCTCCTCGTCAATAATCAGAAGTCCTAAATCCTTGAACTCCATATTTTTACCAAGAATTGCGTGAGTGCCGATTAGTATATCAACACGTCCGCGTTTAACTCGGTCTAGTATTTCCGCCCTCTGCTTCGGTGTCCTAAAGCGCGATAGCATCTCTACGCTCACGGCATAGCCGCGCATACGTGAGAGCGTCGTCTGATAATGTTGAAGCGCGAGTATTGTAGTCGGAACGAGAATTGCCACCTGCTTTCCTGCAAGCACAGCCTTGAATGCCGCACGAAGCGCGACCTCGGTTTTGCCAAATCCAACGTCACCGCAAAGAAGCCTGTTCATCGGCACAGAACGCATCATATCTATCTCAATCTCGTTAATCGAGGTGAGCTGCGAATCGGTTTCCTCATACTCAAATGATGCCGCAAACTCGTCCTCAAGAGAGGAATGCTTGGGGAATGCGAAGCCTTGACGCCTTTGTCTTTCCGCATACAAGGCAATCAATTCCTTGGCAATATCCTTTGCACTGGACTTGGCCTTAGCACGTGATTTAAGCCAATCACCGCCACCCATTTTAGAGAGCTTGACAGTACCGTTATCATCACGAGCGCCGATGTATTTGCCAATCATATCCAGCTTATCGCAAGGGACGAACAGCTTATCCGTACCCGCATACTGAATAGTAATATAATCCTTTGTAACACCCATTGCCGTGACAGTTTCAATTCCTTCAAATAAACCGATGCCGTAGTTAGCGTGTACGACGTAATCACCGAGCTTGAGGTCCTGATGCGACATCAGCCTCTGTGTATTTTGAAGCGTCTTTCTGGCTATTCTCTGCTTACGCTTGTTAGCCATTACCGCCTTGCCCGTGTCAGCTTTCATTGATAAAACAGCAATCTTCGGAGATACCAAATCAAATCCTTGATGCGTGGAGACGTCAATAAAAATAGAGCCGCCCGCGTATGCGTTAACGTCTACCTCCTCGTTATCGTAAATCGGTATTGCTGCAATGTCAGTCTCTGCCAAAGCTCCCTCAAGCGACTCTGCCTCACTCTTGTTTGCAGCCAAAACAACCGTTCTATACAATCCGCGTCTGAGGGAATTTAAATCCTCCTTGAGCATACCGAAATTGTTGCCGTATGAAACCGTACGTCTTGAACGAAATCCGAATAATCCCGACAACTTAATATTACCAATACCACCTGCAAATGGGTTTAAATGTATAGTTAAGTTTACATTCAAGGCGTTTTCGAATTCTTCAAAGCTTAAAGAATACTTAGCATATTTCTCACTCATTGCGCCATATGATGTCAGTCCGTTCGCATCGTCAGAATACTTTGCTATACCATTTTTGAGAGCATCATAGCACCCGTTAGTGCCAACCAAGAAGACTATTCCCTTCTCGCCCAGATAATCAAATAGCGTAGCTCTCTCATATATAAGAGAGATATATTTATCCCTAAAATCCGCATCAAGTCCGGCATCAAGTATAGAGTATTCGCTATTCAGCCTTGCGCGCATTTGCTCACTGATTTCAGTGTTTTCCATAAGCTTTTTAATAAGCTTTTTAACGCGCCCACGGCTTTCTTCGTTTAAGATAACCTCTCTGCCGGGCAAAATGAGCGTTTCCCGGCAATTCTCTACCGAGCGCTGCGATACCGGATCAAAATAGCAGAGCCTATCGATTTCGTCACCAAAAAACTCAACACGGATAGGATTCTTTGCCTGTGCATGCCAAAAATCGAGTATATCACCACGAGCGGAAAATTGGCCTGCTCCATCAACAATGTCAACGCGTGCAAAGCCGAGTGCGCTAAGCTTTTCTGCAAGAAGCGAGGGTGAAATTACATCGCCAACCTTAATGCTGACTGCTGAACTCAAAAGCACCTCGCGCGGCATAGTCATGACAGCTGCATCAAGACTAGACGCCACTACCACGTCACAGACGCCTTTTGCAATAGAATAAAGCACGTCCAGCCTCTCACGTTCAACGTCATGAGAGGATGTTATATTATTAAAAACTAAATTTCGGCCCGGAAACCGTCTTACTCTCAAATCGGTTGCTGACAGTGTAGCATATACCGAGAGCTGTTGCTCCTCACTGCCGCACAGTACCAATACAGGCGTATTTGAGCATTTAACCGCATCGATAACGCCCTCGGCTAAAAACGCGTCCTCACTACCGCCGGTCAATCCGTTAACTACGATAGGATAGGAGCTGCTTCTGCGATAAGCCTCGGCAAGAGTGTCGGAAAAATCACGGTATTCCTTGTCCAATCGAATCAGCGAGCTAATTCTTTTCATACTGTTTTTCCTTTTAGAAATGCGTGCTTTTTATTTTGAATATTTTGCCATTGCCTCGTCAATCTTACCGTTTAAAATAAGACCTACGGCATCCTCGATGTCCTTAAATCTGCCCTCAAGTGCCACGAGTCCGTCAGCGTTCATCTTACCAAGCACCCAATCCGCAAGGTCATACTCGGGCGTAGGCTTTTTACCAACACCGATTTTTACTCTTGGAAAATCCTCGCCCGGCAAACGCTCAATGATGCTCTTAAGTCCATTGTGTCCACCTGCAGAGCCCTTGCGTCTGATGCGAATAAGCCCCGGCTCAAAGCTAATTTCATCGTGCAACACAACGACGTTATCGTTAGTGATTTTATAAAACGACTTTGCCTCGGCGATAGCCACGCCCGAGTTGTTCATAAACGTTTCGGGCTTCATTAACAGCACACGCTTATTAGCAATTGTCGCCTCTGCAACAAGCGAATGGAATTTTGCCCTGTCGATTTTTACGCCGCACCGCTCGGCAATATAATCTATTGCCATAAATCCTGCGTTATGTCTGGTCTTTTCGTATTTTGCCCCGGGGTTGCCAAGTCCTACCACAATTGCGCAAATAGGCTGATTGCTCTCGGGCTTCTCTATTTTCTTAAACAAATCAAAAATGTTCGACATCTCAGTCCTCTATATCATCAAGTGAACGCATCCATTGCTCGTAGCTGGCATCTGAGGGCATATGCAAATCACCTCTCGGAGAAACCGAAACAGTGCCAATCTTAGGCCCGTCGGGCAAGCAGGAACGCTTAAACTGCTGTGTAAAGAATCTTCTTATAAACACGCGCAGCCACTTAAGTATCGTTTCGCCATCGTATACACCCTCAAACGATTTTTTAGCAAGTCTAAAAATCTTACTTGGTGTAAATCCATAGCGAAGCGTGTAGTAAATAAAGTAATCGTGAAGCTCATATGGGCCGACAAGGTCCTCCGTGCATTGAGCAATCTTGCCGTCACCACTTGGAGGTAAAAGCTCGGGGCTAACAGGCGTTGCCAGCACGTCTGAAAGAACCTCGGAAAGCTCATCATTTCCTTCTCTTTTAGCAAGAATTGCGTAGGTATTAACAATATGGCGTACCAGAGTCTTTGGCACCGAGGAGTTCACCGCATACATTGACATGTGGTCACCGTTATACGTTGCCCAACCAAGCATCAACTCGGATAAATCTCCTGTTCCGACAACAAGACCGCCGGTAAGATTTGCAATATCCATAAGCACCTGTGTGCGCTCACGCGCCTGCGCATTCTCGTACGTTACATCGGTTTTATCAATACTATGGCCTATATCCTTTAAGTGCTGCGTAACACTCGCCTTTATATCCACTACTCTTAACTCAGCGCCCAAAAGCGTCGCAAGCTTATCAGCGTTCGTGCGTGTACGCACGGTAGTACCGAAACAAGGCATAGTAACGGCAACCACGGAAGTTCTCGGAAGCCCCAAAATGTCAGTCGCCTTAGCGGCAACGAGCAAGGCAAGAGTGGAATCAAGACCGCCCGAGACGCCTATAACAAGCTTTGAGGCGCGCGAGCGCTCCATTCTTCCCGCCAGCGCTCTTGACTGTATCTCAAGTATCATCTTACATCTTTCTTCTCTTGCTTTCTCGTCGGTGGGAACAAAGGGAAGCATGCTAGGTGTGTAGGCTAAATCAGTCCGTGCTACCTCAAGCGCAAAATCGATAATTTCATACTCTATATCGTATTCCTGATTAAAGGTATTCTTCTTTCTTCTCTCGGAAAGAATTTTCTGTACGTCAATGTCAGCGATAGCGAGCGTATCCTCTGCAAATGGCATAGACTCTGCCATTATCTTACCGTTTTCAGCAATAATATTATGTGCCGCAAACACCATATCTGTGCCGCTCTCGCCCTCACCGGAGGTTGCATAAACGTATGCCGAGCAAGTCTTTGCCGACTGCATAGAAACAAGTCTTCTTCTATACTCGTCCTTGCCGATTACCTCATTGGATGCAGATAGATTAACTATCAGATTTGCGCCCATCTCGGCGTGTATGGACGAGGGAGGAATATTAACCCACAAATCCTCGCAAATCTCGCATCCCAGCACCATTTTTGGCTCTGAGGTGTTTCTGAAAAGCAGCTTATTGCCAAGTATAACTCTGTGATTTGCGTAGTTTATTGCTATATTTTTCTTTGGAGTTGGCGCGAAATGCCTTGCCTCATAAAACTCACTGTAATTCGGTATATAAGTCTTTGCCACAAGACCGAGAAGTCTGCCGCGCGATACGACAGCCGCGCAGTTATAAAGCTTGCCGAAATGTCCGACCGCAACGCCGATAAAGCTGATAAGATCAAGCTCGCGTGTCTTGTCAATATATTCAACAAGCGCCTTTTCGGAACAATCAAGCATCAGCTGCTGATTATATAAATCCGCGCAGGTATATCCGCTAAGCGACAACTCAGGAAACACAAGCACCTTTACGCCCTTACTTGAGGCATTGATTGCCGCCTCAACACATCTTTGACAGTTGGTATCAATATCAGCAATGCTGAGCATTGGCGACACTGCACCAACCTTAACAAAACCATCTCTCATAATTATTTACACCTTTCCGAGATTAGTTATTCTCTTTAACCAAAATTAGCTCATTAGCATACGGTAGCGACTCGATAGCGTGACAGAGCGTATGCCATTCATCAAGCTTATGATGACGGCGAGCATAGTATATATTGATGAGTACCTCGTAATTTAAGGTAACGGTTCTCATCTGATTATACGAGCTTGGCAAAAGCTGTATGATGTTTAACCAATACGCCTTTTCTTTAGTCTCAACAAACTGCAGCCTCTGCCCCTCTAGGTACTCAACAAGCGTGTCAAGCACAGCGAGCGCATCCTCAGTCAAATGGTCGCAGGAGAAGTCTGCTCTATCAAATTCCTTAGCGTGTATCTTATGCATTGTCGAACAGGAATTTGCAACCGTGCCGACCTTATATGTATCAAACTCCTTCCACCAATAAAGCGGAGCGGTTATATCGAGTGACACTATGATTTGGCGAAGAAATTTTCTATGATCACTGCCTGCTGCCGCAAGACGTTTTGCCAAAGCAAGATCGTTCTCACCCATAACGAATTTGCCATTCTCGTCGTACGTGCTATCCATACGAGCCCAGCTATTCATCGGGTTTCGCGCGCCCCTTATCGCATTATCCATATTCATAACGTCAATTCGTTCTACCTTTAACATAAAGCCACTCCCAAAACATAAATATTCTTTAAAATTAAATTTCTTTCATTATATTTTAGCACAAAAATATTTTAAAGTCAATGATAAATATTTAAGGCACGACCAAGGAATAAATTGCGAAAGAGGGTGAAAGAAATTTCACCCCCTCATAAAACCTCGTTCATTCGAGCGTAGAATACACAAACGTAAACTTTTATTTTCTTTTTTAGGTTAAACAAGCGTTTTTCTTAACACGGCATGGCATTACTCTTTTTTCGTTACTCGTCCCGGCGGTTCTACATACGGTGCTTTTTCATGTAACAACCAGCTATAGACGCTGTGCGTTTCGCTCAGCTTATATTCAGGAGGCTCAGCGACAAAATCTATATTAAGAGCGTATGGGTTTCTGGGAGCAAATGCGTCACCCACAATTTTTTTACTAAAATCGGGCGCAATCCCCTCAATTGAATTCAGCTTCTTTTCTTCATTGTCAAGCCGAGGAGCGCACGAGAGCAATGCCCAAGTATATGGATGACGTGAATGATAGAAAATCTCTTCCGCTGTACCAATCTCAACTATTTTCCCGGCATACATAACTGCAACGCGGTCTGCTACCCTTGCGACAACGCCGAAATCGTGCGTTATAAAAATAACTGATAACGCACGATTTCGCTTGAGTAGCTCTATCAATTCAAGAATCTGCGCTTGTATGGTCACATCAAGTGCTGTAGTGGGCTCATCGCAAATCAGTATATCGGGATCTGACGCCAGAGCAATAGCAATTACTACCCTTTGTCGCATTCCGCCCGATAACTCGAACGGGTATTGCTTCATTCGCTTTTCAGGATTGGAAATACCGACTTCGCCCATAAGCTGCATAGCGCGCTCGTACCTTTCTGCCCTCGTAAGACTTTTTCTATCCATGGCCTCAATTAGCTGCTCACCAATCTTCATTATTGGATCGAGCGAGGAGAACGGGTCTTGAAATACCATAGCAATTCTTTTACCGCGGATTTTACACATTTGCCCCTCGCTTAATTCAAGTAAATTTTCCCCCTCCAGAAGTATTTGTCCAGATATTTTAACATTGGTCCCTAACAGTCGCATTATAGCACGAGATGTCACAGATTTGCCCGACCCGCTCTCCCCGACAATAGCCAAGGTCTCCCCCTTAGAGATGCTAAATGATATCCCTCTTACAACTTGTGCCACTTTGCCCTTTCCATTAAATTCGACACATAAATTCTTGACATCCAGCATAAAAACTCCCTCATTTTGTAAATATTTATTGTCATAATTCTGTTACTATTCCGCACTCGGATTCATAGCATCACGCAAAGAAGATGCAAATATATTAAAACAAATCATTAGGAGCGAGATAAAGAGCGCAGGAAAAAGCATAAGATGCGGATATGTCGTCCATACACTGCCTGCATCAGCCATAAGCGTACCTAAAGAGGATATTTTCCCCGTACGCAGATTCACTATTCCAAGATAAGACAATAAGCTTTCACTGAAAACAACCGCAGGTATCATCAAGGCGCTTGTAGTGATGATACTTCCGATTATGTTGGGAAAAATATGCTTTATTATTACGTGCTTGCTGCCACCCCCAAGTGAGCGTGAGGCAAGAACAAACTCCTGTGTCTTCACCTTATAAACCTGTGCTCTCACTCGTGATGACAGACCTATCCATCCTGTCAAAACCAAGGCAAAAAGAAGCGAGGGGACAACACCGACTCTATCCGAAAGGTGAATTTGAAATAAGGTGGCTACCACAATCAAAGGAACACCTGATAGTATATCACTAATCCTTCGTATAGCAATATCCACCCAGCCGCCAAAGTAACCGCAAATTGCGCCAACGAGACAGCCTATTATGATATTCAAAGCGGATACTGAAATCGCAATCAGCAAGCTAAAGCGCACTCCGCCTGCAACGCGACGCACAAGGTCATACCCCTGCGTATCCGTACCAAAAACATAGCTCGGTGCTCGCTCCTGCATATATCTGTAATAATTGTGGTAAAGCACTCTGACTCGAAGCTGAGCAGTATTGAAGCTGCCACCACCGACATACGCTGTGTAAACCGGCTTGCCTTCGCTATCTCTTTTGTAATTATCCAGCAGTGGCTGCTTCGGTTTTCCTTCCTCAAGCTCAATAACTTCGCCCCTAGCGTTAAGTGCTTCCCCCTTCTCATTGACTGCATACCATACGTTAGCATCAAGCCTTGAATATTCATTCTCTTCAATCAGAGGATATAGCACTCGGTATCCCGTCGCATTTTGATATTCAAGGATTTTCTGATACTCCTGTTGCGTTATGGTTTTATATATAAATCCAACCTCTAAATAGCTGTCAACACTGGCACGATATAACGCGTTCCCGGTGCCGCTAACTGTAATTTTCTTAAGTCTTTTTACAGGATTCTGCCAACTATTATTTACATAATCTATGCTATAGCCATTGTCATCGAGATTACTGCCTATTCCAATAGCTAGCAAACGCACGTATGCCTTTTCATTGTAATTTTTAACACGGGTTCCGCCAATCACCATTTCTTCATTATCAAACAGCACAACACGAGGCGGCTTTTTAGCATAATACGAATTCAACCCATTCTCTTTTCCCACAAAGAATAGCGGAACGAGTATTCCGAATAAAATTATGCCAATTATGATAATAAGCGGCACAAGTGCTGACCACTTATCTTTAAGTCTTAAATACGAGTTATAAAGATAACCGCGCGAGGAATATTCGTTACTTTCGTCGCTCTTAGCCTCGCGATTGGCAAACTCAAACAGCTCATCACTCTTATGCTCCATCACTGCTCTCCTATCCTAATTCTAGGATCAATTATTCCATAGCTTATATCAATTGCTATTTCCGCCAATAGTCCGACAAAGGTGTATAATATGGTTTCAAGCATAAACACATCATAATCTCTCAGTGTTATCGACCGCACGTATAGCTGTCCTACACCCGGAATAGAAAATATCTGTTCTATTATAACAGAGCCACCGATTATCCCAACAAATGCAGAAATCAGCATAGGCAAAATCGGCACCATGGCGTTTCTCATAGCGTGTTTTCTTATTGCTTGCCCCCGCGTCATGCCCTTAGCTCTACTCAGCAGCATGTAATCCTGCGTTATACTATCACCGAGCTCTGCGCGCGTTATACGGCACAAAGAGGAAATCTCGCCAAACGATAATGCAAAAACTGCCGGCAACATACTATAGAACATTTTAGGCGTTAGCCATCCCCCGGCATCGCTGAGCGAGTACACCGTAAGCGGAAACAGGGACAGCTTAAATCCTAAAAGATACTGTACCAAGAAGGCATAAACATAGCTTGGCACAGATACAAAAAGTATAATAACCACGCCGATTAAATAATCATACCACTTATTTTTGCCAACTGCGCAAAGTATTCCCAGTCCTAAGCCAATGGGCACGGATAGAATAAAGGAATACAGGTTAACGAGTATCGTCGGTGGCAAGCGAGAACTGATAAGCTCCCACGCCCCCTGACGTGTCGATATATACCACGAAGTACCAAAATCCCATTTTGAAAGTATATTTCTAAGATAAATTCCGTATTGAATCAACAGCGGTTTATTATATCCTAGTGCCTCCCACCTATCCTTAATTGCCTCAGCCTCAGTCTTATCCGTAGGCAGCTCCATCGGTAACACTCTAACAAGCATAAAGCAAATGGTCGTGATTATAAATAGTGTAAGAAGCATCAATAGCACTCTTTTGACGATATATTTCAGCATTTGACCTCCGCGCCGACTATTCGTAGCTTAGTCTATTTCTGTTTTCCTTAACAAATAGCGAAAATTCATAGTCATCATATAAATACCTCATAAGCCTTATACCGCCGTAACCGTACATTACATTATACCTATCACTCAAATACCTATTTTGATATGAAAGCAACTCAGAGCTCGTCCTGGCAGCAAGCGGTATGCGATAGTATTTTTGCAAGAATTCACGCTCAAGCGTCCCGCATATCTCAAGCTTTGTTTCAATATCTGCCGTAGCAAATTCGCCGTTTCCCATCATTGATCCACTCCAATCCTTATACGTCTTTGTCACATCTTTACCGTTAACTTTTATTGTAAGCGTTTCCTCATCCGGACTCCAACACCCTGCTTCGTGTAAACTATACTTGTCACTATCCATATAAACCTGGAAATTTCTGAAAGGATAGAATGCGGCTCCACCCCACGCACCGTATCCAATCGCGTACTCGCCGTTTGCTACGTCACCATACCTATTAGGTATATTTCCGATAGGCTCAAGCGATATTGTACCAAAGCCTGTGCCTGCCAGTGCAAGATTTAAATATTTCTCAATCAGAGAGCATTGCATATTATCGTCAGAGGTCAATGCGCCATTGCTATATCCTATCTTAATCTTTATGTCACCGCCATGATATAAACCGTTTTCACTAAGTTCTTTATACGCCGTTTTCATTAACTCGCGCGCCTCTGTTAAATTATATCCGTTAATTGAAGCGTAAGCATCCTCAAGTGTAGGATAAGGGGTGTCTGCACCGTAGCCCACACCGTAGAGCTCACATATTGCGCGCATCGCCTGTGACGATGTACGATATCGGGAATTCGGGTCGTTGTATATATCGTAGTAATAGAGGTCATTCATCAAAGCGTACTCGGGTGTCCACCCCGCTGTGGAATAGCAGAATTCTTCACGGTCTATACATAAGCTAAACGCCTTTCTAAAGTTTAAACTAGATAACACAATTGAGTTACTATTTCCTTTTTGCTCGTCCATTTTCAAGAGTGCGTCCACACCCGTGTTAAAGAAAAACGACATGGTATACGTCTCATTTTGACTATACAGTTGTGATGATGATTTATATGTTGAAAGTTCCTCCGCTCCCGGACTATAAATCGAAAGCTCACCCTTTAAGAACTTCGAGCGCGCCGTTCCCTCATCCATAACACTCATGACGATTTTCGTAGTTACATACTGCTGTATTCTCTCACCGTTGACCAGAAAATCCGTGTATGAAACCAGTCTACCATACTCATTCTTTTCCCAACCGTACCAATTTTCATTGGGTACAAGCACCATTTCCTTTTCTGCTTGAATGGAAGAAATCTTATACGGCCCGTAGGAATATGTGCGGTAGAGCGTGGTATTGTAATCGGTGCTTAGGAGTGACTCCGTGCTTTGATATCCCGACTCATACCCCTCTTTATTTACCAGCCAATTACCGGTCAGTGAGGTCAAGAAATAGTTTATATCATTCCTGCTTTCACATACGTATCTAAAGGTATAGTCGTCAACCTTATATATACCAACCGTATCAAAGTCCGCATCACCCCTATAATACGCGCCTCCGCCTGCAATAGCAGAGTCACCGCTGATGTACGTGTTGGCTCTATAGTTTTTCATTTTAGGAGATAGCAATAGCTTCATCGACTCGATATAATCATCGCTTAAAATCGGAGTGCCGTCCTGCCACTTAGCATTTGTGTTTAATGCTATTTCAAAAACATATCCGTTTTTGATACTAGAAATGTCCGCATCTTTTGGAAGATTAACCTTATATTTTGTAAGGTTATCTTTACATTTTTCGGTCACATCAGTGATATTGGTCGCCATTTCGTACGCCCATTGGAAAGTACCGTCATCGGTGTTTAGTGGTTGTATACTGACAAACGGCGAGGTTATATAATCGAGTATTTCTCTGTCAGCACTCACCTGCCATGTATGAGGATTCCAATTAGTGCTAAGGCTCGAAACATAGGTTCTAAAGGTGTATTCGTTCCGATTACCAATATTCCGCCTACAGCTATTTAAAAGCGTGATATTAAAAAGCAAAACCAAAATCAACCCCAAAGAAATAACTCTACTCCGCCTCATTACCAAACCTCATACAAATTTATAAGGTTATTATGTCAATTTTACGATAAATAATGCACAAGCCACAAAAGCAGCTAAAACGACAAATAAAAAAGCCTACACGAAGAAAGCAAAACTTTCAAAGGTGCAGGCTATATTTATCAAGGCGTGAGCCTTGCATATCATCATTGCGAAACATTATCCAGCCTAAATGCTGATGATATACAAGAGCGATTTTTCGCCCTTGATGATATACCATTGCTTTCGCAATGGATAAAAAATCTCGTTCCAGAGCGAGATTTTTTTGATGGAGGTCGAGAACCCTTGGGTGAGAGCCTCTTGTAATCCCTCCGGTTTAAAAAGCAAAAGACTCAGGATTTTCTTGAGTCTTTTCTGGAGGGGATGAGGGTAGACGAGTGAAAAGAACTAAGTGTTGTTTACACGAAGGCGAAACCGCCCAAAGCAACGAGTCGGAGAAGTGAGCTTGCGAACGACAATCGACGACTATGCGACGGTGGAGGTCGAGAACCCTTGGGTGAGAGCCCTTTGTAATCCACTCCATTCTTTTCACAGAAAAGAAA
>JAZQRW010000111.1:0-4999 GCA_045629765.1 Eubacteriales bacterium
TATTAGGTATAATCGCTTTCATAGGTTATGTAATATTTTGATATCAAACAATTTGCGCATTAAGATTACAGAGTCACAACAATGCACCTATCGATAATTATTTATCTTCCAAGTGCTTTAACAAGTGATTTTTTTGAAGTAGTGCCGTTCTTAAAACCGGAGCAATATTTCACTATTGCATAAAACGGCTCGCTTTCGTGTTTACATAGCAAAAAGGTTAGCCACACCTAAAACAGTGAGACTAACCTTGTAAAAGAAGATATTTATATCATTTTTGCAGGATCAAGGAGAGAGTCAAGCTGCGAGGGTGACATTATGTTTTCCTCAATCAAAAGTGAGCGTACGCTTCTTCCCTCACGCATTGCGCGCTTAGCTATGCGGGCAGACTCCGCGTATCCGATATGTGGGCAAAGCGCGGTTATTATGCCTATACTGTTCTCAACGTTACTGCGACATTTTGCCGCGTCTACAACAATTCCCTCAATGCACTCGCTCCTAAAGACGTCAATGCCATTTTTCAGCGTATCTATCGACTCAAACAGACGATAGAATAACACAGGCTCAAAGGCGTTAAGCTCGAGCTGCCCAGCCTCTGCCGCAAGAGTTATCGTCGTGTCGTTGCCTATAACGTTAAATGCCACCTGGCTCATTACCTCGGGCATTACGGGATTGACCTTTCCGGGCATTATCGACGATCCGTTTTGCTTAGAGGGGATGCAAATCTCACCAAAGCCTGTGCGTGGGCCTGATGACATAAGGCGTATATCACCCGCAATCTTAGAGAGTGTTACCGCACAGGATTTGACCACTCCCGATACGAAGACGAAGGAGTCGAGATTCTGCGTAGCATCCACAAGATCTTCCGCCTGTGAAAGCCCAAGACCTGTTACCTTGCACACACTATTGGTAATGCTCCTTACGTATTCGGGATGTGCGTTTATAGAGGTGCCAATTGCCGTTCCGCCTATATTTATAACCGACATCTCGTCTATTGCGAGCTGAAATCTTTTCATATCCCTGGAGAGTGCCGACGCGTATGCTCCGAACACTTGACCGAAGCTTATCGGCACCGCATCCTGCATCTCGGTACGTCCCATTTTTATTATATCGCGAAACTCCTCGGACTTTGCCGAAAATGCCGCTTGAAGTTGTCGTATAGACTCGAGAGCACGCATAAGAAGGCGCACGGTAGCTATTCTCCCTGCGCTCGGAATAACGTCGTTGGTTGACTGACCGCAGTTGACGTGGTCGTTAGGGTGAACCATTTTGTAATTTCCCTTTTCGCCACCGAGCAGCTCGATAGCACGGTTAGCAATGACCTCGTTGGCATTCATATTTGCGGACGTGCCGGCACCGCCCTGAACGGCATCTATTATAAAGTTATCAAGAAGCTTACCCTCAAGAATCTCGTTACAAGCCGAAATAATCGCATCCGCAATACGTCCGTCGTAAACGCCTGCATCTCGGTTAGCAATAGCCGCCGCCTTTTTAAGCTCCACTATTGCGCAAATAAGCTCGGGGTGCATTCCTCTGCCTGTAATTCTGAAATTTTCCGCTCCTCGAAGGCTCTGTACGCCGTAATAAGCCTCGCTCGGCACGTTTCTAACTCCGATAGAGTCCTGTTCCTCTCTGTAAAGCTGCATTTTTAATCCCTTTCACAGCAAAATTCATAATTCCTCTTGATTATACAACATTTTCATGATATAATCAAATACATATTATAGTATGTTTTTCATAACTCTAAAGTTATAGGAGGTTTTATGTTTAGAAACAAGGAATACGTGCTCGCGATACTCCGCGAGGGTGGATTTTCAAAGGCGGCTGAGAAGCTTTACATTTCACAACCGTCACTCAGCGCTACGGTGAGAAGAATTGAGGAAAAGCTTAGTGTGCCGATCTTTGATCGCAGCAGTAACCCGATAGCACTCACGGAAGTCGGCAAGGAATATGTAAAGTACGCTTTAGAAATCGAGCGAATGGAAAATGATCTCGAGCAATTTGTAAGCGACACCGTTAACTTCTGTACGGGCGAAATAAAAATAGGCGCAAGTAGCCTTTATTCTTCCTTTATGCTCCCTCGTATGATTGCCGATTTCAACAGAAAATATCCTAAAGTAAGTATCAAAATATTTGAGAACAACAGTAAAAATCTTATGCACGAGCTTTCAGCCAAGGAGCTGGACCTCGTCATCGATAATACGCTCATCAAGAACGATGCTCTGTTTTGTACCGAATATGCCAGCGAAATGATACTTTTAGCAGTTCCCGACAGCTTTGAAATAAGCAAAGAGATCGAGGCGCGGGCGCGTGGCTCCTCGGACGTTATGGCAGGCAAGCATCTTTTGCCAAACCAAAGCGTAGAGCTTGAGAGCTTTATCTCATTCCCATTCGTGCTTCTCAACTCAGAAAACGACACGGGAAAGCGAGCTGACACGCTTTTCAAAAAGCATCTTCTATCTCCGAACGTACTATTTAGACTCGACCAACAAATTACTGCCTATAACATTTCAGCTATGGGGCTCGGCGTATCATTCGTCAGCGACACGCTGGTGAAAAACATGGAGCCGAGCACGTCAATGAGATATTTTCGTCTTAACGACGACGAAATTTTACGTAATATTTACTTCTATCAAAAGAAAAGCCGCTATCATTCCCTCGCCTGTCAAAAATTCATTGAGCATATGATCGGAATTTCACAAGACTAATCATTTAAAAGTTTAATAGCACTATTGACATTTTTTTACCTAAATGCTATGATAAATGTACAAATTCAGTTTGGAGGTTTTTGGCGTGTTACTTATAAAAAACGGTCATGTTAAAACTATGGCAGGAGAAGACATCGAAAACGGTTCTGTTCTTATCGGCAATGATGGCAAAATACTTGCCGTAGGATCAGAAATATCCGTCTCTTTGGAATGCCGTATTATTGATGCATGTGGCAGACTTGTAACTCCGGGTTGCGTCGAGGCGCACTGTCATATCGGACTAGATAATGAGGCTGTCGGCTGGGAAGGAAGAGACTACAATGAAATAGTCGATCCCGTAACGCCACAGATGCGTGCTATCGACTCGATTTACCCTCAGGATGAGGCATTTGAGAATGCCATTAAGAATGGCGTTACCTCTGCTTGTACAGGCCCCGGTAGTGCTAACGTGGTTGGTGGTACATTTGCCGCTATCAAGCTTTACGGCAATAGAGTTGATAAGATGATTATCAAAGACGCCATCGCTATGAAATGTGCCTTTGGCGAGAATCCCAAGCGCTGTTACGGTCAGGGACTTAAAAAGAGTCCGATGACCAGAATGGGCACTGCGGCAGTTTTGCGAGAGCTGCTATTCAAGACAAAAAGATACCTCGAGGATAAGGAGAACGACAAAAATCCCGCCTTTGATATGAAGCTTGAAGCGATGATACCCGTTATACGTGGTGAGCTACCATTAAAGGCTCACGCCCATAGAGCAGACGATATTTTTACCGCTATTCGCATAGCGAAGGAGTTTAACCTAAAACTAACACTCGACCACTGTACAGATGGCTCTGTTATTGCAGACGAGCTTGGAAACGAGGGTTATCCTGCATTTGTCGGTCCGACCCTTGGTGGAAAGAGCAAGGTCGAGTTGATGAATAAGAGCTTTACCACGCCCAAGGCACTCCACGAAGCCGGCGTCCCCATCAGCATTATTACAGATGCTCCCGTAATTCCTTTGCAGTATCTGCCTATGTGCGCAGGTCTTGCAGTAAACGGTGGACTTGATTACGAGGAGGCTTGGCGAGCAATTACAGTAAATCCTGCAAATCAGACCGGCATCGGTGATCGTGTCGGTAGCCTTGAGGTTGGAAAGGATGGCGACGTTGTTATTTGGACAGCAGACCCGCTTACAACCGTAGGTGCTCAGGCATACATAACCGTTGTTGATGGCAATGTAGTGTACAGTGCAGATAACAACTAAAGAATTTATCCTTATATAAGAATTGGACACATCACCGTGCAAAACGCGTAAATGATGTGTCCTTTTTTCATTTGATTTTCAAAAATTCCAAAATACGTTTGTCTAAAGTTAAGGTGATTTGTTTAACCCAAGCACGTCATTATAAGCTCGGTGATAAGAACTGCGGCGGATGCGCCAATAGCGACGCGCAAAAGTCCAAGCTTAAAGTACGCGAGGACAACCGCTACAAGCACGCCAATTGCCGCCGAAATTACCGACGATGTGGAATAAAATACCGCGGGTATTGTCATTACCGTAAGTACGGTATATGGCATATAGTAGAGGAATGAACGAACAAAGGTGCTCGTAATCTTCTTTTTGAAGAAGACGAGTGGGAGCATTCTTATAAGATAAGTCACCGCCGCCATTATAAGAAGATATGGGAGAAATTTCGCAAATTCAGGCATTCTCTTATTCCTCCTTTATCGGCGCTATAACGGCAAAGAGTGCCGCCGAAAAAGTCGCTACTATTATTATAACAAATCCGCTCGGAATCTCCGATAGATATGGTGTATAGTAGAACAAAACCGAGAGTGCTAGAGCAAGGAGCGCCGCAAGAAGAGTGAATTTATTATCTCTTGCCTCAGGAACAACTATCGCGATAAACATACCGTATATCGCTATTCCGAGCGAGGAGATAACGATAGTCGGCAGAATGTTGCCCGAGATAGCACCTATGAGAGTGCCGAGCGCCCAACCTACGTACGGTGCGGTTATAATGCCGTAAAGATAGCTACGCGAGAGGAGTCTTCCCTTGCCTATTGAAACGGCAAAAACCTCGTCTGTGTTGACAAATGCTATAACAAATCTGTCTATTGTACTAACGCCTCTATCAAGCTTTTGTGAGAGTGAGGTCGACATAAGCGAGTACCTTAAATTGATGACAAGCTGTGTCATAATTAACTCAATATATGAGCCAAGAGAAACGATTATCGGCACTGCGGCAAGCTGACCCGCCGAGGTGACGTTTAGCATTGAAATAAGCAGCGCCTCGATTATGGAGAGTCCG
>JAZQRW010000112.1:0-15189 GCA_045629765.1 Eubacteriales bacterium
GCGGATATTGAGAAGTTCCCACACTGTCTTGTAGCCGGTGCTACGGGTATGGGTAAGTCGGTGTGTATAAACTCAATACTTATAAGCCTTCTTTACAAGGCGCGTCCCGACGAAGTAAAGTTTATAATGATTGACCCTAAAAAAGTCGAATTTAAGATGTACAGCGGTATTCCACACCTGCTTATACCTGTAATAACAGATTCAAAGCAAGCGGCAGGCGCACTTATGTGGGCAGTCGAGGAGATGGAAAGACGTTACGACCTCATAGAAGCGTTGAACGTAAGAAACCTCGCTATGTACAACGAAAGAGTCGAGGAAAACCCCTCAATCGGTGAAAAACTACCCAAAATAATTATCGTAATTGACGAGCTTAACGACCTTATGATGCAGGTACGCGAGCCTTGCGAGGATCTCATAATGAGAATCGCGCAAAAAGCAAGAGCTGCGGGCATACACTTAATCATCGGTACACAGCGCCCCGATGCTAAGGTTATCACGGGTACTATCAAGGCTAATATCAATACCCGTATTGCTTGTAAAGTTGGAAGCCAGATTGACTCACGTACAATTCTTGACAACAAGGGCGCAGAAAAGCTACTCAACAAGGGTGATATGCTCTACAAGCCCGTAGACAAGACCAAGCCTATTCGTGTGCAGGGTGCATTTGTATCCGACTCCGAGGTAGAGTCCATTATGGCATTCCTTAAGGAAGTGGATTACGGTGAGCAGTACGACAACGACGTTATAAGCGAGATTGCAAAGGCGGCTCAAAAATGCGGTAACAAGAAGTCCCAGTCCACAGGATATGATGACGAAGCAGATGACGATGAGGATATCGGATACTACAACGACCAGAAGTTCCTCGATGCCGTTGAGCTTGCCATTCGCTCAGGTAAAATTTCCACCTCCCTGCTTCAAAGAAAGCTCAGCATCGGATACGGTAAGGCGGCAAAATACATCGATACTATGGAAGATATCGGTGTCGTCAGCGAGCCTAACGGTCCTAAGCCGCGAGAGGTGCTGATTACTATGGATGAGTGGCATGAGAAATTATCCAGAGTTGGATTTGATGACTAAAAACCATAAAATGTAAATATAAGTTGTTATTTACGCAAAAAACACTTGCTACCGTCTTTAATGGCGGTAGCAAGCCACTTAATTGTACTAAAGGAGTATGATATGATACTTATTCTTTTATGCGACGGATTTGAAGAGATTGAGGCGTTAGCGCCTCTTGATCTTATGAGAAGAGCCGAGCTTGATGTAAGAACTGTCGGTGTCAACTCAAAAATCGTTGTCGGTTCTCATAATATTCCCGTGGTGTGTGACCTTTCGCCCAGCGAAGTACCTCTCGACAAGGTAGATGCGGTTATTCTCCCCGGAGGTATGCCCGGTGCTTCTAATCTTGATAAGAGTGAGTTTACAGACCTCGTTTTAGATGCGGTAATTAAGAACGGCGGAAAAATTGGTGCAATATGCGCTGCTCCGTTTATACTCGGTAAAAGAGGATTGTTAAAAGGAAGGTATGCCACCTGCTACCCCGGATTTGAAAAGCACCTTGAGGGTGCCAATATAAAAGACTCAGGAGTCGTCACAGACGGCAATATCACTACGGCTAAAGGGATGGGCGTGGCACTTGCATTTGCCAAGGAGCTTGTAAGCTTGATATGCGGCAAGAGCAAGGCAGACGAGCTCTCAGCAGCTATTATGGAGGATTGATGGCTAATATCAGACGAAATCAAATAGCGTTCAGATGTCCTGAATGCGCAACGGCAACAGTAGGCTTCCTCGGCGGTCTTAGCACTGTATCGGATATGCTGAGGTTAAAATGTGAGTGTCAGGACTGGGCGCTCGAAATCAAAAAAATGCAGGACGGCAAGCTTCACCTCAGTGTTCCCTGCCTATTTTGCAAGGATACACATGGTTACGTAGTATCTTCAGGTGTAATAAACCGCGAAGAGCCTACCATGCTCTCCTGCCCTTATGCAAATATGGACATACTTTTCATAGCTGATGAAGAGCAGCTGCCACGCGAGCTTGAGCGCTCGGCGGAGGAGCTACAGCGTGTGTTGACCTCGTTTGAGGCAGAGGATTTACACGATATTCAGCCACTCGATATTGACGAGAATGATGCTCCGCCGGACCCGGCTATATTTGACTCTATAAACTTCGTTGTCCGTGACCTTGAAGCCGAGGGCAAAATACATTGCCCCTGTGGCAAGGGCGGATACGAATTACGCTTCTGCGACGAAGGAATGCAGGTATACTGCACTCATTGCGGTACAAGCTATACGTTCTATGCAAAATCGCAGACTACAGCAGAGGAATACTTAGACCTCGATGAAATCGCGCTCCGCTAATCCGCATTTGAATAATACTCTACTATTCCCTCGTATATTCCTCTTGCGAATAGCTCAGGAGAATTTACCATAAGGTATGCGTCGCTCGCATTGGTTATAAATCCCATTTCAACAAGGACTGCAGGCATCTCAGTTTCCTTCAATACATATAAACCGGGGCGCTCAATAACGCCCCTATTCCTAAGTCCTGTCAACAGAGTCATACGCTCAAGTATATCCTGCGCCAAACCGTAGGCAACGGTCGAGGAATAGCTGTAAATCAACGCCTCGGAGCCTGACGCGCGCTCATTTAACGCGGCGTTGGTATGAAGTGAAACAAAGGCGTCGGCGCCCCAGGCGTTTGCTTGTCTTGTTCGTTCAGAAAGACTTGACGCATTGCTAAAGCCCAAAACGGTATCCTCGTCAGGACGTGATAGGCGTGGCTCAAATTTTGGATTTGCCATAAGAAGTCTATAAAGTCTTCTGCCTATATCGTAGGTTATGTCTTGCTCGTAATATCCGTTTCCCTCAGCGCCCGTATTAAAATCTCTGGGATTATGCCCTTGGTCGATATAAATTTTTATACTCATAATATTATCCTCCCATCTCAGTATACGCAGAAATCGAAAGGTTTGTTATTATATAATGAATGAAATGAAAAGAATGCTCAGCTTTGTAAGACGAGCGGTGGACGACTATGAAATGATAAACGACGGCGACAAGATAGCAGTCGGCATTTCGGGCGGTAAGGATTCGCTGGCTCTGCTCGCCACCCTTAGCGCTATGCGAAGATTTTATCCAAAGAAATTCGATATAGTCGCAATAACCGTAAATATCGGTCTTGAGGGTATGGATTTTGCTCCCGTCGCACTCTTTTGCGAGTCGCTGGAAGTTGAATATAAAATTGTAAATACAGATATTGCAAGAATTATATTTGACGTGAGAAAGGAGTCAAATCCCTGCTCGCTCTGCGCTAAAATGAGGCGAGGCGCACTACATCTTGCGGCTGTAGAGGCAGGCTGCAACAAGGTTGCTCTCGGTCATCACTACGACGATGCCGTCGAAACCTTTATGATGAATCTATTTAACGAGGGCAGGCTCGGATGCTTTTCACCAAAAAGCTATCTTTCCAACAGACAAATCACTCTGATACGCCCCATGCTCTACGCAACCGAAAAGGACGTCGTTTACTTTGCAAAAAAGCAAGAGCTTCCCATTGTCACCTCCACCTGTCCCGAGGACCACGCGACTGAGCGTGAGAATACAAAAAAATTGCTTGCCGAGCTTGAAAAAAGCAATAAGGGAATAAAGCATCGCATATTCCACGCAATGTGCAAAGCCGAAATTGACGGCTTTAAGCTAAATGGTAGATACCCCGATGCCGGTAAAATTCAAGAATAAAATTAACGCCATTACGCAATACTCCACCTAAGAGTATCACAGTAATGGCGTTTTTTATTTGGTTCTGTCTAAAATTGACAGCTTCTTTTTATAGTGTCTTTAAAAATCAATCCTCTTTACCATACTTACCGGTAAACGCAACCACACGCGCGACTCTAGCTCTGGCTCTGGGTCTAACTGCCGATGAACTATCCTCTGCACTACCGCCGGATACAGCGTTGTTTGCATAAGAAACATCGTTTTTATAAGCTTCAACCGCTGCATCAAGAATCGCAATTGCCTCGCTAACTCCCTCGAACGTGGCATCTGCATTAGCTTTAACTACCAAGGCGCGTCTGATGTGATAATAACGTTCTGCCAAATTAGTTGCATTTTCTATAGTATTTACATAGGATATGAACTGTGTGCAGTAACTCTTAGCAAGAGCAAGCTTAGTGGATATACCCGAGAAGATAACGTTAATATCAGTCATTGAGTGGATTTCATCACCCTCTGTAAGCACAAAGCCCTCAATGTTGATATATAAGTTGTTATCCTTATACTGCGCAGCATTTACAGCATCCTTCAATGCCTGAACATTGTTTACAGCTATCTCAAGCTCTGCTCCACTAACACCGTCAAGTGCCAAAACAGCCTTGATATACTCCGTAGCCGATTTTACTGCGTTATCAATATCGTCAACGATATTACCGTAAAGCACCTTAGCCTCTGCAAGACCGGCAAAGCAATTAGCCACATCATCGCCAACACCGTTTATGGTATTGCGTTTTTCCTCGCCAACATAGTATTCACCAACATTGTATACCGTGTCGAGATAAGGTCTAGCACTATTTAAATTCTTTTGTTTTTCCGAAAGATACAAAGCGTAATCAGAACGGTTAACGCTCTCTATGAAGCTTTTACAATCCGCTTCGAAGAGCAGAATATCCGTATTTTCCACAAAATCATTGAAGATTACAAGAGCATCTGCAACTCCGGGATAAGTGTCGTTTATGTAGTTAGCCTTAATATCTGCTGCACTTCTATAGTAGGAGTATTTATCAGCAAATGACTGAGCATTCTGATATTCGGTGATATTCTTGACGAAGTCTTCTCCGGCTACAGTAATTTTATCATACATCGTATATACCATCTTGTAACTGTCAAGATACTGGGACATATCGGGGTATGTAAAATCAATGAAGGCTAATTCGTTAGTAGCATCGTAAACAGGAGCAATATTGCTATATACTTCATAAGCCTCATCGGAAGTAAGATTGGAATTTCTAAATACGCTGAGGAACGTCTCGCAATCCGCTTCAACCTTCGCAAAATAAGCAAGCTCTGCTTCATAATCCTCTTTTACACTCACGAGTCTTAATGCGTCCGCAGCGGAAAGGAAGGAATAATCCTCGGGAATAGCCTCGTAAAATCTCTCAACGAGTTCAAGATTCGCCTTTCTTGTTGCATACTCACCATCAGCGTCTATCGAGTCGGTACATTCTGCAACATAGTTAACGTAAAGCATTGCGGTATAATCGCGAAGTGTGTCAATGTCCGCCTGTACCGCATCGCTCTCGGTAGTAAAACCGAACTCATCGATAATCTGCTTATATACTTCAAGTACAGCTATCTTTGTATCCGAATCGACATCATCGTTCTCAACAATCTTAATAAAATCAGCAAAAGCCGCCTCTGTACTTGTAGCCTTATCGGACGGATTGCGGTAGTACGTACCGGAATATGCAAACACGTCGTCAAGTGAGAATGATGAGCCCTGTGCCGAGCCGAGAATGTCGTCGATGGACATACCTATTCTCACGTTTTCAAACGTACCGTATCCCATAGGAGTACGAATATCCTGCATAAGCATACTGTCAGTATCATCTTCAGCATTGGCAACAGACACCGAATATCCGTTATCAACAACGTTGTATATAACGTCAACGTTGTACCATGTGTCCGCCGCAAGAGTAAAGCCCTCGACAACTATGTAATCCTTAAGTCTATTGGTATAGTACTTAACCTCACCTGTGTTAAAGTCGAGCTTCAAGAAGCAAAGACCCTCGTTATGCGAGTCTGCAACATCTGCCAAATCAATCTGCTCGTTACCAACGTAAACAGAAACGATAGGTAAAGCATCACTGCCCTCAACCTGCTCACCTCTAACCTTGAAGCTAAGAAGCATGCGAGAGGATTCCTCAGCGTTCATGTTGAGAAACAGATTACTTGTGTAAACAGGCAAATTAGCCGCAACGAACGATAAATACTTATTATCACCGTCAGCAACAATATTCGTCAGCTGCTTTGCACTCCATTCATTGATAATACCGTCCGTATATGCGCCAACGTCAACATCGTCAAAGTCCTCATATCCAAACACCGGCTCATAGTACTCAAGAATGCTGTCGTAATTATCAACAGTATACTCCGCACTAACGGCAAATGCAAGGCAAGACGCAATCACAGCCACGATAGCGACAACGAATAATATCCTCTTAAGATTATTCATAATTTTCTCCTCAAACGTAAAAGTTCGCATAATTATTATATTATACAATAATTATATCATTTAGGAGTTAAAAAATCAACTTGTAATATTGGCAAAAATACGATATGTTTTTTGTGCCTTTTGCACAATATTTTTTCACTTAAAATTTCAAGCGGTGCTCATAAGAAAAATACATAAAAAAAACACGGCTTTTGCACAATATTTTTTTGCAATTCGGTTGACTTTTTTCAGATATATATGATATAATTTTTATTGATACGGCCTTTTGCAAAAAACAGAAGGCTGCACATAAAAAAATTAACGGAGAGCATTATGGGAAAAGGTATTTACACATACTACAAAGAACGCCTGATTGAAATCGGCGGTAATAATAAATGCCTTTATCTCAAGAACGTTGTTCGTAAGGGAGCGTACGATTTAGGTCGAATTTTCGAGGGACGCGACAATAAGGTATCAGATTTTATCGAATTTCTTTGGTCAGGTGGAAAATATTCACTTCCACTTATCAACAACGCCGAAAAATACGATTTAATAAGAAATCTCGATACCGCAAGAAAGTCAAGTCTTACCGGTGCACATGAGAGTGCTTATACCCTTACCAAAGAGGATATAAAAAAGAACGAAAAGGCTATCGAGGACGAGCATAAGCGCCTTTTGGAGCTCGAAATTACCAAAATCAAGGAATTAAAGCGCGAAACAGATGAAATCGAAAAGGAAACCGGCAGATTTGAATTATTCGTCGGTTATCCATTTGTATTTGGATGTATTCCCAGCGGTTCATCTAAAACGTTAGTTAAGGCACCGCTTCTGCTCTTCCCTGTCAAAATTGAAATTATCGGTGAAGATTCTGCCGAAATCAGTCTTAACCTCAATGAGAGGATACATATTAACCACGCACTAATCTTCGCATACGCTCAGGCTAAAAAGCTCAATATAGAGCAGCTCGAGCTGGAATTTGACGACATATCAGACAGTTTTAAGAACGTAAGAGGTGTAATTGAATATCTTGCTAACGCAAATATAAAAATTGATTGCACTCCATCTAAGAACGTATATGCCTACAACAAGTTTAAAGAGCCTGATGCGAAGACTAACCTATCTATCAGATACGCGGCAGTAATGGCGAGATTTCCTCTCTCCAATTCAATTTATCAGGACTACACGCTTCTTGAGAAAAAGAATCTTTCAAACGAGGCAATAAACGAGCTTTTACGTACGGACAAGAAAAAAGAAAAGAAGCCTCTTTTTGATTTATTTAAGAAAAAAGGTGCAAAGGAAGAGGACGGCAATGCTAACAGCTACGTCGTTAAGATGCTTGACTACGCACAAAGTGAAGTAGTAAAGAAGGTTGACGAATGTGGCAACGTAGTTATATACGGCCCCCCCGGAACGGGTAAATCGCAAACAATTGTTAACATTATCACCGATGCTATATCAAAGCACAAGCGTGTTTTGGTCGTGTCGCAGAAAAAGGCGGCACTCGACGTAGTCTATAACCGTTTGGGACTTCTTAATCAAAAGTCGATGTATATTATTGATGAGAGCAAGCAAAAGCAGCACTTCTATGAAAACTGTATGCTTGCACATCAAAGAAGCCTTGCGGATGCGGAAATCGATCTTGAACCGTTTAAACAAGAGTTTGACGAGCTTCAAGCTCGCATAGACGAGGAAGAAGCGAAGCTTACTAAGATTGAAAAGACGCTCACTACCCCAGTCGCATTCGGCATCTCGCCGTCGAATATGTATACGGCGTCATACAACATCTCCAAGGGCACAGCCGAGTACACAATATACGGCAAGATGGTGCTCGAGGACGATATCATGTCACTTAACTATACCGAGTTAAGAGATGCACTGTTCGATATCAGAAGCCATGACCTCGGCAATATGTACTACGAGTTTATGGAGAAAAAGGATAAGAATCCGCTTATTGACAATCTCATTGAGGATGTAGATATAAGAACACTCAGTGAGGTAAGAGGCGAGCTTGAGTACGTACAAAAGTCCAGAAAGCCTCTGTTCGATACGGCAAAGTATCCTTATTATAAGCATTTACTTGCGCACTTCAACGCTATGAAGTCTGAAAAGGCGCTGAATGAAATAGTAAAATTCGAGCTGAAGCAGCAAAAGGTCAATATTCTCTTTAAGGGTAAGGCCGAGGAAAATCTGCGAGCTGAATTTAATGCGACAGTCGAGGCTATAAGAGAGTATATCGCAGATTACGATTGCCTGCACAACGTTCTTAACGAGGACGGCTACATCGCCGTAATCGATAACGTATTAAGAGGAAACACTCCATACGTCAAGCTTGTATTTGAGGCTATTGATAATTACATCGCATATCGCGATATTACCAAGCTATTAAACAGCCTTAGCAAGAGTGTGATTTCAGTTCTCAGCTTTGCATACAAGACCTGCCGTAATTTCCCGAATTACAAGGAAATCCTTGAAAAGCTTATGGAAATCCGTATCTACCACGAGGTATTGGAGTTCGAAAAGACAAATCAGGACGACCTTGCGCTTATAACTGATTTCAACAATATAACTTCTAAAATATATAAGCTCAAGCAGGCTCAGCTTGGTATCTCGTACAATATCTGCGACGGTACTAACCACAAGGAATATGCGGCTTATTACAACGAGGCAAAGAATAATAAGGACTATTTATATCAAATCTCAAAGAGTCAGAAGTTCTGGCCTATCAGAAAGACAATGGAGGTTTATTCCGACTTCATACTCGGGCTATTCCCCTGCTGGCTTCTCTCTCCCGAGAACGTTTCAAGCTTACTTCCGCTTGAAAAAAATCTGTTTGATGTAGTAATATTCGATGAGGCGTCGCAGGTATTCATTGAAAGCACTATTCCTACGATTTACCGTGGTAAGAGCATAGTGGTTGCGGGAGATGAAAAGCAGCTTCGTCCGTCTGCTACCTTTATGAAGAGGTATCTCGGTGCTGACCCTGAAAACCAGGACGATTATTCAATACAAGCGGCACTTGAGGTTGACTCGCTTCTTGACCTTGCGGTTGCAAGATATGAAAGTGCAAATCTGACTTATCACTACCGTTCGAGGAACCAAGAGCTTATCGACTTCTCAAACTGTGCATTCTATAACACCGGCTTGCAGATTGCGCCTAATATCTCAAAGAATCTCAACAACCGTCCTATCGAACGACACCTGGTAAAGGGTAAGTGGGTAGATAGAAAAAACGTAGCTGAGGCTCGTGAAATCGTTGATATTTTAAAGGACATATTCGCAAACAGAAAGAACAACGAAAGTATCGGAATTATTACCTTCAATGCAGACCAGCAGGCATGCATTAACGATATGATTGATAAGGAATGTGCCAAGACCGCTTCCTTCCGCTCTAACATTTTGAAGGAAACTCACAGAGTTGAAAACGGAGAGGATACAAGCCTGTTCGTCAAAAACCTCGAAAACGTACAGGGTGATGAAAGAGATATTATTATCTTCTCAATAGGATATGCGCAAAACGAAAGTGGCAAGGTATATGCTTCCTTCGGCTCACTTTCCGGCGAGGGTGGCGAGAACCGTCTTAACGTTGCAATAACGAGAGCTAAGAGCAAGATTATCGTCGTTACCTCTATTGAGCCTGAGGACTTAAAGGTAGAGGGCTCAAAGAACCTTGGCCCTAAGCTTCTTCGCAGTTATCTCGCCTACGTAAGAGCGGTAGCAAACGGCAATACCCAAGAGGTAGACACAATTCTTAGCGAGCTCAGCACGCTTGAAAAGAAGGACAGTGACTTTACCACCAGCGTTATGAGCATCGAGGAGCAAATCAAGGAAAAGCTTGAAAAGCAGGGATATACCGTCATAACACAGCTTGGCAACGGCAATAATAAAATTTCACTCGCCGTTTACGACAAAAAGCTAGATAAATATCTCGTTGGCGTTGAGCTTGACAGTGATGCGTTTAAGTCATCTTCCTCATGCATGGAGCGCGACGTTTATAAGCCACGCTTCCTAGAGGCGCGCGGTTGGACAATGCTACGCGTATGGTGCCGTGATTGGTGGCTATCTCCTGCTAAGGTAATCAGGAGCATCGTAACGCTTGCCGAGAAAAATCGCGAGGGTAATTTATAAACAAACTTTTAATTTTACACTATAGTATTGAATTTTCAAAATTTGTAGTGTATAATTACTGAGATAACATTTTTGAAAGGATTTTCTATAATGCTTAATTTCAACTTTTTACTGGAAGGCGAGAGCACTAGCAATCTTCCGTTTACGCTTATCAGTATCGCTCTTATTGTAGTATTCTTCTACTTCTTTATGGTTCGTCCACAGAAGAAGCAGGAAAAACGCGATAACGAAATGCGTAACGCATTGGCAGTTGGCGATGAGGTTACTACAATAGGCGGTATCATTGGTAAGGTCGTATCAATTAAGGAAGAGACCTTCGTGCTTGAAACAACCAAGGATAAGACTAAGATTCGTTTCCTCAAGGGTGCAATCAGAAGTGTTGACGTTAAAATCGCTGATATCGCTGCTGAGGCAGAGGCTGCTAAGACCGAGGTTGACACCGATACACAGGAAAACCAATAATTATCCCTTAGCATAAAACAAAATGTCTGTGAATATACTCATTATGAGAATTCACAGACATTTTTCTTTTTCAAGGGGGATTTAATTATGAAACGCAGAAATCGAAATTTGCAAATGAGCAAAACGGGAAAAATTGCACTTGGTGTCTTATATTCTCTTGCAGTAATGCTGATTATTAGCATAATCGTCTCAACTCTCCTTCTTACAGGGGAAAATCCTATATCCGCAACAGGCATATCCTCTATTATAGTTATCGTAACAAGTGCTATCATATCGGGAGTAACCTTAATCCGAGTATTCGGAAATTCCGATATTGGTGCTCCCGTGCTATCTTTCCTGCTATCCGCACTCGTAATTTTAATTACAGGGCTGATACGCGCAGGACAAATAAATTTCAAGCTACTGCTAAACATTTTTATATACATACTTACCGGCATTATAAGCGCCTATATTGCAAGACCAAGAGAAAACAGACGCAAATTCAGGTAATTTCTGCTTATAACTTGTATTTTTCCAATCCTTGTGGTATAATTATAAAAAACGTAAGGAGGAAAAAAGCTTGATTAAAATAGATGTTACTTTACCGCTCGAGTATAACAGCGAAACAATCAAAGAGGCTATATCCTCCTACATACCTATTACGCAAAGAGAAATATTAAACGTTGAAATCGTATCGCGTGCACTTAATTTATCCTCAGGCTCTGAGCCTTCTTACAAATGCGTGGTAGCTCTTGAAGCATCAAAGGATAAAGAAGCTGGACTTCTCAAAATGCGCAAAAAGGTGTCCCCGTATTTTAAAGAGTGCTTTGTGGCTACGCCTGTTAAAATGCCGACAAGACCTATAGTAATAGGTGCGGGGCCGTGCGGACTCTTTGCCGCGCTTGCCTTAGCCGAGGCGGGAACACAGCCGATAATTTTAGAGCGCGGAGCATCTGTGGAAGAACGCCGCTTTAAAATTGACCGCTTTAATATCAGCGGAGAATTTAACGCTGAGTGCAACGTGCAATTTGGCGAGGGCGGAGCCGGAGCATACTCTGACGGAAAGCTTAAGGTTGGATCAATGGACAAATACAAGAGGCGCGTTATTGAGGAATTTATCAGCTGTGGTGCCACAGAGGATATCACCTATTCAAAGACCGCGCATCTTGGCACGGACAAGCTCCCGGGAATAATCAAAAATCTCAGGAATAAAATCATTTCTCTTGGCGGTGAATTTCATTTCAACACTCGACTTGATGATATAAAGACGAAAAACGGAGAAATTGTATCGATTACTGCTCGCGCCGATAACGAAAAAATCGAATTTGAAACAAATAATCTCGTGCTCGCTATCGGTCATAGTGCCCGTGACACTATAAAGATGCTATATGCTAAAGGGCTTCCTATGATAGCTAAGGGTTTCGGCATCGGCGTACGAATTGAGCACAAGCGCGAATATATAAATAAAATTGTTTATAAAGAGCACGCATCAAAAATAGAAGAAACTGCATCGTACCACCTCGTAACACATCTAAATAACGGACGAAGCGTTTATAGCTTCTGTATGTGTCCCGGAGGCGAGGTTGTTGCGGCAAGCGGAGAAAGTGGATGTATAGTAACGAACGGCATGAGTGAATTTGCACGAATGGCAGACAACTCTAACGCTGCACTTTTAGTGTCGGTCACACCATCCGACTTTGGCTCAGACTCCCCGCTTAGCGGTCTTGAATTCCAAAGAAAAATCGAGCAACGGGCATTCTCATTGACCCAAAATTATCAAGCACCTTGTCAAAGGCTTGAGGATTTTACAGGCGGTAAGAAAGCTACACGGCTTGGCGACGTTAAACCGTCATATAGGCGCGGCACACAGCTTATTGATATGCGTGAGTACCTGCCAGACTATGTAACGGAGTCGCTTATGGCTTCAATTAAGGACTTTGATGATTGGCTACCGGGATATAATTACGCTGACGCTGTACTTACCGGTCCTGAAACTCGTACAACATCACCGATTAGAATTACACGAACCGATAGCGGTGAGGCGCTCGGATTTTTAGGAATCTACCCGGCAGGTGAGGGTGCAGGTTATGCAGGCGGAATCGTATCATCAGCAACAGACGGTTTAAGGATAGCCGAAAAGCTTATGGAAAAATATAAAATATAAATTTAACCCATATACCTTTCCTTTCATACAATGTATTATATTTCATTTTGGAGAGGTATATGGGTAAATTATTTGTTGCAGGAAACGCAAGGCTTGAGGGAAATATAAGCGTATCGGGTTCAAAAAATGCTTCGCTCCCAATAATTTTCGCGTCTATCTTAACGCGGGGAGTGTCTAAAATATATAATTTGCCGAAAATCACTGACGTACAAGTAGCGTTGGATATCCTAACAGAGCTTGGAGCAATCGTATATACAAAGGGAGATTGCACCTATATCAATACAGAGAATTTAAAATACGTAACGCCGTCAAATAAATCCGTAAGCCGTCTTAGGGGATCAACCTACCTTTTAGGCGCTTGCCTTGGAAGATTTAAAAAATGCGTCATACAGAATTTCGGCGGTTGTAATTTTGCAAAAAGACCGATTGACCTACACATCTTGTGCTTTGAACAGCTCGGTGCACAAATATGCGATAATATCATAATTATTGAAAAAGGCTGTGGCGCCAAAATAACCTTACCTAAGGCGAGTGTAGGTGCAACTGTTAATGCAATTCTCTTGGCAAGCAGCATCAAAGAGCAAACAAAACTTTACAATTATGCCAAAGAACCGCATATTTATACCCTAATTGAATACCTACAGTCTGCAGGTGCAACTATATTCGAATCGGATAACGCGCTTGTAATAAACGGAGCGGAATTACACGCAGGTGAAATAAAAATTCCACCCGATATGCTCGAGGCAGGCACCTTCCTTACTCTATCTATGATGCATGAGTGCAAAATCAGCGTATCCGGCTTTGAGGCTGTTGAGCTTAATTCATTCTTTAACGCTATGACTGATGCGGGCGCTGAATTTGATATACTTGAGAAGAGTGCCGCTGTTTTATCAATACCTAAACGGCAAATATATGTAAAAACGGCTCCCTACCCCGACTTTCCCACCGACCTGCAGCCTATAGTTGCATCTCTTATGGCAAGTCTTCACGGAGGCACCATTGAAGAAACTGTATGGCATGGAAGATTTGGTTATTTAAAACAGCTTGGACTCTTTGGTGTCGGATACAGAATAATCGGGGATGTGGCTAAAATTGAGCCTTCAAGGCTTGTAGGAGCGAACGTTATTTGCCCGGATCTTCGAGGAGGAATGGCGTGTCTCATTGCGGGATTGTCGACTCCGCACGTCAGTATTATCGAAAACTGTGAGCTTATTTTCAGAGGATACGAGGAAATAGTAGAAAAACTCTCGTTCCTTGGCGCAAATATAAGATACGAAATGTAAGAAATTGTAAGAAATTCAAAAAACTCTTGACAAACGCTTAATTTCGTGTATAATGGTTTTATTAAATATTTATAGCGAGGGTTTAAGATGAAAAGAATCATTACAATACAGGATATTTCATGTGTCGGAAGATGCTCACTTACTGTTGCACTGCCTATAATCTCAGCAGCAGGAGTTGAAACCGCAGTGCTTCCCACGGCAGTTTTATCTACACACACCGCATTTCCAAAGTTCACCTTCTGTGATCTTACGGACGAAATCCCAAAGATAGCTGATACGTTTAGCGAGCTTGATATCGGTTTTGACGCAATTTACACAGGGTATCTCGGATCATTCCGCCAGTTAAGTCTTGTTTCCGAGTTTATAGACAGATTTAAGGATGCTAAGGTAGTAATAGACCCCGCAATGGCTGACAACGGCGTTCTTTATAAGGGCTTTACACCTGAATTTGCACGCGAGATGGCTAAGCTGTGCGCTAAGGCTGATCTTATTATACCCAACCTGACCGAAGCATCATTCATGTTAGGAATTCCGTACAATCCGGATTACGATGAGGATTATATTAAGGACGTTCTCCGTAAGCTCACCGGGCTTGGCTGCAGCAAGGCGGCACTCACCGGAATAGGATTCAAGAGTGATGAAATCGGTGTATACTACTATGACTCAGAGCTTGACAAATTCTATCATCACACTAACGTAAAGCTCCCCGTTGCATATCACGGCACAGGTGATATATATGCTTCCTCTACTGTTGGTGCGCTAATGCGCGGTTTCGGATATGAAGAGGCACTTGAGATTGCAGTTGACTTTACCTCGGAATGTATTGTAAAGACGATGAATGACCCGGAACGTCGCTTCTACGGTGTAAACTTTGAAGAAGCGTTACCGATGTACATTAAGCGTCTTGGTTTGGTCTAATATAAAATTTATATAAAAAGCAAATGCTTGATATAGCTTTATCCCATG
>JAZQRW010000113.1:0-5841 GCA_045629765.1 Eubacteriales bacterium
GATTCTTTCCAAGCTCGGAGCATATCTCGTTAATTATATCTGTCAAAACGTCGGACTGCATACCTGTCATACCCACAGAACCAATCTCTTCCTTATCCGCAAGAACAACCATAACGCTCTTTTTAGTATCAAGGCAATCAAAGAGTGCTGTAACGGAAGGATAGGCACATACTCTGTCATCGTGACCGTAAGCACCTATAAATGCTCTGTCAAAGCCAATATCACGAGCCTTGAAAGCAGGAACAAGCGAAAGCTCAGCGCTTAAGAAATCTTCTTCAGTGACACCATACTTTTCATTGAGCAAAGCAAGCACGGTAAGCTTAATTTTATCCGATACATCGTCGTCAGCGTAAGGGAGTCCACCCACTAAAATGTTGAGTGCCTCACCTGAAATAGCCGTGCCGAGAGGCTCCTGTGACTGCTTAGCCGCAAGATGAGGAAGAAGGTCGTTGATGTAGAATAGCGGATCTGCATCGTCCTCACCAATCTTTACTTCAACACTCTCACCGTCAGCCTTAATCATAACGCCGTGAAGCGCAAGAGGAGTCGCAGTCCACTGATACTTCTTAACACCACCGTAATAGTGAGTCTTAAGGAATCCCATACCGGAGTCCTCATAAAGAGGAACCTGCTTCAAGTCAAGTCTTGGGGAGTCGATATGAGATGCAAGAATTCTTATACCGTCCTTTTCAAGATCATTTTCGCCAACTGTGAAAAGCACAAGACTCTTACCGCAGTTATTGAAATATTTCTTATCGCCCACCGCAAGCTTATCACCAAAATTATACTCGGTAAATCCATTCTTACGTGCCATTTCGATGGTTACGTCAGTGGCCTCGCGCTCGGTCTTACAATCATCGAGATATTTCATATATCCAACCGAATAATCGTATATTGCTTTGATTTGCTCAGGTGTCGCAGTCTCGTATACATTCGTCTTCTTATACGAAAGCTTATCCATCAAATCCTTACCAGTTATCTTTTCCATTTTTGCCTCCTATTAGTTCATCGTATATTTTTGAAACCGCAACTTTAAGTTCATCAATACCGCGGTCATTGGTAATAACGTAATCACAACGTTTTCTGAGTTCCTCATCAGAAAGCTGTGAGTCAATGCGCCGTTTAGCAGATACGTAATCTATACCGTCACGCGCCATAATACGAGATATTCTCACTTCACGATTGGCAATGACACCTATGACAAGGTCGCACTCCTTATCAAAACCCGACTCGAACAAAACCGGAGCATCAACGATAACGTGTTCGTACCCCTCGTTAACGAGAGCAGATATTCTATCTCTAACGCTTGCCAGAATATGCTTGTGCGCAATTAAATTCAGCAAATTACGCTTATCACCGGAATCATCTGAAAAAACGATATGGGATAGCTCTTTTCTGTTAAGTGCACCGTTGGATATTACATTTTCACCAAAAGCGTCACGAATTTCAATTAAGCAATCGGACATGTAGGAAGTAAGATTGTGATAAACCAAGTCGGTATCAATGGCAGGAATATCGTAATTATTCAAGATTGACGATACGGTGCCCTTACCGCTACCGCTACCGCCGCAAAGGCCAATAATCATACAACACCTCGTGTTAGCGCAGAAAGTATGCATATATTACTATTTAATTATTATAATATAGTAAAGCAAAAATGTCAAGTTTTTGTTTTGTAATATTTGTCAAGGAGAGTTTTAATGATAAATACCGTAGATTTTAAACCAAACGAAGAGTATTTTGCAGCGGCCAACAGCTATCGAGGCTTCGTAAGTAATTTCCCCCGCGAATTTTCCCCCGAAAAATATGAACGCGTATTCATACTCAAAGGTGGCCCGGGAACCGGTAAAAGCACACTTATGCGAGGTATTGGTGCCCTTTTTTCAAATGAAGAAGCATACGTTAAAGCTATATACTGCTCATCGGATATTCATTCGCTTGATGGAGTTACAATAACGAAGGATAATAAAAGCATTTGCATAATCGACGGCACAGCGCCACATAGCGTTGACCCGCAGTACCCCGGTGTAAAGGAAGAAATAATCGACCTTGCAAGGTGCCTTGATACGACGGTTTTACAAAAGCATAAAACAGATGTATTTTCACTTAACAAAACAAAGAAGGAACACTTTCAAAGCGCATATTCGTTATTGGAAATAGCTGGTGCGATTAACGATAAAATTCTAGCAAATTATTCGAAATCGTATGATTATTCCAGAGCAGAATTCATTATCAATGAATTGCTTACCGACAAGAAAACAAATGTGGGCGGGCGTGTGGATTGGCAATTTATCAGTTGCTATAACAAGGATGCAAGAGTCCGACTTCCACTAAAAAATTTTCCTTTACGCAGTATGAAAATTAGCGGTAACGGCTACAGCGAATATCTCTTTATTGGCCAATTGTTATCGCATATCGGTATTGAGAATACCACAAGAATTTATCGCACACCTCTGTCTGATAAACTAATAGAATGTATAAAAACTTCTGAATTTGCAGTAATAGCAGATAACGCAAGCTCTGATGCGCTTGACACTGCAAGTTTGGCAGAGCCTACAGGCGAATCGGTAAGACTCTTTGAATACAAAAAGGAAATCGAAAAGTTAGCTGCTGAATCCTTTGCAAAAGCTTCCGTCGCTCATTTTGAACTTGAGAAGATATATAAGGAAGCTGCCGACTTCTCTCACAATGAAGATATTCTCAAACAGTTGTACAATCAAATATCCCTATATTTTAAATAAAATATGTAAATTACTTGACACCTCTATATTTTTGTGCTATCATAACCTTGTATGTATTTACATACAAAAACTGATAATATTAAGAGGTAATTATGTATTTTTCTAAAAAATTCGTAAGCGCAACCACCGAACGTACGTCAACGACTAAAAACGTTCCTGCGCCCTATCTTCGTCACGATTTTGTTTTAAGAGAATTCGATATAATCAAGCACGCAGAAATCACAGTTTGCGGCCTCGGTTTTTATAGAATTTTCGTCAATGGCAAGGAGATTACAAAGGGACATCTTTCCCCTTATATCGTAAATCCTGACCACAATATGTATTACGATAATTACGATATTCTCGAGTATATACAGTATGGCAGAAATACTATCGCTTTTATACTCGGTAATGGTATTCAGAACGGCTTTGATTCTGCTGTATGGCACTTTGACAGAATGCCGTCTGTATCTGCGCCTAAGCTTGCGTTTGCTCTTGAGATGACATACAACGATGAGGAGAAGCCCAGACTTATAGAAGCCGACAGTAACACTGTCCTCACTCATCCATCTCCAATCTACTTTGACGGTCTTAGAATGGGTGAAAAATACGACTCACGTCTTGAAAATCCGCTCTGGAACTTACCCGGATGTGACCTTTCTGACTGGAAGCCTGCTATCCCTGCTGCACTTGACCGCGGTATAGCTATGCTCGCAGATTGCCACCCAATTGTTAAGGTTAAGGAGTTGAAGGCTGTTAATATCTTCAAGGATGGCGACGGCTACGTATATGACTTCGGCCAAAACCTCACCGGTCTTACCCGTCTTAACATAAGCGGTAAGTGGGGTCAGCATATCAATATTGACCATTCCGAGCGTCCTGTGGAGAACGGGCAGTTCATCAAGCTTGCCAACCGTTGGGACTGGTGCTATCAGATTACTGACTTTATTTGTAACGGAAACGAAAACCAAAGCTATAGACCTTCATTTACATACTACGGCTTCAGATACGCAAAGGTTACCGGTATAACAGAGGAGCAGGCTACAGAGGATTTGCTTGTATTCGACGTTATGAACACTGAGCTTACAAGAAGAAGCAGCTTCAAGTGCTCTGATCCTATCCTTAACCAGCTCTTTGAATGCACTCTTAATTCGACTACCTCTAACTTTATACATTTCCCCAACGACTGTCCTCACCGCGAGAAAAACGGTTGGACGGGTGATGCCGCTCTGTCTGCGCTACACTCAATTCTTAACTTCGACCCCGAGGACAATTACGTTACTTGGCTAAGAAGCATCGTTCTTGCTATGAAGCCTAACGGCGCAGTTCCCGGTATCGTTCCTAACGGCGACTGGAGCTTCAATGCAGAGGCGCGCCCCGGAAACACATACAATGGTCCTGCTTGGGATAACGTGCTTGTTGCTCTCCCCTATTATATGGCAGTTCTTCGCGATGACCTTCGCGGAGCAGAGATTGTAGCACCTGTGCTTATCCGTTATCTTATGTACATTAACACCAGACTCAACGAAAGAGGTCTTGTTGACATCGGTCTTTGGGACTACGTTAATATCAGATATCGTGGCGGAGATGTTCCTTGTGAGCTTACCGATAGCGTATTCGTGTACGATTTTGCTGTTAAGGCTGCATATTTGTACAGAAGACTCGGTATGGAAAATGAGGCTCTCTACTGCGATAGATACGCAAAGGACTTCCGCAAGAAGATAAGAAAGCATCTTATCACCGATAAGAAGACTATGAAATTCGACGTCGGTGACCAGACCTCGCAGTCGTTTGCGCTTTACTTCGGCCTTTGTGATAACGATGACGAGAAGCAAAGAGCCTTCAACACTCTTCTTGAGACGGTACACGCAGATGACGACAAGATCAGCCACGGTGTATTGGGCGGACGCGTGTTCTATCGCGTAATGCTTGATTTTGGCGAATACGATCTCACTCATAAGATGATTGTTCGTCCCGACGGTCCATCATACGGATACAAGATGCTTCGTGGTATGACTACTCTTCCCGAGCAGCTTTCATTCAGCGAAACAGGCTCACTCAACCATCACTTCTGGGGTGATATTTCCGCTGTGCTTATCGAGTACTACGCAGGTATACGCACCAATAAGGATACCGAGGATTCACATTCAATTCATATCAGTCCTATATTCCCCTCTGAGCTTACCTTTGCCGAGGCTGAGGCAAATCTCAATGCAGGTCTTGTAAAGACACGATGGGATAGACTCACAGACGGCACCATTGAGTTAAAGCTTGAGATTCCCAAGGGCGCAACTGCCGAAATTACTGCGCCTCGCGGCTATCTTGTTAAGGGCAAGTCAACCGTTAACGGCAAGAGCGGTAAATACGTTTTCACCAAGGCTTAAGGCTAAAAAACAAAACAGGGCAAACGCCCTGTTTTGTATCGTAATATATTAAAGCTTTGATACTATTGCTTCGGTATCCTTAGCAATTACAAGCTCCTCGTTAGTTGGTATCATATATACCTTAACTCTTGAGTCATCAGCAGAAAGCTGTATGGGTGTTGAAGAATGACCGAATGTATTTCTTTCGGTATCAAGCTTTACACCAAGGTACTCAAGTCCCTCAAGCGCCTTTGCTCTGATGTAAGGAGCATGCTCACCGATACCCGCTGTAAATACGATGGCGTCAAGACCACCCATAGCGGCTGAATACGAGCCGATAAACTTCTTTATCTGGTAGCAAAGCATATCATAAGCTAGCTGCGCTCTCTCATTACCTTCACTCATCGCCTTTTCAATATCGCGTGAGTCTGAGCTAATACCACTAATACCAAGGAATCCACACTTCTTATTGAAATATGATTCAGCCTCCTTGGGAGTAAGGTTCTCCTTCTCCATAATATAAGGAACGATAGCGGGATCAATAGCTCCGCATCTGGTACCCATCATAATACCGTCAAGGGGAGTGAATCCCATCGAGGTATCAACACACTTGCCGTCCTTTACAGCACTGATGGAGGATCCGTTACCGATATGACAGGTAACAATCTTAGTTCCCTCTGCTTCTCCACCCATAAGCTTAATCATCTCACCGCTAACGTATCTGTGCGAGGTACCGTGCGCACCGTAACGACGTACAC
>JAZQRW010000114.1:0-6070 GCA_045629765.1 Eubacteriales bacterium
GGTTGAGAAGCCAAAGACTTCAAGCATACCGAGTGCCATATTCAAACTCCTTAATCAGCAACGTAGCAAATCTTGATACCCTGCTGAGAAACGTTCATTTCCATAGCCTCGTTGAGCTTGTCAAGAGGATAAGAATGGGTGATGAGCTCCTTGATCGGAATCTTCATCTCTCTTGCCTGACGGAGGAACGCCATAGTTGTAGGATAGTCGTCAGCACTGTAATCCCAAGAGCCGACGATAGTGATCTCCTTGTTGCACATAGCGAAGTGGGGGTTGACCGTGTACTCGCCATTGTTTACGAAGAAGCCCATCTCACACATACCGCCGCCACGGCGAATGTAATCATAGATGTCCTTTGCAGCCATAGGAGCGCCTGTGCACTGGAACGCAAAGTCTGCGCCAACGCCGTTAGCAACCTTCTTAACAAGGGCAACTCTTTCCTCAAGAGTCTTGATTTCCTTGAAGTTGATTACGGTCTTTGCACCGAGCTTCTTAGCCATTTCAAGTCTTCTCTCAGTACCGTCGATTGCAATGATGTGGTTTACACCCGCAGCGCGAAGCACGCTAATCATTACAAGACCAACAGGGCCAAGACCCTGTACGAGTACCTTAGAGTTAAAGTTGATAAGACCTGTAGTGTTTGCTCTCTTAAGAGCGTGCACGCATACGCAAGCAAGCTCGAGGAGCATTCTCTCCTGCAAATCAAGATCATTTACTACGAAATATGTAGAGCCCTTACCACTGATAAGAAGGTGAGTTGCAAACCAACCCGTAAGTGGGTTCTTATCCGAGTGAGGAATAAGACCGAATACTCCCTGCTTGTCGCAAAGGTTAGTATTCGCAGGCTGATTACGGCACACGTAACACTCGCCACAGCTGATTACGCTGGTTACGAGCTTGTCGCCAACCTTGATAGGATTACCTGCAGTATCGAACTTAACGTTCTTGCCAAGTGCGATAACCTCACCTGTTCCCTCGTGACCGAGAGTTACAGGGATAAGACCGAAGGGGTCGCCCTTCCACTCGTGTACGTCAGTACCGCACACGCCACAGCCCTCTACTCTAACGAGGATATCGTTGTCGCCAACTGCAGGAATCTCGAATTCCTTAACCTCGATACGACGAGGAGCGGTGAGCATTGCAACCTTAGCGGTCTTTGGAACACCGGCGCACTTAGCGGTAGTGCCCATCTCACCGAGTATCTTTCTTACGATACTCTCTACCTGTGATGAATTAATATTCATTTGCCATATCCTTTCTTTATATAATGCGGAACGACTCGGAGAGCACGCATCTGCGGTATCTCGTAAAGCTTCTCGCACTTGTGATACCCTCGCCGGTAGGTCCTGCGATAGTGAAGGTCGTATGTCCCTCACCGCCAAAGCCTATACCCGCATAAGAGGGTGCGTTTTTAACGAAAATAGTAGTTTCAACTGCGCGTGCAAATCTCGTCAAGTGGTCGATATTCTTAGAGTGCATATGCGCTGTATGACGGTTACCGTGCTCAGCCTTTACAGCGAGGTCGATAGCCTGGTCAATATCTCTTACTCTTACGATTGGGAGAATAGGCATCATAAGCTCGTGCTGTACGAACGGATGCTCAAACTCGGTCTCGCAAATAATGCAGCGGATTTTGTCGCACACCTCGATGCCTACCTTTGCAAGAAGCACCTTAGCGTCACGTCCTACGCAGTCACGATTTACAATCTTGTTTACAACGCCTGTCTTAGGATTCTTCTTATCAACGAGAACGATATTAGCAAGCTTCTCAGCGGTAGCCTTGTCAATAAGGTACGCACCGTTTGCCTTCATCGAGTCAATAAGCTCGTCAGCGATATTCGCAAAGGCGAATACCTCCTTCTCCGCAATACAGGGAAGATTGTTGTCAAAGGTACAGCCGTCGATAATATCCTTGCCCGCTTTTCTTACGTCGGCAGTGTCGTCAACGATTACGGGTGGGTTACCTGCGCCTGCGCCGATTGCCTTTTTGCCGCTTGAAAGAACGCTCCTTACAACGCCGGGACCGCCGGTACAAACGAGAAGTCTGATTGCAGGATGCTTATACATAATGTCAGCGCTCTCAAGAGTGGGCTTCGCTACTGAAGCAACCAGAACTCTTGGACCGCCCGCCTCAGCGCTCGCGCGGTTTACAAGGTCAATTGCATAATTAGAGGTAGCGATTGCATTGGGGTGTGGGTTGAACACAACGCCGTTACCTGCGGCAATCATACCTATACTGTTACAAATAACAGTTTCACTGGGGTTAGTCGAGGGAGTAATGCTTCCCACTACGCCAAATGGCGCCATTTCAGTAAGCGTAAGTCCGAAGTCGCCTGTCTTAGCCTGTGCTACGATATCAGCAGTACCGGGAGTCTTATCAGCTACAAGATTATGCTTAGCGGTCTTGTGGTCAACTCTTCCCATCTTAGTCTCAGCAACACCGAGAGCCGCCATGATAGGAGCTTCCTCACGGGTGAGTCTGCGAATAACGTCGATAACCTTCTCTCTGTCTGCAAGGCTCATCGCTCTGATTGCCTTATAGCCCTGAGTTGCGGCGTCGATTGCTTCATTCATATCCTCAAATACGCCTATGAACTTTTTGCCGTTGTATGACGTGGAGTCAAAATCCTTTACGGATGCAGTAGTGTTTACACTCGTGCCCAGCCCTTTAATAACCGAGGCTATAACCTTTTCAATCTCAGCCTCTGTCCAATTGATAGCCATTTTAAATCTCCTTTGTCTTGATTAAGCAAGGAATTACTTGCCAAGAGCCTCAAGAACCTTACGCGTGATTGTAGCAACGAGCTCCTCGTTAGCAGTCTGTGCAGGTTCCTCATCAAACTCAATGCCGGGGTGACGGCCGGGAAGATTCATCTTCTTACGAAGCTCCATAAGCTTAACGAGCTGGTCGTTAGGAATCTCGTGAACTGCGCCAAGCTCCATAGCGTACTTACAAATCTTTGCGTTGAACTCAACCTCTTCCATAATGAAGAGAGCCTTAGTAAGATTGCAGCCTACTGTAAGAGCACCGTGGTTCTTAAGAAGGAATGCATCGTGCTTCTGAATGTAAGGAAGAAGAGAATCAGGAATTTCCATAGTAGAGGGCGTACCGTACTCACAGGTAGGAACGTTACCGATTGTAAGAACTGCCTCGGGAAGAATGTACTGGTCAAGGTCGATGCCTGCTACTGTGAAGGCGGTAGCTACAGGTGGGTGAGCGTGTACAACTGCGGTTACGTCAGGACGCTCCTGGTAAACGCGCATGTGCATCTTAATCTCGGAAGAAGGATTGAGCTTACCCTCAAGCTTGTTACCGTTTCTGTCTACCTTGATAATCATATCGGGTGTAAGTGCGCCCTTAGATACACCGGTAGGTGTGCAGTAGTACTCGTTCTCGCTAATCTTTACGGAGATGTTACCGTCGTTTGCTGCTACGAAGCCAAGGTTGTATATAGTGTGACCTACTTCGCAGATTTCTTTTTTGATTTCGTAAGGTGATTTCATTTTGTTTTTCCTTTCGTTTGTGGATAGTTTTTTTATTTTTATTTAATTTAATTATTTTGCAAGATTAAGTGTATCAAGAGCAATCATATACTCTTCATTTGTGGGAATTACGAAGGTGCGAACCTTGCTACCCTTTGCGCTAAGCTCGCAAATCTCGCCTCTTGGGCACTCAAGATTGTACTTTTCGTCAATCTCGATACCAAGATAAGACATATCGCGGCATACGTTCTGTCTTACAAGTCTGTCATTTTCACCGATACCTGCGGTAAATACAACAGCGTCAACGCCGTTCATTTCTGCTACGTAAGAGCCGATAATCTTCTTAATGTAGTGGATCAGCACCTTTATTGCAAGCGCTGCTCTCTTGTTACCCTGTTCTGCTGCGGTAGCAATGTCACGGCAGTCGCTGGATACGCCCGAGATACCGAGAAGGCCGGACTTAGAGTTAAGAATCTTATCAACCTCTTCGGGTGAAATTCCTTCCTTCTTCATTATATAAGAAACTACGGTTGGGTCGATAGTACCGCTTCTTGTACCCATAGGCACACCCTCCTGAGGAGTGAAGCCCATCGAGGTGTCGATAGCCTTACCGTTTACCGATGCGGTGATGGACGAGCCATTACCAAGGTGGCAGGTGATAACCTTAATGTCCTTCTTACCGAGAATTTCGGATACCTTGCCGCATACAAATCTGTGTGAAGTACCGTGGAAGCCGTATCTGCGAATCTGATACTTCTCGTAAAGCTCATAAGGGATTGGATAAATATACGCGTGCTCTTCCATCTCGGAATAGTAGGAGGTATCAAACACACCTACGTGCGTAACGTTTGGCATAACGCTCTTACAAGCCTTAAATCCGCTGATTGCAGGCGGGCCGTGAAGAGGATTAAGCTCTGCGATGTATTCAAGATATGCAATCTCCTCATCGCCGAGCACGCTTGACTTACGGAGTTTCTCTCCTCCGTGTGCAAATCTGTGACCAACTGCGCCGATTTCATCAACGCTTGCAATTACGCCAAGCTCAGAGTCTGTAAGAAGAGAGAGTACAAGCTCAATAGCCGCCTTGTGGTTCACAAGATCAGCGTTAGCAGAGTAATCCTCCTTACCGGGACGCTTGTGCGTAATCTTTCCGTCAATTCCTATTCTCTCGCAAAGGCCCTTCGCAAGAACCTCGCCGCTCTCCATATCAAAGAGCTGATACTTAAGAGAGGAACTGCCCGCATTAACTACGAGTATTTTCATTTCATTCTCCATTCCGTCGCTATGCGACTTTGTTTATTTTTTATTTTTTATTGTTATAGTAGTATATCTTAATCAATCTGTATAGTAACTATCTTCATATAAACTATCTTTACATTATTAGTTAATATTGTTACCCTGTACCTTTCCTTTGGCAATTAACCGTTAGCAGTTAGCATCGCGCAGAGCTTTAAAGCGGTGGGTAAGAAACGCTTTTATACTATGTCAACCTCCGTTTAACACTAACTGTCAACGATTAACTGCCAACCTACTCGGCAATCCTTTTTGATTTCAACTCTGCTTCACCTTGGCTGACGCCCTTGGCTCTGGCCGAGTTCTGATATACTATTTTATAACACAAGGCGTCAATTACGATAAGCCTTGATATATGGGAATTCAGTCCTAAGGTGCTATGCCGTGTTTCCTCTGTATCCGTAAGAAGCACAATGTCTGCCGCTCTGGCTATCGGTGAGCGTTCTCTCGAGGTCAGCGCAATCGTCGTCGCACCGTGTGCCCCCGCGAGCTTCATAGCCTCAACTATATCCTTTGACGAGCCGGATTGTGAAACTCCGATAAGCGTGTCTCCCCGCTTAAGCTGTGACACCGCCACCGCCTGCATGTGCGTATCTGAATAAGATGCCGAATTGCACCCTGCTCGTAGTAGCTTATTACTTGCGTCCTCTGCTACCGAAGCCGATGTTCCAAGTCCTATAAGCACCACTCTTCGCGACTCCGATATAGCCTTCGCAGCCTCGGTCATAGCCTCGGGATTGAGCGTCTTCTTCGTTCTTTCAAGCGACATATAAGCATCATTACATACCTTTTCGAAGATTGAGAAGCAATCGTCGTCATCCGTAATTGTCGGCGAAATAACCTTCTTATCGGTTTCCTTAGCCAGCATAAGCTTAAGGTCGCTATATCCGTTAAGTCCCAGTCTTTTCGAGAATCTTACGATAGTCGCCTCCGAGCTGTCACACTTAAATGCAAGGTCGGAAATCGAATATGGAAGCATTTCACCCGAGTGAGAGAAGAGCCAGTCGGCAACCTTCTTCTCAGACTTACCCATACTGTTATACAATAATTGCGCCTGTAATAGCGTCCTGTTCATTCCCAACCTCCTTTCGCTATGACAGTAAAATTCGAATTCTGTTCAATTCTGAAAATAATTTTCATTTTGAATGCTAGTAACTGCAGATTATTCGCTATTTGATGAAACTTATTTTCATTTTTTGTGAAATTTACTTTCACATTTTCGATTTTACCACAAAAATACAGTAAAGTCAAGGCTTTTTGTGAATTTTTTTCAAATTCTTGTAGATTTTTCAAA
>JAZQRW010000115.1:0-3338 GCA_045629765.1 Eubacteriales bacterium
CCTTTGATTCTGAGGCACACGTAGTTGCTATTATCGACTACCTTAAGGATCAGGCGTCCAGATTCGTTGTTCAGATGAATGTTATGATTGCTAAGGCAAAGGCTATCAAGCTTCTTGAAGAGGTTGGTATTCCTGAGCCTATGGTTCGTTTCAACCAGTATCCGTTCGAGTTCTCGGGTGGTATGAGACAGAGAATAGTTATTGCTATCGCTCTTTCGGCGAACCCTGATATTCTTATCTGCGATGAGCCTACTACCGCGCTTGACGTTACTATTCAGGCTCAGATTCTTGAGCTTATCAACGTGATCAAGAGAGAGAGAAATCTTTCGGTTATCTTCATTACGCATAACCTTGGTGTTGTTGCTAACATGGCTGACAGAATTGCGGTTATGTATGCAGGAAAGATTGTTGAATACGGTAAGGCAGAGGAGATATTCTACGAGCCTGCACATCCGTATACCTGGGCACTTCTTAGCAGTATGCCTGACCTTGAGACAAAGGAGAAGCTTGAGAGCATACCCGGTACACCGCCTAATATGATTTACCCGCCTAAGGGTGATGCATTTGCGGCAAGAAATAAGTATGCGCTTGAGATAGACTTTGAGCTTCAGCCTCCAATGTTTGAAATTACACCTACACATAGCGCTGCAACTTGGCTGTTGCACCCCAACGCACCTAAGGTTGAGATGCCTCCGCTTATTAAGGCGCGTATTGAACGCATGAAGAAGGAGCATACTTGATATGGAAAACGAAGTTCTTAATAACAATACCGAACGTGAAGTTCTCTTAAAAGTAGATAGCCTTCAGCAGTATTTCAGCTTGGGCAGACGTGAGCTTAAGGCAGTTGACGGCGTTAGCTTCGATATTTATAAGGGCGAGGTCTTCGGACTTGTTGGTGAGAGTGGATGCGGTAAGACTACCACAGGCCGTTCCATCATCCGTCTTTACGATATCACAGGAGGTTCCGTTTACTATAAGGGCGAGCGTATCTGTGCAGGTATCAGAAGCTATAAGGACGCAATTGCTAAGGCAAAGCGTAGCTTAAAGGCAGGCGAGATAACTGAAGAGGAATGCGGTAATATTATTGCGACAAACCGTGAGCAGATAAAGCTTGCACGCCAAGATCACAAGAAATGGTCACGTAAGGGTGGCGCGAACAATCTTACCAATGAGATTCAGATGATTTTCCAGGATCCTATCGCCTCACTCGACCCCAGAATGACAGTACACGACATTATTGCCGAGGGACTTGTTATTCGTGGAATTAAGGATAAGGAATATATTGACGAGCAGGTTTATAAAATTCTTGAGACAGTAGGTCTTGTACGCGAGCACGCTTCACGTTATCCTCACGAGTTCTCGGGTGGACAGCGACAGCGTATCGGTATTGCAAGAGCGATCATTATGAATCCGGAGTTGATTATTGCCGACGAGCCTATCTCGGCTCTTGACGTATCAATTCAGGCTCAGGTTATTAACCTTCTTAATGAGCTTAGCGAAAAGATGGGTCTTACCATTCTCTTCATCGCCCACGACCTTGCGGTTGTAAAGTACTTCTCACATAGAATTGCAGTAATGTACTTCGGTAAGATTGTCGAGATTGGTACTAGTGATGAGTTGTTTGCACACCCATTCCATCCATACACTCGCGCACTTCTTTCTTCAATTCCTCTTCCTGACCCAATCTTAGAGAAGAATCGTAAGAGAGTTGTATATAATCCTATCCTTGAGCACGATTACTCAAAGGAAGGTCCTTCAATGAGAGAGATTTATCCCGGACACTCGGTATATTGTAACACCGAGGAGTTTGAGAAGTATCGCAAGGAATACGAGAATATATAAAATGAAAAAAAGTATTAAGTATTTTGTCACAATTGGCTGCGGTCTTATATTAGCACTCATCGTTGCTTTTTCGAATGATTTGTTTGCACAGACCAAGAATTCTGTTATTTTCCGAATTTTATCCGATAGCTTTTTGGTATCAGGTGTTGTAATAGCAGGCCTAGGTCTTCTGCTCTTCGTTTCTAACGAAGGTGTGTTTGACGGATTAGCATACGGATTTAAGGTGTTATTTGAGATGTTCAAGAAGCATCCTACTCCCGTTAAGCAAACCTATTACGATTACAGAGTGGAGAAGGGCAGGAACAAGGTGTCATTCGGCTTTATGCTGATTTGTGGCGGAGCATTTTTTGCAATTTGCATTATTTTTCTCGTTTTATATTCTGTTAGCATTTAATGAAAAAAGACCGGGGCTCCGTATGGGGCTTCGGTCAAAAAATTAGTTTTTAGAGTGAAAATGAATATGTTATATTTTAAGAACGACTATTCCGAGGGTGCTTGCAAAGAGGTTTTGGAGGCACTCGTACGTACTAATGAAGAGCATCTTTTAGGCTATGGTAAGGATGAATACACCGAAAGCGCCAAGGAGAAAATCAGAAAGGCAATAGGTAAAAGTGAAGCTGATATTTATTTTATAACAGGCGGAACACAGACTAACAAGCTACTTATTGACACATATCTTGATATATCCGAGGGTGTTATTTCTGTTAATACGGGACACATAGCCGTCCACGAGGGAGGAGCAATTGAATCCTCAGGACATAAGGTATTGACCATTCCGCATGAGAATGGAAAGCTCAGTGCCGTGGCGATTGAAAATTATATGCAAGCCTTTCTTAATGATGCCAGCAATTCTTTTATGGTGCAGCCCGGTATGGTATATATATCACATCCAACCGAGTACGGCACACTTTACAGTAAAGCAGAGCTTAGCGAGCTCTCCGTGGTAGCGCATAAATACAACTTACCTCTGTTTATGGACGGTGCACGCCTTGGTTACGCCTTGGCTTGCCCTGATAACGACCTATCACTTTCCGATATTGCCGAGCTTTGTGACGCATTTTACATTGGTGGCACAAAGGTTGGCGCACTATGCGGAGAGGCTTTGGTTTATACTAATTACATACCTAAATACATCACGACAAAAATCAAATTGCACGGTGCGCTTTTAGCAAAGGGAAGACTTAACGGTGTTCAGTTTGATACTCTGTTTACCGATGATTTGTATGTGAAAATTGCTAAGAATGCAATTGAAACCGCTACGGTATTACGTCAGGCTCTTATTGAGCGTGGATATAAATTCTTGATTGACTCGCCCACTAATCAGCTCTTCCCAATTATGGCGAATGAGAAGATTGCCGAGCTTCCAAACTCAGTAGTTTTTGAAGAATGGGAACCTTAGGACAGTGAGCATACAGTCATTCGCTTTGCGACAAGCTACGCCACCAAGGCTGAAGACGTCGAGGCGCTAATCAAGCTTTTGTAAAAAATTTCATAGG
>JAZQRW010000116.1:0-3204 GCA_045629765.1 Eubacteriales bacterium
AGTGACGTTGTTATCGAAAACAATACAATTACAAAGCCTGAGAACGCATATCTTGATATATCGCTGTCTCAAAGTGGCACAATCATAAGAAATAACAGCTTCGACGGCAAGAAAAATCTTAATTTTGATGCGGTTAACGTCAAACATATTCAGCATACAACAGGTAAAAAACCGCAAGCTCCCGCATACTTTAAATAAATGCAAAATCACCAAACAAGCTACAAAAAATCTTTACATTTTGTGCTAAGTGTGATACAATACTAGGACCAATTGGGTAAATTTAAGATTTACTTAAATTTCACAATAGAAAGTGGTGCTTTATGAAAAACATTTTCTCTCAAAAACTAACACTTCGCTCATTTGTTGCGATAATTATGGTGTTTGCGATGCTGTTTTCAATAACAGCATGTGATTCGAAGAAAAAGCCTTCTGGTAACGAATCCTCAAAGCCAAACTCAAGCAATTCTTCAAATCCTTCGGGAAACAGCTCGACTCCATCGGTTGACGATATCAACCAAACAACTTCGGATACTCCGGACGTACCCGCTTCAAAAAGCACCTATCCTGCACCGCAGATGGTGGAAAGCCCACAGTTTTTAAGGGAATTTACAAAGCCAACGGCTGTAATCTCCACCTTAAAATTTTCGGATAATTTTAGCGTAGAATTTACAGGTGCTGCGGCTTCCGACGGTCCTCAAATAAGCTCAATAACCGACCAAGCGGGACCTAACGACAGTATTTCTATCTACGGTACAGGCTTTGCCGATGGCAAGGTTTTCGCCTACGGTCTAGTTAAGGGCGTTGGCACCACAAAGCAACTAGAAGTTACTTCTTTAAGAAGTGATTTTGCAAACGCTATTATCCCTGCTGACTTTGATTACGGTATGTACATAATCTGGGTTCAGGGCTCGAACGGCAAAATCGGTGCGCCTGTTCGCGTTAATGCGCCAAAGCTTACCTGGGTTAGTGCTGAAAAGGCAAGTGAAAATGCCGAAATCAGAATTTACGGAAAGTTTTTAACTACTAACAATGCCGACGGCAAGGATGCTAAGTCTTACGTTTACCTCACAAGCGGCGACAAGAGATATGAGGCTACCGTAATAGAGGCTACCCCTTATAGAGTAACTATTAAATTACCAAAGGGTCTTACAAACGGAGCAAACTATAAGATTCACGTTCATAACGGCCACGGCGGCTCGTACGGTTGGTCAAATCCTTTAGAAATTAAATATGAAAAGAATGCAGAAAAGTTCTGGACCGGTAAAAAGCATACCGTTAAGGTTACAAACGGCAAGTCTTCAGATGCTGAAATCATTGCCGCAATAAACAAGGCGAGTGCGGGTGATACGGTATATCTTCCTGCGGGTGTATACGTAATTAACGACCAGATTAAGATAAATAAGAGTGTGAAAATAGAGGGCGAAGCAAAGGATAAGGTTATAATCGTTGGTGTGTTTGCAAAAACCATGGTAAAGGGCACCTCGCTGGCATACGGTGATCCCAACGTAAACGGCGGCGCCACTGCGGCGTTTGATGTATCTGCAACACCTTGTGAATTTACAAAGCTAACCTTTACGGAATACGTTGAAAACAGCCCGCTTTACAGCGGCGTTGCGAAGCCTTCTAACTATAACATTAACTATGCATACGGCGTATTTATCAACGGCACCGACGCTACCGATACGGGTGTATCGGGACAGCTTAAAATACACAACTGCGATTTTAAGATACAGCGTTGCTACAGTAACGCTAAAAACTGTATATATTTTGGTTCTTCACAGCAACAGCAATATCATAATCAGTTTTCAGCTAAATATAAATACTATGCAAGTGACAGTCGCTATGGTGCTACACCTATCTGGACACATACCGACCGTACCGAAATTGCAAACTGCTATTTTGAGTCTCCAAAGGAGATAATGCTAAGAACTGCACATGGATCTTACGTTCACGATAACACCTTTGTGGGCACCTGGGTAATGGCGGGTAATAGCGGACCTTGTGCAATTTACGATAACTCTTCCGAAAATATGGATATAAGCAACAACAGAATTTACGGTAAGGACGAAGTTACCGATAAAAACGGTTACGCTAAAACAGGTGACCAGACCTACGGCAGAACAATAGTTATACAAAATTCTCTTGGCGCTGCAACCAACAACTACGTAATGAACAACAATATATCCCGTGTCGGCGAACTCAATTACAACTCGGGTGAGCATATTCTGTTCGAAGAGCAGGGCATAATCTATCACGGAAAGGTTACGCTCTCAAACGGCGGAAAAACATTAAAGCTTAATTCTCTATCATCTTCTAAATGGACGGGTAGCGGCAGTAGTTATAGATTTGTGAGCTATCGCACTAACGATAACGGTCAGATTGAGAAATATCCCGGTACAAGACAGATAGTAGGTCAGGCGGTTATTATATCAAAAGGCAAGGGTCAAGGCCAGTGGAGAACCATTACGAAGGCTTCCTCGGGCTGCACCATAACAGTTGACAGAGAGTGGGATATAATGCCTGATGATACTAGCGAATTTGTAGTGGCGCAAGCCTTTACACGATCGGTAGTTTACGGCAACAAAATCGAAGGTCCAAAGATATATTATAAGAATGCAAATTCCACCACCGGTGTAAACGCATACGCTACAATGCTCAGCGGCGTAATCGATAGAAATAACTTCTCGCAAATGCAAACGGGTGTTGCTCTTAACTCGCATTACGATACCAAGACCTATACCTATAAAGGTGAGGAAACAAGGGTTGACTTTGGCTTCAATATGTATTCCGAGATGCTTATAATCAATAACGTGATAGACAATACCCGTTACGGAATTTGGAATTTCCCAACAATAAAGCTAAACGGTATGGATAACTCTACTGCAGACCCTGCTCTCAAGCTAGAACTTGGCGTTATTATAAGAGGCAACACTATAAGCAATGCTAAGAAGCTTACGGGCGGAGCCGATACCAACGATACCGTAACCTCGGCCCTTAAAAAGCGTGGCGGTGTAGCTATTGTCGTAGGCAGAGACTACACCGAATCCAGTCTTGTTCTCAGTACAAGATATTGGATAAGTGACGTTGTTATCGAAAACAATACAATTACAAAGCCTGAGAACGCATATCTTGATATATCGCTGTCTCAAAGTGGCACAATCATAAGAAATAACAGCTTCGACGGCAAGAAAAATCTTAATTTTG
>JAZQRW010000117.1:0-10225 GCA_045629765.1 Eubacteriales bacterium
ATATCAAATCTTACCTTATCTGTTCATACAACCACAGTACCGTATAGCGATCCTTCAAATACTTTGCATATTCTTTGGCATTTTGTATTTTCGTATCCGAATACATCTTTTCAAAGTCAGAGTAATGCAGTCCTACGCTTGCCAACATTTCAAGAACCTGCTCCGGCGTAGGTGAATCGGACAAAATTTTACGAATTTCATCCCATTTTTGTAAGTAAACAGGCAGCTTGTTTTCGCTTATCCACCCAAGCCTCTTTTGCAGAGATATGATTTCGTCTGCGGTAAGGAAATTCTCTTTTGTTCCATAAATTCTTTTAATATTTGTTTCCCACACGGACAGGTCGAAGTCTTTCCGTTTCGGAGCTTCTACGGTTAACAGCTCGCGGCGCATATTTGCTGTAACGTACGTTGAAAATGCAACGTCAATTCCATGACAGTAATAAGGCTCATTAAACAAAAGTCCTGTTACCTCAAAAAAATGTGACAGATGATGCTCACTGCCTGATGCGGGGCGGGAGTTGCCCATATACGCCATAGCGATGCCCACCAAAACAAGAGCACGCATCAAGGCGGCAATGCTTTTTTCGTCGCGCAGAATAATTTGGCTTCCCGATGGAGCTACGGCGTTTACCGTATCGTAAGTAAGATTGTAAATGTAATCACAAAGCGGCTCGCCGTTGATAACGTTACTAAGTCGCCAATCGTTAAGACAACTGTATTTTCCAATAATGTCACCGTATCCTGCTTGAAGCATCTCCATGGGGGCGTCCTTCAAAATAGCGGTATCAGCTATAATTGCCGCAGGAACTTCAGCATTTGTCGTAATTTTCATTCCGTCAAACAGCATTGGGGCACCCTTGGAAGCATATCCGTCCATAGACGGAGCAGTAGCGACAATATAATATGGCAAGCCGTGGTTGAAGCTTACGTATTTACAAAGATCGTTGATTACACCCGAGCCTACACCGATAATTAGGTCAGTTTCCTCATTTATGCAATTCTCAAGCATTGATACCGATTTTTCATTGGGAATAACAAGGCCGGCTCCACTATATATCTGTTTGTCATCTATTTTATCACCAAGAATCGCTTCAACGCGTTCTCCGCACGCTTGATATGTATTTTTATCGCATACCAAAAGAATGCTTCGATATTGAGTACACATAGCGGAAAGCTCGTTCAATGCACCGTTTCGTATAACAACTCTGTTGATTTTACAGGAATGCTCGTTTCCGCATGAGCAATCTGCTTTGACTCCCAGCAGACCTTCAATATCCACGACGTCCTCGTTAAGCCACGGAGCAAGCACTTCATCAAGTCTTGTATAATCGTCTATTGTAACAAAGCGAAAATCAGAGTGATATACGCTTTCATCATTACCTCCGAGCCCATAATCGTCGCCAACGAATATAACCTCGTTATGTCGCAATCCCATCTCCTGACACCAAAGACTGAGTGCGTAGTATTTATTAAAAGGCTTAGGCGCCATATCGAATGACGAAGAGCCACCGACGAATACGTTGTAGTCGTCAAAAAGATTGCACACTTCATCGTAAAACGCACGGCGTTTTTTTCTATCGGGGTCAAACGCAAGCTTGTCAGCTTTATTTGCTTTTGTTCCAAGCAGTGGTAGGGTAAGGCATCCGGATGCGTGATATTCTACGTTGTCACCGGAAAAGCTTGTAAATCCGTGCTTGGTTCTGATTGATGTAACCTTTTCTTCAATAGCGTTTCTATCAGTACAAGCAACGACGTCATCGCGAACGAGCTTCAATTCGCCGTTTGTATACTTTGCGTATTGCATACCGTAATTTCCAATCACATCCATAGGAAATCCGCCAAGCTGATTGTGAATGCGCATGCAATTACCTGCACCAACCATAACCAGAGTGTACTTCTCGGCAAGCCTTTCCAAAATCGCACGATTTTTATCGTCAAGTGGTGTCTTATGCTGTGTCAGCGTACCGTCAAGATCAAATGCAAAAGCACGAATCATTTATTTGTCTCCTTTACGCGAAGTCCGGCTCTTTCAAGCTCTGCCATCATAAATGCCGGCATTGTGTTTTCAGGACATTCCGCAATGTTTCCCATATGGGCTGCAACTTCAATATACACTGTTATTCTCCTTTATGTTTTGCTCTTGACACTATTTATAACTTATGGTATGATTGTATCATAAACGAGCAAAAAAATCAATATTTGGGTGATATATTGACACAAACTCACTTTTTGCACTTAAAATATGTCAAAATTATGCTCATATGCGCATAATCGGAGGGAACGATGTTAAAAAGTAAAAGAAGCGACGATATACTTCGGCTTGTCAACAGCAAGGGAAGCATAAGCGTTCAAGAGATTGCAGAAAAGACGTACGCAAGTCACTCCACAATTCGCCGTGATCTTGCAAAGCTGGAGCAACAAGGTTTGCTTCGCCGCCATCACGGAGGTGCGGAATCCGTTTTATCCTTGCGTCCGCCGCAGATAATTCGCCGACAGCGTAATCAGGCTGAAAAAAACGCTGCCGCTTCAAAGGCGGCAGAAATGGTAAAGCCGGGAAGCACGATATTTATCGATGCTTCTACGACGGTGCAATATATGATACCGTATCTTGCCTCCATTGAGAACTTGACAGTTTATACAAACGGTGCAGATACTGCGATACGCCTTGCCGAAACCAGAATACGCGCTGTATGCACGGGCGGTGAGCTGCTAACGGAATCTATGGCTTACGTTGGCTCGACAGCAGCGGATACGCTAAGAAAAGTATGCTTTGACGCTATGTTTTTCTCAAGCGCGGGGTTTGATGACAGTGTGGTCAGTGACTGGTCGGAGAAAGAATCGGTGCTCCGCCGAGTCGTAATAGAACAGTCAAAAAAGCGTTATTTTCTGGCTGACCGCAGTAAGCAAGGCGAGCGTCACACCTATATCGTTTGCCGTGTCAATGAACTCGATAAAATTATCTGTGAGTGAAAAGAAAAAATACGACCTCAAAAAGCCGCATAAAATGAGGATTTATAAAGAAAACACCATTGTCGTTCGAACTTAGATGGTTCGGATTTTAATGGTGTTTTTATATGGTTGCACAGATGGGATTTGAAAGGGAAGAGAAGAAATCGTAGTGCGAACACAGCCCAGTCGCCGTCGTATGTCGTGTACTGTCGCCTGCGACACTCGGCTTGGTACACTCGTACTTTGGGCGACACCGCTCGAAAAAACAGTCATCGACTGTTTTTCCTTCGCTAACCCAACGAGCCACGCTCGTCGTGCTCTGTGAAGGTCATTCGGTTCAAATCCTGCAACCCTCGCAAAGCGAAAGAAAAAACTCGGTACACCGTATGGTGTTCCGAGTTTCTTTGGTTGCGGAGATGGGATTTTTCATTGCCCTTCCGAAAATATAGTCGCCGTGCGTCGCTCGATAAACTCGCTTCTACGGCTCGTTATTTTCGTTACACGCTTCGTGAAAACGATAATCAATCGTTTTCGCTCGCTTACCCACGACCTTCTCTGAAGGTCATTCGGTTCAAATCCCCGCACCATTTTTGCCTTTGGCAAAAAAAGAAGACTCGTCTTTCGACGAGTCTTTGGTTGCGGAGATGGGATTTGAACCTCATGACCTTCGGGTTATGAGCCCGACGAGCTACCAGACTGCTCCACTCCGCGATATTGTTGGTGCCGGAAGCCGGGGTCGAACCGGTACGAGAAGTTAATCTCACGGGATTTTAAGTCCCGGGCGTCTGCCAATTCCGCCATTCCGGCATTTTGTTCAGCCCTTGCTTTCCAAGTTGCCATATAATTATATCACGACGTTTAATAAAAGTCAATACCTTTATTGAAAAAAAGTCAAAAAATATATTTCGACTGTTTAACAGCAAAAAAACAATATCGTTAAGAGTAAAAAATGCTTGTCGTACGAAAAGAATGAGTGATTGTAAATTGATTAAACGATGCGTGTTTATTATGTTGCAGGTTACGGCCGATTTTTGTGATTGCATCCGAAAATCTCTGTAAATGACAATGACTGTTTACAAAAAATGAGGTTTTTGTAAAAAAATGCCTTGATGATTTGGCACAATATGTTTTACTAAGCCGCATTTTTTCTTGGGGGTAATTATCGCCTGAGATATGGCGAATGTTATCGGCACAAGGTAACGTTTTTTTGGCGAAAATCCCCCTCGGACAAATTTGATTCGTTTGCTGTATGAAGCACTTAGACCGAACATTTTCTTCTTAAGTGTGAAAAACTACAATTAACTTTATTAAATATTATTAAATGGTAGGCAGAACTATTGCTTTTTCGACATTGCCATGTTAGACTTATAATGCTATATAATATAAAGGTGCTTATTGCATTTTAATTCTAATTTGGAGATGACTATGTATCAAGCAATTGTTTTTTGCACGGCTGCGTTGCTATGCGCGGTTTTGCTTCTATTGTTCAGGGGAAAGGACAAGGCGAAATTTAATATCATACTTAAGGTATTGGCTGTGGCGTTATACATAGTTGGTTTCTGCCGCTATTTCTTGAGTGATTCCTTTATCTACGTTATCAACGGCGGTTGGTTTGAGAACGTTAAGTATGAAAATTCCGATATTCTTCAGTCTATACTTCGCTGGGGTTTTTCGATAAATTACGCAGTGCTTCCTATGGCTGCCTTTTACAAGGGCCGTTTCTTCAAGAATATAGCCAGCTACGTTTGTTTACCGTTCTCAATACTTACCACGGTATACTTTAATGAGCACATGGCTTATTTCCTTGCGGACAATCACGGGCATGCGTTTTCACCTGCTCCGGCGTTTAGGTATGTTTATTTTATTCTGGAGCTTGTTCTTGCGCTTATGATTCCGGTGCTTTTGCAGGTGGGACACCGTCATGTCTTTAACGTGAAGGACGTTAAGGAAGTTGTAGGATTTATCATTGGCTTGCCTGCGGTTGCCCTTGCGTGCATTCCGGTATACATACCGCAGTCCCTGTTCGGATATGATTTGCAGATTCCCTCGAGCTTTGGCACATTCCATTTGATTTGGATTGCGCTTATGTTTGTCGGCTGTCTTGCTCTTTACTATCTGTTTAGATTTAAGAGCAGGGAAGAGCGCTTGGAGCTGTGTATGTTCCTTGCGATATTACTCTTCTTCTCGCGTAACTCAATCTATCTTATGGGCATTACGATAAAGCGTTTACCATTCCAGCTTTGTAACATTGCGACGTATTTCTATATGATCGCCTTACTGTTTAAGTCTAAGAAGATGTTCCACTTTGCATTCGTTGCAAATATCGTAGGTGCGCTCGTTGCGATTTTGATGCCGGACTTCTCCGTAGGTTCTATGAGCTTCTGGAGCTTGCACTATCTTATCGAGCATACGTTTGTTTTGATGGTTCCCGCTATGGTTATGGGATTGCGTATTTTCCCACGCCTGGATACGCGTAGCTTGAAATATATTTTCATAGGCTTTACCACGTATTTCTTATGTACCTTCGTGCTTGGTACTATACTCAACGGATATTCGGACATTACGGGAGAAACGGTTAATTACTTCTATATGTTTGATATGGAGACGGTAACGGATTTCTTCCCGTTCTTGACGCAGGCTACCGAGAAGGTTGTGAAGTTTGGACGCTTTGAGTTCTATCCTATCATAGTCTGTCTTATTTACGTCTTATATTCACTGCTATGCTTCCTCTTCTACTTGCTCATCAGATTTGCCTATAAGCTTGAGGATGATCATTTGGCATTACGAGGCTCATCGATAGATCTTTATGAAAAGCTTACACACAAGACCTCGCGTCGTCCTAAGCAGTTTGTTGAATAATCGTGTGACAAGGAGTTTTATATTATATGCTTGAAATAAAAAATTTGACTAAATCTTATGGAGAATCTACTGTAAAAGCGGTAGACGACTTCTCCATTTCACTCAAGGCGGGTGAAATTTACGGCTTCCTCGGTCCTAACGGCGCAGGTAAGAGTACGACGATTAAGAGTCTGGTAGGTATCTACCCATTCCAGCACGGTGATATATTGATTGACGGCGTTTCCATTAAGACCTCACCCCTTGAGGCGAAGATGAAGATAGGCTATGTGTCAGATAATCACGCGGTATTTGAGCGTCTTACAGGCTGCGAGTACGTAAATCACATGGCTAACCTTTATGGAGCAGACCCCGTTGCAGCCGAGGAGCGCGTTAATAAGCTTCTTGAGATATTTAAGCTTAAGGAGGCGTTCCACCGTCCGGTTAAGAGCTATTCTCACGGTATGAAGCAGAAGATTTCTGTTATTGCCGCTTTGGTACATAATCCTAAGCTTTGGGTGCTTGACGAGCCGCTCACGGGACTTGACCCACAGAGCTCTTACCAGCTTAAGAAGGTTATGAAGCAGCACGCTGCAGAGGGTAATACCGTATTTTTCAGCTCACACATTCTTGACGTTGTTGAGAATCTTTGTGACCGCTGCTGCATTATAAAGGGCGGTAAGCTTCAGGGCGTATATGACATAGCTGAGATTAAGGCTAACGGCGAATCTCTTGAGCAGATCTTCGTAAGCGTTATTGGCGAGGAGGATCAATGAGAAAAATCCTGATGCTATTTAAGCTGCAGATGGATAACAAGAGCGATATCTTAAAGACCGTCAACCCAAGAGCTATGTTCTTGGCATTAGCCAAGTCAGTCGTGCTTATCGTGCTGGCGTCATTGGCGTTAAGCTTTGCGCTTTCCAAGGTCTTTATTCTCGGCTTCATTATTAACCGTGAGCTTATCTCTCTCGTTCTTCTTCTTACACAGCTTGTTTCGCTTGTCTTTGCTATAGGCAACGTTATCAACACGCTTTATCTTTGCCGTGACAATGAGATGCTGATGTGCCTGCCGGCTACGCCAAACCAGCTTTTCATTTCCAAGATACTTCTTATTTATGTGAACGAGTTTATTGTCAATCTCTCAATGTCAATTCCTCTGTTCTACGTCCTCGGCTCCTTCTCCTTCTTTGGCTGGAGCTATTACGTGTCTATTATACCGCTCTTATTCGTTATGCCGATTTTACCTATAGTCATTGCGGCGTTCTTAAGTATTCCGATAATGGCGGTTATTAAGTTCTTGAAAAAGCATACTGCTCTTTCCGTAATAGTAATCTTCTCGCTCATTGCGGCAGTTCTTTGGGTGTACGTTGGCTTTATCGGCAATATCGCCACAAGCTTTGATATTGCGAACAAGCAGTACGAGACCGTCCGCGCGATTAACGACGCTATTGCCGCTATCGGTAATAAGGTTCCGATTTACTACCACCTTGCCGGCGCTATGATTAACCCTTCGCAGTGGTACGTATTCGTTTTAATTATAGTCGCTTGTCTTGCGCTCTTTGCGCTAACTATCTTCTTTACACGCTACTTCTTCTTCAAGACCGCTATGTCGAGTATTGAAAATACCGTAAAGGCAAATGCGAAGAAGGGACAGCTTAAAAAGACGAGTGTGTTTATTAGTTTATTTATGAAGGAAGTGCGTTGCGTATTCCGTTCAACGTCCGACGTCTTTGAATACTTCCTCTTTACACTTCTTATGCCGTTTATCGTATTCTCTTACGATAAGCTTCTTATGTCGATAACCGTTAACCAGGCGGGACAAAATATGATTGGCGGTGCGCACTTAATGGTCGTTGCCATTCTTGCAATGCTGTCCAACATATCCTCCGCATCCGCGGTTTCACGCGACGGCGGCAACTTCTATATGTCAAAGATTGTTCCCGTCAGCTACTATCGGCAGATGTTTGCAAAGTTTGCGTTTAACGCCGTGTTCACCATCGGCGCGCTTATAGTTACCGCTATCGTTTCGCTGTTTATTTATCCTGCGTGGCAGGTTGTGCTAGGCACTATTGCAGTAGCCCTCGCGGCTGTAGGACATATCGCGTATTCTATTGATACCGATATTAAAGACCCCACCGTTATGAACGTTGGCGATGAGAAGTCGTCTACCGTCAGCAAGAGCACACCCAAGAGCCTTATATACGGTCTTGCCATCGGCTTTATTATGGGACTTGTTATAATGCTTCTTTCAACTATGAAGAACTCAGTGCTCCCTTATCTTATAGTAATCGGCGCATCGCTGGTGTTTATGATTTATCGAGTACACACGCTTGTTCTAAGGATAAATCTTCGTTACGATAAAATAGAAATGTGAGTTATATATGAAGAAAACTATACTGTTAACCTTGGCGCTCTTGCCCATCGTTTTGGTAATAATAATTGCTCTTGCAGGACGAATTATCCCGTATTTCGTGCATATAGCGGTGGAGCGTGTCGAGTTTGTTGACCGAAACAACAACGTTTACACTGATGTGCATACCTTTACCGTTACGCAGGGAGCTAACAGAGAGACCAAGATATCCATTTATCCCGAGCTTGCTTCTAATAAGAAGGTTACTTATAAGTCAGCCGACGAGTCCATATGTACTATAGATGAGAACGGCGTTGTAACAGGCGTTCATTACGGACGCACCACCGTTACGGTAACGACCGATGAGGGAAATTTCTTTGCCACACTTAACGTAAGAGTAAAATGCGATATTCCCGAGAGTGTATCTATTGTCAACGTGCAGAGAAATGAGGACACCGATAAGAAGGAGCTTTCAATGCTCCTAGGCGGCATCTTCCAGCTCGAATGCGAGGTTGAGGCAGACGAGCATGTTTCAAAGCTGATAACCTACGAGTCGGATAATCCCACAGTAGTCACCGTTGCCCGAGACGGTAAGCTTACTGCGCTTGCTGAGGGAACTGCCGTTATTACCGTAAAGACTGAGGTAGGCGAGCTTATCGACACCTGTACGGTGACGGTGGAAGAGGGCGAATTGCCCATAGACATTGACCTTGACGGAGTGGATGGCGTCAATGCGGTGCAGAGTGATATAGGCATCGTTTACGAGCTGAGCACGGATACGTTAAATATCAGTGAATACATCGTAGTCAGCGACGAGGTTAATATCGACGCCGTTAAGATTACGATTAAATCGGGTACTGCTACTATCGATAACGGAGTTATCACCCTTAAGGCAAATAGCTTGATTACAGTGCTTATATACGCGGGAGATGACAAAACTCCATTGTATTCGATTGAGATAAATATTATATACAAAAAATAATAGCAAAAACCATATATACAAATTCAAAAAGGAGAAAAACAAATGAAAAGCGCACACAAAATTATATCCCTTTTGCTTGTCATTATCATGATGGCGTCGCTTTGTCTGACTTCTTGTACTCCACAGGAAGAAGATCCTGACGATAAGACGGATATTATCAATCCACCTGATGGCGGTGATGATGACAAGAAGCCCGTTATTTACTCGCTTGTTCTTTCAGCAAGCAAGACTGAGGCTACTCGCGGCGATACTATTACCTTGTCCGCAGTGCTTAAGTCCGCTGATAAGGAAGAGCCCACGACTGACGACATCGAGTTCCTTATCGTAGAGGGCTCAGAATACGCGTCTATTACTTACAACGTGCTTAAGATTAACAGTAATGCAAAGCACGGCGACGTTGTTAAGGTTATGGCTCGCGAGGGCGCAACCGACTCCAACGTTATCACTATTAACGTGAGCGTTCCTGCAACCGAGATTACGATTTCTGCTAACAATGTGACCAACCTTCTTGCAGGTCAGAGCGCAGTTTTCACTCACACCGTAGCTCCCGAGGGCGCTGTTAACACTGTAGAATACTTTATCACCGAGGGTACAGACGCGGCTACCGTAGTAGGTAACGTTCTTATAGTAAACACTAACGCAGTTACCGGTACCGTCATTAAGGTTCAGGCGAAATCGGGCGAGACGTTGAGCAACGAGCTCTCCTTCACCGTAGGTTACCCACTTAACTCTATTAGCATATCTACTAACGTTACTAACATACTGGCAGGCAACTCCGCTCAGGTTAGCGTTACCATTGATCCTACTAATGCCACCAATGCTGATTATCAGCTCGAGTTCGTTGAGGGCGCAGAGTATGCTACTAAGAACGGTAACGTTGTTACTGTAAATGCAGGTGCTCCTACAGGCGCTATCATTAAGGTTAAGGCTGTTACAGCTACAAAGGAAAGTAACGTTGTTACCTTCACAGTAGGCTATCCTCTTGAGTCTATAACAGCAACTCTTAGTGGCTCTGCTAACGTTAAGAACGGCAACTCCGCACAGCTTTCAGTATCTCTCAACCCGACAAACGCAACCAACGGCGATTACAAGTGGGAGTTCGTTGAGGG
>JAZQRW010000118.1:0-3363 GCA_045629765.1 Eubacteriales bacterium
ATAGTAAAATGTATGGTAAAGGCCTATGAAAAATGACGAGATATAAAATTAAAGCAAAAAAAGCGATTAACTTATCAGGAATATTATGTACACTCGCGGTTATACTCATCGGAGCTATGCTGCCAAATGTCATGGCCGAGCTGGTAAGGGACGGTCTTAGACTTGCGGTAAAATGCGTTGTTCCGACCGCATTTCCGTTTATGGTGATATTAGAATACTATATTTTTTACGGCAAGCCCGAGAGTCTAAGTCCGCTAAAGAAAATTTTTAAGCTTGTTTTCGGTGCAAGCGAAAATGCGCTGGGTGCGTATATCGTTGGAAATATCTGCGGCTTTCCCTTAGGAGCTAAAATACTTTGCGATGAATATTCTCTGGGGCATTTAAAAAAAGACGAATGCGAGCAGCTCCTTGCATATTGCGAAAACCCTTCAATTGCATTTATTGTAGGAGCGGTCGGTGTGGGTATGATGGGCAGCTACAAGCTAGGTATAATTCTGCTTTTGCTCACTCATTTATCCTCTATGCTCTGTGGAATTATATACAGGGGCAAAGCAAGAGATTTGCAAATAGTCCAACATAATATTAGGCAGAAACCGTCTTTCGTTGAGGTTGTACGAGCAAGCGGAAGAAACTGTATTGATATTGCCTCATTCATTGCAATATTCTCAGTCGTATGCGGTATTATAAAATTATGCCTTGGAAACGGACTTTTATCAGGGATAGCAATCAGTATTACCGAGGTTACTAATGCATTGAATTTTTTTACCGGCTCATATATTTTGCCCTCAGTTATTCGATATTTTCTCATAGGATTTTCACTTGGGTTTGGCGGAGTATGCGTTCTTATGCAAGCGGCAATTTTTGCCTCTAAATGTCAGCTCTCTCTCGTTCCATATATAAAAATCAAGCTTACGCAAGGCTTGATTTGCGGTCTTTTGCTTGTACTTACAGAACGAATTTGTGTACTTTAATATCTATTATCCCAAAATAATATAACAAACTCTACTGTATATAACCAATCGGTTACAGTAGGGTCTTTTCATATTATTGTTAACGTGTTATATCGGCAAATTTCCGATGATAAAAATTCCGAGAATAAGGCTCACTATATTTGCCAAAAGTGCAGTACCAAGCCTTCTATACCATTTATGCTCGCGTACAAATGCGGTTATGGCAATCGACTCAACGATGAAAATTACGAACTCCATAAGTATAAACCAAAGGAGCATATAAGCTGTTGAGCCGCTCAAATCGGCACCCGAAATGCTCAGGTTAAGCCAGCCCTGCGTAAGCAGATTTATAATTGTAAAGATTATCCAGCTGCTCTTGCATCTAAAGCCTATCAAGAAAAAGACGATGCCCTCGGAAATAAGGGTAAGTACGACTCTAAGTGAAACAAGGAGTGGCTCTCTGTAAGCCGGCTCGCCAACAGACAGCGTCTCGTTCTCAAAATCCAAATATAATAAATTGTTATATCTATAACCGTTTTGCAAGCCGTCGGGCAATGGACAGGTAAAGCTCTTTACACTCGATTTTACGCTGAGTAATACCCTATTGTTTGCAATATCATCGTCATCGGGATAGTAATAAATACGGAAATACTTCTCCCACATTTTACTGCTTGACTGAATTCTTACCTCACCGGTATTGCTCGGAATCTCTAAATCCACCGTTAAATCATCAGGTGCATTGGTGACAAGAATAATCATACTCGGCGGCTCGACAGAATTGGCGTAAGCCGTCAACGGGAAGGCGCATAGCAAAATTACGGCTAACATAAAAAATAAAACCTTGTTCTTCATATTTTCCCCTTTGCATACTTTTTTCTTTATTATATCACACTCGTTTTAAAATTGCAACACAATTAAAAAAAACCACCAAGCGTATGCACTTACCGTTTACGCCTAGTGGGTGGTACTTATTCAATAGGTATAATAGGGGTTTCTATGCCGTCTTTGTTGCCAAATGGGTTCTCAGGCTGGCCGGAACCGCTACCCTGGCTGCTATCATCGCCGCCACTTCCCTTATTCTCGTCCTTATCCTTCTTCTTGCACGCGCAGAGCGAAAACGCAAGAACGAGTACTAAAAGTATGCTGATTATTTTCTTCATACCATATCTCCCTTTAACTTAAAAGTCAACTAACAAGAGCGGTCTCGCGCAATCCTGAAAGCCAAACATTGTTTTCTTCATTATATCATATAAAAACATATATTGCAATATAAAAAACGTTTTTTGTAAAATCTTTTTTAATCTGAATCTAAGTTTAACTTGATTTGCCTGTAGAGTATCCGGTTATTTATGAGTGCGTTTTTTACCAAAAGTAGAAAAACGGTATATCTTGACTCTGCCCTGTATATTCTGTCGAATTTTGCGCTAATTTGGTAAATTTTACCATTTATACACAATTAAGTTTGTGATATTTTCCACTAAATTTACTCTTGATTTTATTTGGTAAAATGTGGTAAAATGTTGTTGTGTTCTAGAATATCCATAATTTACCAATTATTCATCAGAAAAAGGAGAAACAAAACATGGAAAAGACAAAAATCTTAGTTTGTGCCGAAAACGGTAGTGAACGTAAGGCGCTTTGCGAGAGCCTAATCAAGACCTCCAAGTACACAGTATACGAGGCGGCAACGGGCGAGGGCGCTGTAGAAATTATGCTGAATGTAGGTCTTGATATTGTAATTACCGACCTTTGGATTACCGGCATTGACGGAATAGGAGTTATAAGGAACGCAAGGAATATGGGGCTTAGCAAAATCCCTGCATTTATACTTCTTTCCCCCATCAACAAGCAGAGCATACTCATCGAAGCAAGCGAAGCGGGTGCAGATATATGCTTACTAAAACCATTTGCGATTGACTCGCTGCTGGCGCACGTTGACTCATTAGTAAAAAGAAATTCCCCAAAAGAGAAAAAGCTCAACCTCACCGACCACCCCGATATGGAGGCTCAGGTAACGAAAATTATACATCAAATCGGCGTGCCTGCACACATTAAGGGCTATCAGTACTTAAGATGCGCAATACTTATGACTATTGACGACGACGACTATATAAACTCCGTAACGAAGGTGCTATACCCCTCAGTAGCAAAGAAATTCGGTACTACCACATCAAGAGTTGAGCGCGCAATCCGCCACGCAATCGAGGTCGCATGGGATAGAGGTGACGTGGACGTACTCAATTCCTACTTTGGCTATACAATACAAAACAGTCGTGGAAAGCCTACAAACTCAGAGTTTATCGCAATGATTGCAGATTATCTTCGTCTGAAGTACAAATACACGACTGTTTAGTAAATATTCAGTTTTAAAATTTAATATCAATCGCCGCTTTTGTTATAGAAACGGCGTCCC
>JAZQRW010000119.1:0-2932 GCA_045629765.1 Eubacteriales bacterium
CTTCTACAGTAACAAGTTTACCCTGATTAGCGTAGTAGTCCTTAAGAGGAGCTGTCTTTTCGTGATATGTTGCAAGACGGTCGAGAACAACCTCGGGCTGGTCATCCTTACGGATTACAGTAGCGTCTCCGCACTTATCACAAACGCCCTCAACCTTTGAAGGCTTATATTCTACGTGGTATGAAGCACCGCAGCCCTGGCAAACTCGTCTGCCTGAAACTCTCTGCTTGATTGTTTCATCAGCTACGTTGATTTCAACCACCTTGTCAATTTTAACGCCCATTGCGTCAAGAGCCTCTGCCTGGGGAACTGTTCTGGGGAAGCCGTCGAGAATGAAGCCTTCCTTACAGTCGTCCTCAGCAATACGCTCTTTAAGGATTCCGATAACGATGTCGTCGGAAACCAGTGCACCTGCGTCCATAGCAGCCTTTGCCTTGAGTCCGTACTCTGTGCCGTTCTTTGCGGCTTCACGAAGAATATTTCCTGTAGAAATCTGGGGAATGTTAAGAGCCTCGGAAACTACCTCAGCCTGTGTTCCCTTACCTGCGCCGGGTGCGCCTAAAAAGATAAGATTCATTTTATATCCTCCTTAATCTTATGAAAGGAATCCCTTATGGTGTCTCATCATAAGATGTGATTCAAGTGTACGAGTTGTTTCAAGAGCAACGCTTACAGCGATAAGAAGTGTTGTACCTCCCATTGAGAGAGAAGCAAGCTTCTGATCGGCAATTCCGAAGAAAATCGGGATAACAGCTATAATTCCGAGGAATATAGCACCTACCAGAGCAATCTTGGAAAGAATTCTCTGGATATAGTCAGCTGTGGGCTTACCAGGTCTAATACCGGGGATACCGCCGTTTGACTGACGAAGATTGTTTGCAATTTCAGTAGGATTGTACTGAAGTGAAACATAGAAATAGTTGAATGCAATTATCAGTATGAAGTACAGAACTGCATATGTCCAGCTCTGTGTACTGAAGAACTGACAGAACTTGATGTAGAACTGTGAAGACTCTGCATCAATAGGATTGAAAAGCTGAATTGTCTGGGGAAGTGACATAAACGACATAGCGAAGATGATAGGCATAACACCGCTCATCATAATCTTTATCGGAATATGTGTCTTCTGTCCGCCGTACTGTTTTCTACCTACAACACGCTTTGCGTACTGGATAGGAATACGTCTTTCAGCCTCATTCATCAGAACGATGAATGCGAATTCAAGTATAATAAATACCACGTAGCCGAGTGCTACAAAGAGGTATTTTGCAGGCTGTTCCTTAACGAGACCGATAAGTGTACCTGCGTCGGTGGGGAATCTTGCAGCGATACCTGCGAAAAGTATCATAGATACGCCGTTTCCGAGTCCCTTTTCGCTTATTCTGTTACCCATCCATACAACGAATGACGCACCAGCAACGAAGCATGCTACGATTACGATTCCGGAGAACCACATCTCCCAGCCGCTTGTGTACTTGACAGCTGTTTCACCAGCGTCGTTAGTCATCTTTGTAAGTGTGAGATAATAAGCGTAACCCATAAATATGGAGAGAGCAAGTGCAACACCTGCTGTAATCTTATTAATCTTTTTACGTCCTTCTTCACCCTCGTCCTTGAGTCTTTCAAGTGGAGGAAGTGCATATGTCAGCAGCTGAATGATGATTGACGCATTGATATAAGGTGTAATTGAAAGTGAGAACAGTGTTGCCTTTGATAAAGCACCACCGGTGATTGTGTTCAGATACTCAAGGAAGTTACCGCCTGAAGCGTTGCTGTCCATCCATGTTGCTACAACTGATGTATCAAGGAAAGGAACGGCAATTGCACTTCCTAATCTGAAAATCACTATCATGAGTAATGTATAAAGAAGCTTTTTACGGATTTCCGGTACGCTCCATGCACGTTTCAGAGTCTGAAACACATTACATCACCTCAGTCTTTCCGCCTGCCTTTTCAATTTTCTCTACAGCACTCTGAGAGAATTTTGCAGCTTTAACAGTAAGCTGAGCTGTAAGCTCTCCGTTTCCGAGAACCTTAACGCCATCAAGCTCCTTCTTGATAAGGCCTGTAGCCTTGAGAAGCTCTGCGTCTACAACTGTACCGTTCTCGAACTTGTTAAGATCGGATACATTAATGATAGCATACTTTGTAGCGAAGATGTTGTTGAAACCTCTCTTAGGAATACGTCTTGCGAGAGGCATCTGTCCGCCTTCAAAGCCAATTCTTACGCCGCCGCCTGAACGAGCGTTCTGTCCCTTGTGGCCCTTTCCAGCAGTCTTACCGCTGCCTGAACCGTGACCTCTACCTACACGCTTTACAGCCTTGTTGGAATCGGGTGCGGGAGTTAATTCGTGAATTCTCATGGTTTGCACCTCCTTGTTTACGCTTCAGTAACCTCGATGAGGTGTGAAATCTTCTTGATTTTGCCCTGTGTCTGAGCATTGTCGGGCTGAACTGTCACATCGCCAATCTTCTTAAGACCGAGTGCCTTAGCAGTAGCGATCTGATCCTTTTTGCAGCTGATGAGGCTCTTAACGAGCTTGATATTCTTAGCCATTGTCAATGCCTCCTTAACCTAAAATTTCCTTAACAGTCTTGCCTCTCTTAGCAGCAACCTCCTTAGCAGAAGTACAAGCCTTAAGACCGTTGATTGTAGCTCTTACTACGTTACAGGGATTGTTGGAACGGAGAGATTTTGTTCTGATGTCCTTGATACCTGCAACTTCGATTACCGCACGAACAGGACCGCCGGCGATAACACCTGTACCGGGTGCAGCGGGCTTCATAAGAACTCTGCCTGCACCGAATGCACCAACGATTTCGTGGGGAATTGTTGTACCCTTAAGAGAAACCTTGCAGAGGTTCTTCTTAGCGTCCTCGATACCCTTACGGATAGCGTCGGGAACTTCGCCTGACTTACCAAGGCCGAAGC
>JAZQRW010000120.1:0-8370 GCA_045629765.1 Eubacteriales bacterium
GACCGTAGCCACAGCGCCGCGCTTTTCGAACTCTTCCTTTAAGTAGTTCATAGTCTTAATGCCACCCTCGGAGTGTGAGATATAAACTATCGCAACGCTCTTAACCTTATTCTTAGAAACGGGCAGAAGATTATTTCTGTCGTAAAGGAGAGTTAGCGCACGCTCCGAAATCTTCTCAGCTGCCTCGGTCATCATTCTCTTTGCTTCAGCAGGCTCGGTATACGGCGTTTCCTCGTCGTCGAAAAGACCGATTTTTTCCTTCATATCAAGCACTCTTTGACAGGACTCGTCGATACGTGACATAGGAATTCTGCCGTCGGCAACCGCCTTGTGTACGATTTCTGCATCGCTTACCTTTACACCAAGGAGTACGTCGTTACCTGCATTAACTGCACGGACAATCAATTCCTCACGCGGAGCAATCGTGCTAAATCCTCCCATCTGTACGTCGTCGGTGATAATTACACCCTCAAATCCGAATTTGTCACGAAGAATGCCGTTTGTGATTTTTCTTGACAGAGTCGTTGACATATACCTGCCGTTAATCATCTCGTCGTCAACGGCGGGGAATGACTCGTGCGTGGTCATAATGGACATAACGCCTGCATCAATCATTCGCTTGAAGGTTTGACCTTGTGTCCTCTCCCATTCCTCGTATGAAACCTGCATTGGTATTGTGACGAAATGTCCGTCGCAAATTGCGTAAGGGTCACAGCCGGGGAAGTGCTTAACGTGGGAAACTACTCCCTCGCTTTCAGCCGCGCGGCAGGTAGCAGTTGCGTGCTTTACAATCTTATCTATATCGTCCGAGCAGGTTCTGCCCATTGATACCGCGCATAGTCTGTTAGGTAAATCAATAACGGGCGCCCAACGCCATCTCTTACCTGCGGCACGGTTTTCAGCCGCAAGTCCCTTGTATAACTGATAGGTTAGCGCCTCGTCGTCTGCCGCACCTACCGAAAGCGGTGCAACCGCACGCGTTCTGTCAACGTATCTTGCTTGAAGTCCCTGCTCCGAGTCATCTGCAAAGAGCATAGGATATTTTACTTTGCTGTTAAGCAGCTCGGCATAACGCTTATCCTCTGCCATCGGATAGGAAGTGCCGTCACGTGATGTGGTGTCAAGACCGAACGCCTCACCCGCATTTGAGCCTGCTTCACCGCGGGGCAGAGCATCGAGCCAGAACGTACCGGGCTGATATTTTTCTATAACCGTAAGTAACTCGTCAAGGGTATCAACGCAGTTGCCGTGGAACATAAGAAGCTGACCGATTTTCTCGGTTAAAGTCATTTCACTGAGTAATGGTTTTCTCATAATCAATACCTCATTAAAAAGCAAATATTTACTAAACTTGATTATAGGTTAAACGCTGCGAAAAGTCAATATAAAAACAAAAAATTATTTGATTGCAAATCAAATAAAAGCAAAAACGCCTATCCGCAAAAGCAGAATAAGCGTTTTTAGAATGTAAGTCTTTATCAGAAGAATACGTCCTTAGCCTTTTCCTTGATTTCCTTGGAGGCGATGAAGGGAATTCTTGACGTGTAGCCTGCCTTTGCGGCAACTATCATCTTAGTAGGCCAAGCAAAAATATCTCTGTTCCAAGCGTAAATAGTATCGTTGTAAAGCTCTCTTGCGGCAGTGATTTCACGCTGGAGATAGGAGTTCTGCTGCATAGCGCTCTTAATCTCGTCGTGAGCTTTAAGGTCAGGATAGTTTTCAAAGGCGATATTAACCTTGTTAGCAATGGTATCGAGTGATGACTGCAGGGCGTTTCTCGCCTCGTCACCCTCTGCGTTGTTTACGCCCGAGCGGTATTTTGCAATAGACTCAAAGGTGCTCTTGTCAAGGTCAATTGCCTTGTCAACGAGTCTTGCACAGTTCTGTAAAACCACAACTCTTTGCTCAAGGTAGTTGTCAATCTGCGATGCGTTCGACTGAATTTTCTGCTCAAGCTGTCTGAAATAATTCTGTGCCTGCACCTTTTTAATCTGGAATACTACGCCGGGTACTATAAGCGCTACCCAGAGCATAGCCTCGAAGATTTTTGAGCCGACGCCGACCTTTACGGGCAACTGCTTTGCGATTACGTTGGTATCAAGTCCCTCTTCGCGTATTACGGGATCAAGCTCGTTTAATTGATTAGCCATTTTTTAAATCTCCTTTTTTTAAAAAGTTACTTTTTGAATGCGAATAATTTGTTTTTATAAGCACAGGCTCTGCCGCCTGCCATCTTAAGAGCGCCTTCCTTTAGGGAGCCTCCTACTTTATACTCTCTTTCGGATAGACCAAGATGAGTGATATTCATCTCGGACGACGCCTCAATAGGTATGTACTCCTTCCACGGAACGGGTACGGGATGTATCATTCCGTCGCCGCCCGGCACGGGGATAAGGTCAACTCTGTCAACTGTAGTGTAAGATCTTGCACTGACTCGTACCGTGTCGTATTCACCGCTTGATGATACGCTCTGCGTTTTAATAATCACTTCGGTGTGCGCTCCGGCGGGTGCAAACTGCTTTGCGCCTATGGCGTTTGCCAGCGCCTCACACTCTCTGTCGCTGTATCTGTTGGGCGCTTTGGGAGGTTGTGCTCTGTTCACGTCCAGCTCCTCTTGATATATGGGAATTGCTAAGAGGGGTGCGAAATCGAAGTAAACGCTCTTTAAATAATTGTTGTTGAAGTTAAGAAAATTATTCCTTGCAATATCGTATGAATATGAAACGTAGTTACTTGCCGAGGTACTCATATTCCAATTTTGCGAGTGGTCGGAATGAATGACGTTGTGCCTTTTTTTCTTGATGAAATCAAAGTCGTCGCCGTACGTATCGTCCGAGAGCAGAAGTTCAACCATATTCTGCTGCGCTAAAGGGGAGAACATTAGTCTGAACTGCGCTTCGTTATCTCGGCTTGTGGCGTCGAATAGCACGTCAAATTGCGAGTTTGTCATAGCGGTGAACGAGCCTCCGCTCTTAAGCGCCTTTTCCTGCTTCTTTTTGAACTTTCTCTCGCCCTTTTTCACCATTCTGTCGATTGCACCGTCGCTCTTTGCCTCAATATGCCTGTTGTCGCGTGAGAAAGAGAGATCGGGCGCGCCTGCCGCACCGTAATGAAGGACCGTATCAATGCTGTAAAACGGCTTTGGCTTTGTTACCGCGGCGTGTAGTGTTTGTGTTACGGTTCGCGTACGCCATCTTCCCTTGGAGTCACGGTAAGACCTCTTAAAGCTTATCATCTTATAGCCGTGATAGGTTTCCGTTCCCATTTTGTGTATTCGACGGCGCTCATAGAAGAACGGATTTGATTTGAACGAGCCTGCGAGCGTATCAATAACGGTTATGTCGGAGTTATAATATGGCGGCAGGTCAAAGCTTAACATCATATCATCCTCTTGGCTCTGCGTTAAGTGCTTTGAGAAATTCAGATCCGGAAGAGTCACCTTTAGAAGTTTAAACGTGTCCTCGTCATCAAAGAGTGCATTAAGCGGTGCCATCTGCTCCTGTGCTTCATTCAAATATTTCTGTGCCGCGGCATTATGCTTGTCGATTATTCCCTGTATGCCCTTAATAATCTTGTTAAGCTTCAAGAATATAACGAGAAATGAAATAAGTGAAATGGGAAAAGCAATAAGCGAAATCGTATAATCTTCAAAAAGACCTATCAAAAATGCAATTGCACCGCCGATAGCGAGTATGTATAAGAGGATACGGAGCACTTTGTAAAGCGTAGCTCGCTTGGCCTGCTTCTTTGCGGCATTAAGCTCTTCATTGTACCGTTTGACTGTTTTTCTGTTCGCCTCAACGTCAATTTTCGACTCAGACCTCAGACGGTCAAAGTATTCGATAGTAGCATTGTTATGCTCGTCCTTTATCTTTTTGTTGTAGTGATCAAGTGGGTCGTAATTTAATGACTGCATTCTACCTCCTTGTCGAAATGTCGTAAAATTGGCAGTAAATAACAACTAAAGTTGACAAAAAATGCAATTTTACGTGATTAAGCGAGTATTTCTAGGGTATGCACACGGTTAAACGTACCGCCTTTTTCAACGCGGTGGATACCTTCCTTAGTCACAAAATTCTTGTCAGTGTCGGTGTTGTCGTTGATGCCGCACCATGGCTCAAGACATACGTAAGGCGCGTCCGGCTTCGTCCAGATAAGGAAGTAGTCAAAGCCGGGAAATTCTACTTTAACAGCCCTGCCTGTATGTCTGTTTCTCAGCGTTACACTGCGAGCCTTAAGCTCCTTGAACACGAGTGCATCAACCTTAAAGTAGTCGTATTTCAGAGCGATAGTATCGCTGTTTTCGATAATCAATTCCCTCTGCTTACCGATAAGGTTGCCCTCGATTACGCTTGAATAAAGCGTCTCGGGCGCAGGGAAGATAACGTCGTACTGCTCAATTCCCTCGGGGCACAGGTACGCCTCGTGCGCACCGATTGACATATACATATCGCCGTCTGTCAAATTCTTTACGTTATACTCAACCTTAACCGTCTTATCAATAAGCGTGTACGTTACGTACAGCTCGTAGTCAAAAGGATAGCACTTCTTAGTTTCCTCATTTGACTTATGAACGAACGTTACGCTAGTGTCGGTTGCGCTCACAACGTCGAACATAGTAACGCGTGCATATCCGTGCTTACGTAGCGTGTAGGTCTTGCCCTCGTAAATGAACTCGTCATCGCGAAGTCCGCTACAAATAGGGAACATCAGCGGAGCTGACCTGCACCAGAACTTGTCGTCACCGTACCAAATGTACTCTTGGCCGTTATAGATCAGGCTCTTCATTTCAGCGCCTGATTCGTTAAATCTTGCTTTTAAGTATTCGTTTTGTAAGATTACCATAATCACCTCTTAATAATCTTCGCCTACGATGTACTTTGACATCTTGTATAAAACTGCGTACATATCCCTTGCAATATCGACGGGGAGCCTTCTGTTTGGCTCAATGCACTCAAGGTTAAACGTGCCCTCGTAACCGACGTCTTTTAACGCTTTGCCGAATTTCTCCCATTCGGTAACACCGAAGTATGGCCAGAAATGCTCGTCCTTGACGCCGCGGTTGTCGTGAACGTGCAGCGTCTTAATTATGCTACCGCACTCGTAAACCTCATCGGCAAGGTCAACGTCGGGAAAGACGATTGCGTGACCTGTATCAAGACACATTTTGAAGTTATCGTCGTTCATCTGCTCGACGAATCGGCGTATGTCAGCAGGCTTTGAAAGCACGAAGTTTTTAAACGGCATATTCTCAAGACAGATTGTAACGTCGTATTTTTTAGCAATAGGCAGCATGCGTGTGAAGAAATCCTTATTTATTTCCCACGTTATCTGCTCTTCCTCTTTCGTCTTTGTTTCAAAGCCGTAGGGCATAATCGGGTGGATAACGAAGTATTTACCGCCAAGGAGGTTTAACACCTTGATACCGTGGCACATTTTTTCAAATCTCTCCTCGCGCTCCTCAACTGTCGAGTCCTGTGGCTCACGCCAAGGGCCGTGTATCTGGTAGACGTACAGACCTGCGTCGCTAATCAATTTTTTGTCGTTTTCAATGTATTCTAAGAGCTCATCGCCCTCGAGTGTGTAATACGGCTCGGCTGTAGTGTCGGGAACACAAATATCTAAGGCGCGAAAGCCTGCTTCGCTCATTACCTTATACATTTTCTCTCCGCCGTAGAGCCTTCTGTTAAATGAAAAGCTAATATCCATTATTTAAAGCCCCCAAAATTACTCTGTAATCTGCTTTACAAGATACTCTGCGATGTGGAAGTAGAGGGTGTAGACCTCCTTCTGAAGCTCGACGGGTAGCTTGGTGGGGTTGTCGGTTTCAAGACTGAATACGCCGTCAAATCCTATGTCCTTAAGCGCCTTGCAAACGCCCGCCCAGTCAATGTCGCCAAAGTAAGGGAAGGTGTGGTCGTCAAGCACGCTCTTATTATCGTGGATATGAAGTGCCTTGATGATGTCACCGCACTCGTAAATCTCTTTAACAATGTCAGTATCGGGAAGAAGAGCAACGTGACCTGTGTCAAGACACATCTTGATATTTTCATCATTGAGGTCGCGTACAAGCTCTGCTACCTCGGTGGGCTTCGCAATGCCAAATTCCTTCATAGGCATATTTTCAATGCAGATGATTACGCCGTAATCCCTTGCAGGACCTGCAAGTCGGCGGAAGAATTCCTTGTTGATAAGGTAGTTCTCGAGTCTTTTCTCGGGTGGCATAGTTTCTGCACCAAAGGGCATAATAGGGTGCATAACCATATACTTTGCACCTACAAAATGGGTAACGAGAATATTTCTGAAGCAATGATTGAAGAGTGTCTCACGCTCAGCAACAGTGCCGTCACGTGGGGGATATTTCCAAGGGCCATGCACCTGATTGACGTACATACCGAGTGCCTCGAGCCTCTTCTTTTCCGCCCTTGCCAGTTCAATCGCCTCATCCGTTGACACGAGGTAGTATTCGTCCTTTTCAACGTTAGCAATACAGAGGTCGAGCGCCATATATCCAATGTCGCTGAATATCTGATAGAACTGCTCGCCGCCGTCGGTTCTTTTATTAAATGAAACGCCAATATCCATTATAGATCTCCTTTATAAGAAAAGTGTTTTTTTGTTTCATTATAGGACTGCCGCGTAGCAAAGTCAACCACTTTTTGTAAAATATGAATTAAATATAAAAATAATTAGCAATTATAAACAAAAAATGCGTTGCAATTTGTGAATATATGTTGTATAATAGATTGGAAAACTAAACCTAAAAATAAAGGGATTTTATAATGGTTGCATATAAAGAAAATTTTGCTGAATATATGCTTTGCTTAGCGCTCGACGTCGGAGAGGGAATGCTCAAAAACGGTGCGGAGATAAGCAGGGTAGAGGATACTATCGAGCGTATCTGCCGAGCCTACGGTGCGGTGCATACGGAGGTGTTTACCATAGTTTCCGTTATTAACGCGACGGTTAGAATGGGTGACGGTACTTACTCATCGCAAATGAGGCGTGTAAAGGCTACTACGATGAATTTGTATAAGCTTGAGGAGCTTAATAGGATTTCAAGAGAGGTCTGCGCTCTAACGCCCCCTCTTGACGAGTTTGATGCAAAAATTCAAGCAGCAAAGAGCGTTTCGGTATACCCCGTGTGGCTTCAGGTGCTTGCCTTTGCAACCGCCGCAGGCGCGTTTGCAGTCTTCTTCGGCGGTAAGCTTGCTGACACTGCGGTTGCTATGGTTGTCGGAGCTTTGATGTTCTGCGTTGAGAACTATACACCAAAGCGTCTTAACGGAGTTGCCAAGACGGTAGTATCGTCGTTCATACTCTCGCTTTTGGCAGGCATATCGGTATTGATAGGCTTTGGCGATAACAGCAGCGCTATAGTCATGGGCTCACTTATGCTTTTAGTGCCCGGCGTCGCTATCGGTCTTGCGATGCGTGACGTATTCTGCGGTGATATTCTCTCGGGCACGCTTAAGCTTGTGCAGTCATGCCTGTCCGCCTTAATGATAGCCTTTGGATATATGCTCGCAGTGCTGGTAGTAGGAGGTGGCGTGATATGACGTTCTTTGATTTAGAGCTTTTTATTAGAGTTATCGCATCGTTTATAGGCTCCTGCTCCTTTGCCGTGGTGTTTAAAATCGATAAAAGACATCTTTTATACGTCGGTATCTTAGGCTCCCTTAACTATTTCGTTTACGATGCCGTTTTGTACTTTAGTTCCAACGTTTTCGTTGCTTCACTTGCCGCAACTTTGGCTGTTACCTTGTGCGCTGAGCTGCTCGCAAGAAGAAAGAGAGCGCCGACAATCCTTTATCTTGTCACAGGACTTATTCCGATAGTGCCGGGGTCTGACGCGTATTACTGTATGAAATATCTCTTGGAAGAGAATATCTCCCTTGCACTTGAAAAATTAGCCTCGACCGTACAAATAGCGCTGGGAATTGCGGGCGGAATTGTTATAGTGTCAATCGCCTTTGGTATTATTAACGACCATATTTCGAAGAAAAAACAGAAGCAAGCGACAACTTAATACACAAAAGAAATAAGGCTGTGAGAGGCAAAAAAGCTCTCACAGCCTTTTAAAATGCTAACTATGATTTACATATTAGCTGATTTTGCAATTATTTGAGTGTTTCGACGAATCTTGCGATCTGCTCTTCTGTTGGCTTGTAATCCGTTACGCTGCAGCAGGGGAGAGTGGGCTCCTCGCCGTTAGGACCGTAGATCGTCATATATTCAGTAGTGGAAATGGGAGCCTCGGTCTTTCTGTCGTAAGGAACAAGCGTACCGTCCTGAAGCTCAATAAAGAACTTGCCGTAGCCGTATCTTACGGTCTTGGGAGCGGTAACTCCGTCAGCAACGAGTATTACC
>JAZQRW010000121.1:0-6820 GCA_045629765.1 Eubacteriales bacterium
TAAAATTCTTGAAATATTCAATAAAGATGCATACGATAAGCTCGTAATACTCGGTGATATTCTTTATCACGGCCCACGTAACGACCTGCCTGAAAATTATGCGCCTAAAAAGGTGATTGAGGCATTGAACGCCGTTTCCGACAAGGTACTTGCAGTGCGCGGAAACTGTGACACGGAGGTTGACCAAATGGTGCTCAATTTCCCTATCTTGTCCGATTACGCAATGCTCTTTTTGGATGGTATTAGAGTATATCTGACTCACGGACATAAATATTCTCCTTCAACTCCTCCGCCACTACAAAAGGGTGACGTTATGCTATATGGTCACACTCACATATTAAAAATCGAAGACCTTGGCGACAACGTCTTTATCAACCCGGGTTCTATAACATTGCCCAAGGAAAACAATCCAAAGACCTATATGTGTTACGAGAATACCAAATTCACAATTTTTGATTTTTATGGCAATAAAATAAAGCAGATTTGCATAAATGCTTGATTTTTCTCACATATATTGGTTATAAAATCAACTCCTTTTTCATAGAATGAGAGCAAGGAATTAACAAGAATCTTGCATTTTGTTTTTTTGAAAAAAGGAGTTTTTTATATGCCAAGGCTTGCATACTATAACGGCGAAATTATGCCATACGAAAGCATCAGAATTCCGCTAACCGATAGGTCTATATTTTTTGGTGATGCGGTCTACGACGTAATGATTGGATACAACGCCAAGGTCTACCAATTTGACGAGCATATTTCAAGACTTTTAAACGGAGTAAAAGCGCTTGAAATCAATCTTACCCACTCGGTTGCTCAAATCCGTGATATTGTAAACGAGCTGGCAAAATCACACGCTGACGAAGAATTTATGGTCTACATACAGGTGAGTAGAGCTTCAGAAAATCGAACGCATATTTATTCATCATCTTCACCGTCAAATCTTATGATTTTCACAGATTCTGTTGCTATACGCGATAGCTTAGTTCCTATCTCACTTATCTCACAAAACGACCTAAGATACGAATATTGCAATATCAAAACCGTTAACCTGCTCCCCTCTGTTTTGGCGGCAACCAAGGCAAACAAGATGAGTGCTGACGAGTGCGTTCTGATTCGTGACGGAATTGTAACTGAATGCTCCCGCTCTAACGTTGTTTTCATTAGGAACGATACGCTTTACGCACCACGTGAGAGCAACCACATTCTGCCGGGTATAACTATGCAGAACGTATTTGAAATTTGTAAGAAAAACGGCATAAAAGTAAGACGGTGTGACTTTGGTTACACCGAGCTTATAAGCGCTGATGAAATTCTTGTTACCAGCACAACTAAGCTCGCAAGACGCGTTTACAAAATCAACGGTATCCCCGTCGGCATGAAGCAGGCGAGTCTTGCGCACATCATTTCCGACCAGCTTTTAAGCAAATTCACCAACGGTGATTGTTAATATTTTACCAAAGAAGCTTGTTAATGCAAAATACGAGCTTCTTTTTTTCGTGTTTTTTCTAAAAATATATTGATTTTTTCGTACCCGAGTGCTATAATATATGCGGTTTAATTTAAAAATCTTTATAAGGAGATAAGAAATGATAAAGAAACTATCAACACTTCCGTTCCAGGGCACAAAGGAACAGGAAGCAAAGCTCAAGGCTGTAATCGATGCTAATAAGCACGACAAGTCTAGACTTATGGCAGTTATGCAAGAAGCTCAGGCTATCTACGAGTATCTGCCAATCGAGGTTCAGAACATGATTGCAGAGGGTATGGACGTTCCGCTTGAAAAGGTATACGGTGTTTCCACATTCTATGCTCAGTTCTCTCTCTCCCCTAAGGGCAGCAACCACATTTCCGTATGTCTTGGTACTGCCTGCTACGTTAAAGGTGCAGGAGACCTTTATGACAAGCTTCAGGAAATTCTTGGTATCGGCGGTGACGAATGTACTCCCGATAAGAAGTTCTCACTTACAGCTTGCCGCTGTATCGGTGCTTGCGGTCTTGCACCCGTTCTTACTGTTAACGAAGAGGTTTACGGCAGACTCGTAACCGATGACGTAGAGGGTATCATCGCTAAGTATCGCTAATTTTTGTTACATTATTTCGACGTGTACGCAAACGCTTGATATTGTGAGGATTAAATTATGAAAATTGGTACCATACGCGAGTTACTTAACGCTGAGGTCTTGTGCGGTGAGGATAAGCTCGGCGCTCACGTTTACTCAGCATGCGGATGCGACCTTATGAGCGACGTCTTGGCTTACGTTAAGGATCAAGCTGTGCTGCTCACAGGTCTTGTTAATCCACAGGTTATACGCACAGCAGTTATGATGGATATGCATTGCATTGTTTTCGTACGTTCAAAGAAACCTACAGATGATATGATTAAGCTGGCACAGGAGAATGGCATCGTTGTCCTCTCGACTGATAAAAGGCTATATGAGGCATGTGGACTTCTCTACCTCAGCGGTCTTATTGGCAGCAAGGTATCCTGATGAGCGAGGCGCTTGTATTCCGTTTTGACGTAGATGGAAACGACTTTACTTCCGCAGGGCAAGCTTCTGTTGCGGTAAAGAAAAATTTACGTCAATTGGGTATTTCACCGGAAATTATCAGACGTGTTTCAATAGCAATGTACGAAGGCGAAATCAATATGGTCATACATGCGGGCGGCGGCACTGCCGAGGTCACGGTATGTGAGGACTATATTGAAATTACGCTAAAAGATAGCGGCCCCGGTATTAAGAACATCGACGAGGCTATGCAGGAAGGCTTCTCCACTGCTCCCGATCAGATCCGTTCACTCGGCTTTGGCGCGGGTATGGGCTTACCTAATATGAAGAGGTACAGCGACAGCATGGAAATAATCTCCGAAGTAGGCGTCGGCACTACCGTGGTAATGAGAGTAAACCTATAAGGTGGCTTTTAAGATGTATAGTTACGAACATTCCGTCCTACTTGACGAGAGTAAGTGTACGGGCTGTACCACTTGTCTTAGACACTGTCCGACTGAGGCTATTCGTATCAAGGATAAGCACGCCGTAATTAACCCACAAAGGTGTATCGATTGCGGTGAGTGTATCAGAGTTTGTCCGCATAAGGCTAAAAAGGCTGTATGCTGCCAGCTCTCCGATATGGATAAATTCAAGTGGAAGATTGCTCTGCCCGCCCCTACTCTGTACGGACAATTTGATAATCTTGACGATATTGATTACGTCCTTAACGGATTGTTGAATATCGGCTTTGATGATGTATACGAGGTGGCTAAGGCCGCCGAGCTGGTAACGGCGTACACAAGAACTTATTTAAAAACCGACGGGGTTAAGAAGCCTATAATAAGCTCAGCTTGTCCCGTTGTTATGCGACTGATAGGTCTTAGGTTCCCATCACTTGAGGACCACATAATACATATGCTCCCTCCTATGGAGGTGGCGGCAAAGCTCGCAAGAAAAAAGGCTATGGACGAGCACCCCGAATTAAAGAGCGAGGATATAGGCATCTGCTTCATATCCCCCTGCCCCGCAAAGGCAAGTTACGTTAAGAACGGATTTGCCGACTACAAGAGCGAGGTCGATATAGTCGTTTCTATTTCCGACGTATATTTCTCACTTATTAGTGAGATGCGTCACGGTCAGGATATAACTCCTATGACCGAGTCGGGTAGAATAGGCATCGGCTGGGCGAGAAGCGGCGGTGAGGCAACTGCGATTTTCAACGACGATTATCTTGCTGCAGACGGTATTGATAACGTTATTAAGGTGCTTGACCAGATTGAAAACGGAAATATTCCACCACTTGACTTTATTGAGCTTAACGCTTGTACGGGCGGTTGTGTAGGCGGTGTTTTGACAATACAGAACCCGTTTATAGCCAGAGCGCGACTTCAGACGCTCAGGCGTTATCTCCCCGTATCACAAAATCAGCTCACCAAGGACGAGCTTGAGTATATCCCAGAGCTTTATCTTTTTGACGAGCTACCCGAATATCAGCCAATGTCACGTCTTGGCGACAGCATTGCCGAGTCCATGCGTATGATGGCAGATATTCAAAATCTAAAAAATTCGCTTCCCGGTATCGACTGCGGTTCGTGTGGCGCACCCACATGCCGTGCCTTTGCCGAGGACGTTATTAGAAAGCTTACCTGCGTTGATGATTGCCTCATCCTTAAGTGTAGGCAGAATAAGGAGGAATAATGCAAGTTAAAGAATTAAACTCCTTAGGCTTTAGTGCTATTTCACACCCCGCCCCCGACAGAACGGTAGACGGTGTATATATCGGCGACCTCTTAAGCTGGGTGATGGGTAAGGCGACAGAAAATACCGTGTGGATAACGATTATGTCAAACGTCAACGTTATTGCGGTAGCATCTTTATGTGATGTATCAGCAGTTATTTTGGCAGAGGGTGTAACGCTCGACTCCGAAATTCTTGAACTTGCTAAGGAAAAGGGCGTAAACATTTTTACCACTCCACTGTCCGCCTACGACGCAGCAACTAAGCTTTACGATGCCTTAAAATGAAGTACTACTACGATTTACACACCCATTCCTGCCTATCTCCCTGCGCAGATAACGGCAATACGCCTTGTGACCTACTGGGCATGGCAAGCATATCGGGAATTAACATTCTTGCGCTTACCGACCACAATAGCACACTGAATTGTCCGTCATTTATGCAGGCAGCAGAAAATTACGGTATTGTTGCAGTACCGGGAATGGAGCTTACAACCTCTGAGGATATACACGTCGTATGTCTTTTCAGTTCACTTGATAACGCTATGCGTTTTGGTGAATACGTAAACGAACATAGGTTTTTGGTTGAAAACCGCACGGACATTTTTGGTGAGCAGCTAATACTTAACGCAAACGATGAGAAAATTGGCGAGGAAAGGTATCTTTTACCGAACGCTACCGACATTTCAATCGAGGATATATATCCTATAGTTATTGATTTTGACGGTGTATGCTATCCTGCACACATCGACCGCTCGTCAAACAGCGTTATGGCAATACTCGGTGCATTTCCCTCTCACCTTCCGTTTAATTGCTTTGAAATCAGAGATGAAGGCAACCTTAATTATTATGTAGAAAACCACTCGCTTGGCAATAAAATTCCAATTGTCAGCTCCGATGCTCACTACCTTTCGGATATACGCGACGGAAAACATTATTTCGAGTTTGAGGATAACGCTGACGGCAACGCCGTTAGAGAAGCGTTAATCAAGCATTTGCGAGGTGATTAAGATTAAAGAGCTATCACTAAACGTACTTGACATAGTTGAAAACTCAACGAAGGCGGGTGCAAGCCTTACCAAAATACTGATAAACGAGAGCGACGAGCTGTTGACTATCACTATTAAGGATAACGGCTGCGGTATGGACGCTAAAACGTTAGCGTCGGTGAAAAATCCGTTCTACACATCAAGAACGACGCGCAAGGTCGGACTTGGTATTCCGCTTATAACCTTAGCGGCTGAGCAAACCGGAGGTTCGGTTATCATCGAGTCGAAAACTATTGAGGATTTCCCTACCGAGCATGGCACGACACTTAAGGCAACGTTTTATAAAAAGCATTTGGATTTCACCCCTCTTGGAGATATAATTTCAACTCTCGTTACTATCATACAAGGGCACGCTGACCGAGATTTTCTCTTCGTTCACACTCTTAATGATAAAGAAATTTCGCTTGATACAAGAGAAATACGGGAGGTGCTGGGTGATATTCCGCTATCCGAATTTGAGGTTCTTAATTGGATTCGGGATAATTTAAGCGAACAATACAAAAATTAAAAAATAAATATAATGCAGAAAGGAAAAAGAAATGAAATCTTTAGCTGAATTGCAGGCAATTAAAGAGAGGATGAAGGATAAGGTTATTCTTCGCGAGGGCATGAATGAAATTCGTGTCGTTGTAGGAATGGCTACCTGCAGTATCGCAGCAGGCGCTCGTCCTGTTCTCTCTGCGTTTGTTTCAGGAGTAAATGAAGCAAACCTGTCCGACAAGGTATCCGTATCACAAACCGGATGCATCGGCATCTGCCAGTTCGAGCCCGTCGTTGAGGTGTTCGAGGCCGGCAAGGAAAAGGTAACTTACGTAAAAATGACACCTGAGAAGGTAAACGAGGTTATCGAAAAGCATCTTAAGTCTGGCAATGTTGTATCTGAGTACACTATTGCTAATTACAAACTTTGATTTTTGGAGGTTGAGTTATGATTCGTTCACACGTTTTAGTTTGTGGCGGTACAGGCTGTACCTCATCGGGCAGTAAGGCCGTACAGGAGGCTTTTGCAGCTAATATTGAAGCTTTCGGACTTAGCGAAGAGGTTAAGCTTGTTCAGACAGGTTGCTTTGGTCTTTGCGCATTGGGTCCTGTAGTTATTATCTATCCCGATGGTACTTTCTATAGTCGTGTTACCCCTGATGACGTTAAGGAAATTGTTGAGGAGCATCTTCTCAAGGGTAGAGTCGTTGAGCGCCTTGTTTATAATGACACCGGCGATACCGTTCTTCCCGAGGGTACTAACGTATCCCTTAGCGACACTGCCTTCTATAAGGCACAGAACCGCGTAGTTCTTCGTAACTGCGGTGTAATTGATCCTGATAATATCGATGAGTACATAGCAATGAACGGCTACCAGGCACTTGGTAAGGTTCTTACCGAGATGAAGCCTGAGGACGTTATTAAGGTTGTTACCGACTCCGGTCTTCGTGGCAGAGGAGGCGGAGGATTCCCCACAGGTCGTAAGTGGGCATTCTGCGCACCAATTCAGGCTCCTCAGAAGTACGTAGTATGTAACGCGGACGAGGGCGACCCGGGTGCATTCATG
>JAZQRW010000122.1:0-12059 GCA_045629765.1 Eubacteriales bacterium
AACAATAGTATTCGTTCTTGATGATTTCAACAATGGTGATTATATCAAGGGCTTTGACGGAATGGAGGTTGCAGGCGCAACTATCACTCGTGATGGCGGCACAGTTACCATTACATTTGCTGAGAGTGTTACAAGCTTCACCTCTGCAGATCTTGCTTCACAGGTTCGTATCAAGTCTATCTCTGTTGGTTAATTTATAAGCACAAATAACAAAAAATCCTAAGGTGGCTCTGTGTCACCTTAGGTAACTATAATTTTTTCAAAAAGAGTTGCATATTACTTAAAGTGTAGGCTTACTACACGAAAATATGCTTACGCAATATACGAATTTGTCTTTTCTTATTCGTATAGATATTATCCAACTTAGATGATATCGAGAAAATCTAAGAAAGGAGATGCAAAATGAAAAAACTACTGATTATTCTTCTCGTAATAGTATGTGTGCTGGGCTTTACTGCTTGCTTGAAGCTACCGCAGTATTTGCCAAGCGCTGAGGCTGCGTTCTATGAACTGTATCCAAAGGACACCTTGGTAGATATTGCTAATGATTGCGAGAAAATCGAGCTTATTTCCACTGTCACCGACAAGTACAAGTCGGAATACGACGTTAAATGGAGTTCGAGTGACGATGATATTGCAACCATAAGCGCGAACGAAGACGGCGTTGTAGTGATTCTTACTCCTACCAAGGAGGCAAAGGAGTTTACTCTTACCGCTACGATTAGCGATAATAAGGGCAATACTATCAATTGTACAGTTACGTACGGTCTTTACGAGTGCGTGCACAAAGCAGGAGCAGCTGCTACCTGCGATAAGGATCAGGTATGTACTAAGTGCGGTAAGGTTCTTGAACCGGCAAAGGGACATAATCCAGGCGCTAAGTCCACTTGTACTGAGCCACAGAGATGTACTGATTGTAATAAAGTGTTGAAAAATGCTTTAGATCATTCATACAACGATGACGGTGATTGTACAACCGCGCTTGCTTGCTCAAGATGCGGATTTGTAAAAACCGAAGCTATGGCGCATGTGTCAGAGGACGACGGTAATTGCATAACAGAGGTTGTTTGTAGTAATGACGGCTGTAACGTAGTAATCACTCCCGCTAATACTCACGTATCAGAGGATGACGCTGATTGCACAACAGAGGTTGTTTGTAGTAATGACGGCTGTAACGTAGTAATCACTCCTGCTAATACTCACGTATCAGAGGACGACGGTGATTGCACTACAGAGGTTAAATGCACAAGACCGGGTTGCGACGCTGTAGTTACTGCAGCTAAGTCTAATCACATCGATGGAAATTATGACGGAAAATGTGACTACGTAATTTGTGAACAGTCGGTCGGTGAGCGTATAACCGTTGGCAAGGGTGAGCTTATCGAAACTACCGAGGAATACGTTGTGTATTTCACAGGATACGTTGGAAAATTTGCCTTCTATTTCGGCACAGATGAGAGTTATGCAGGTGACGACATTGAAGTTAAGATGTATAACGGAAGTGTTTTCCAGACCATAGACAACAGATATTCATTTGAAATTAGTGAGGGTGAGGTTATTGCGTTCAAGCTAGTGGGTAACGTATCGTTCGCTATTTTCCCCGTTCCTACGGAAAATACAGAATATCGCCTTGGATTTGAAAATTCTGATAAGATTTTTTACATAAATGGTGAATACGAATGGAACGTAACGGGTTGGCTCAGCACTTCTTTGGAAGAGCAGGACGCCGTAAAGGTTTCAATCGAGTATGCCGATAATAACTCTAACAAGTATAGACTCTACTTCATCAATGACGATGGAAACAAGGTTTATATAAGAATGTACTATAGGCCGGAACAGTTTGAGGATGAAAACGCAAGTCTTGAGTTTACTACTACCGTGCCTACGGAATATTATACCTATGACTACGAGTATAGAACGCTCGTATTTACCGGAAACGATAATAATAAGCACTTCTTGGGCTTGCCCCATGATAGTGGTGTTGCCGCTTCTTATAAATGGAATCAGATAAACGGAAGCTTGGCTATACACTTCTACCTATATTGATTTTGTTACGTATTTTATTTACCTATAATTATACTCACATCTACATTATAAAAAGTATTGAATAGTTATATAAAACAAAAAAACAAAAATAAAGGAGAAAAAAATGAAAAAACTTTCAGTATTGCTTCTCGCCATCGTGCTTGTAGTTGCACTTGCAAGCTGTGGCATGGTTGAGATGCCCGCAAACACAGAAGCTGCTCAGGATGCTCTCTATGCAGCTTACAGCGTAACTGAGTTTGAAGTTGCAGATGACTTCACACTCGCTAACACAGTCGTTGATGAATACGGCCACGTGTACAACATCACATGGACCTCTTCCAACGCAGATGTACTCACCGTTACAAACGGTGCAGACAAGGCAACCGTAAAGGTTACTTCAACCTACTTCGTAGAAACCGTTACTCTTACCGGTACAATTACCGAGGGTGAGGTAACTGCTTCTATCGCTCTTACTTACAGAGTTGCAAGCGTAGCTTGCGCACACGAGTACGAGATCATCAGAACTGATGCTCCTACTTGTTGCGATGACGGCTTACAGGCTTACGAGTGTAAGAAGTGCGGACGTCGATACATGGAGACCTTGTTCGCTACAGGTGAGCACACATTTGTATTCACCGAGACTGTAGAACCCGCTGCTAAGGCACACGGTTATGATCTGTACACATGTTCTGTTGGTGGTACTACCGAGAAGAGAAACACCACTCACGCATACGCTGCTACCTATCAGGTAGTTGAGCCTACTTGCACAGAGGGTGGTTACACAGTAATGGTTTGTTACGTATGTTATCAGAACGGTGTATTAGAGTACATCATCACTGACGTAGTTGAGCCTCTCGGCCACGACTTCACCGTTAAGGGAGAGACTGTAGCTCCTACCTGCACTGAGGATGGTTACACCGTTTATAAGTGCGCTGAGTGCGATGCTACGGAGAATAGAGATGTAGTTCCTGCAACAGGAAATGCACATGCATTCGCTGCTACAGAGACTGTTGTAGCGCCTACTTGCGCAGAGGACGGTTACACTGTTTATAAGTGTGCTAACTGCGATGCTACAGAGAAGAGAGACACAGTTGCTGCTACAGGCGCACACAGCTTCACCGTTAAGGGAGAGACTGTAGCTCCTACTTGTACTGCTGACGGTTACACTGCTTACAAGTGCGCTACTTGTGATGCTACAGAGAAGAGAGACACAGTTGCTGCAGGTCATAGCTTTACTGTAGTAGTTAATACTGTAGCTCCTACTTGTATCGCTGACGGTTATACCGATTACAAGTGTGCTAACTGCGAACAGACAAATAAGGTAACTGCTACTGCAACAGGCGTACACGTAGATACTGATGACTGTATCTGTGATTACGAGGGATGTGATGCAGAGGTTATTCCTACAGGTGTAAATCTTACTGTTGCTCAGGTACTCTATATGTACGCTAACAACAAGTATGACAAGAATACAGTCTACAACGTAACCGGTACTGTCAAGTCTATTGTTGACACTACATTCGGTAATATCTACATTGAGGATGCTGCTGGTAACGAGCTTTACGTTTATGGTGTAAACAGTGCATACGGAAACGTTAGATACGATGCATTGCCGGTTAAGCCCGCTGTTGGCGACGCAATTACACTTAGCTCTATAATTTCTTCATACAATAGCAAAGTTCAGCTCAGCGCTGCTCGCATCGTTCACGAGTGTGAGCGTGGCGAGAACGACTTGGCTTGTAAGGTTGCTTGTGCACTCTGTGGTGACGTTAATCCTCACGCAGGTGGTACTGCTACATGTACAGCAAAGGCTGTATGTGCAACATGCGGTGAATCGTACGGTCAGACTCTTAATCACGTATGGGGTGAGAATGGTGCATGTACAAATGCTGGTTGTACAGCAGTAAAGCCAAATCCTATATCAAATAAAACTCTTTCGTTTGCAGATAAGGCTCAGCGTCAAGAGTTCACGACATCTCTACAGATTTGGGAGCAGGATGGTATTAAGGTAACTAACAACAAGTCTGCTAGTACCAGCAATGTAGCTGATTATGCTAAACCAGCTCGTTTCTATGCCGGTTCTGAGCTTATTATTGAGGGCGTAGGCATGACAACAATCGTATTCGATTGTAACAGCTCAAGTTATGCAACATCTCTCAAAAATTCTATCACTGCAGGTAATGGCGTAACTGTAACTGTTTCAAGTGATAAGGTTACTGTAACATTTGAAACTGCAGTAGATTCATTCACTATTGTTAAGCTTTCCGCACAGGTTAGAATGGATTCTATCACAGTTAACCCCTAATCTAAAAGTTAAGCAAAGCTAAAAAAGTAATAATTCACACCCCCACGGGTTTTCCGTGGGGTGTTTTCTGTATATTGGTGTTTTCTGCATAAAAAGTGGCGGGAGCAAGCTCCCGCCATACGATTATTGTTATCCGTTGTTATTCAACTTATTAAACGTATTCATTTCCGTTCTGGTGAGGGCTAAGGGCGTTATGCTGATGTAGCTCTGTTCCATCGCAACCGTGTCACGCGTGATGTCGTCGGGGCATTCGTCGGGAATGCGGTCGCCAGTCTGGATATACATATCGCCCTCAATGTGACGGAAACCATCGGAGAAATACGCTGAGCCCTGTTTGGTAATTTTGATACCGCGTGGCTCTTTAGGTATATTTACGTTATAAAGTGGGTTGAGGTCAAAAAGACCGTTATTAACGATGTAGTCGTAGACCTCGGTAAAATATTTCTTTGCAAAATCTAAGGTGTCGGGATAGGTCGAGAAGGCGATTGCTTGGTGGTGAAGTCTGCCAGCCTCGAATATCGCACCCGCCGTGCCCGAATAGACGATATCGTCACCAAGGTTTACGCCGCGGTTGACACCTGAGAGAATGAGGTCATATCTTTCCTTAAGACCGCATACGCCAAAGCGAACACAGTCAGCGGGGGTGGAATCCACAGTATAGGCGCGTACGCCCTCAAGAAAATCAACACGTTTAATCTCTAAGGGGTGGGTGAAGTCTATAGAGTGACTCTTACCGCTCTGCTCAACCTTAGGCGCAATGACGGTTACGTCATCGGAAATTGTCAGCGCCCACTCGGCAAGCGCGCGAATACCCTCAGCGTTAATGCCGTCGTCGTTGGTGATAAGTATTCTCATTACAACCAACCCTCGTTGTTCTTCTTGTAGTCACGAAGAAGCTCGTCAGCCTCGGCAAGAAGCTGCTTCATCTCAGCCTTTGAGTGAACTGTTGCGCCTGCGGCGCATGCGTGACCGCCTCCGCCGTACTTCTCAGCAAGGTCGGAAATCTTCACGAAGCGCGAGCGTAATCTGACACGTATCTCACCCTTACCCGATTCGATAAATGCAATCCAGATGAGCGAACCCTTAATTGAATCCATAAAGGAAACACTTGAAGAAGCCTGCTCGTTGGTAAGCGAGAACTTCTTTTTCATACTTTTGTTTACAAAAAGACTTGCTACACCGTTCTCGGTAATCTTCATTTTCTTGTGAGCGTATGCCTCAAACTTGAATGCTTCAAATTCCTTGAGATAAAGATTTGCGTAAATTACGTCGGTGTCAATGCCTACGTCAAGCATCGTGCCGGCAAGGCGCATAGTTTCGCCCGAAACATCTCTGAAACGGAATCTACCCGAGTCTGTGACCATACCCGTGTAAAGATAGGTAGCCGCCGTGCTATTGATTTTTAATTCGTCGCGGAAGGTGTTATAGAAGTCAACTATCATCTCGCAGGTTGAGGAGCGTTCCTCCTCTACCCACTGGTAGTTGCCGTAATCCTCGATTGGAATGTGGTGATCAATCTTTATAACCTCGCGACAGAGATTGAACTTCTGGTTTGATGCTCTGTTTGCTGTTCCTGTGTCAAGCACGAGCGCGATCGCGTCGGCGTAGCTCTCGTCGGGCTGTATCTCGTCCTCACCGCCGAGAAATTCTAAGTAATCGGAGAAGTCGGTATTTTGCAGTCTGATTTCCTTGTTTGGGAAGGTTAAACGCAGAATTTCGCATAGGCCCTTGGTTGAGCCAACGGCGTCACCGTCGGGACGGTAGTGACGGAATATAAAGATTTTATCGTATTCCTTGATTTTATCAAGAATATATTGCTTCTTTTCTAACATATCTTTCTCCATTTAAAGTATTAGTCGGCAAGAGCCTCAAGCTCGGACACGAGCTCCATTGCTTCCTCGCGGGATTTGAGCGTTGCACCGCTCGCCTTTGCGTGACCGCCGCCACCGTGCTTAACAGCAATCGGGTTGATGTTGTATTTAGCGGAGCGTATCTCACACAAAACGCCCTCGTCGGTTTCTGTAAAGTTGACCCAAGTGTCAACGCCTCTGATATCTCCCATGGTATTAACCATTCCGCGTGAGAGGGTAAAGGTGTCAAAGCCACTGGCCTTTGCCTCTTCCTTGTCTGTGTAGATGTAGGCAACACCGTTTTTTGCAAGCTGAATTTTAAGCACGTACTTAGCGCGGAGTCTTACGAACTCGAAATCGTCAGTATATAGATTTCTGTAAATATCGTTGGTGTCAAACGGAACACTCATTAAGAATGACGCTAAGCGGTGGGTGTTAGAGTTCGTGGAGTCGTAACGGAATCTGCCGGAGTCGGTGACCATACCCGTGTAAAGCGATTTTGCCGCCAAGGGAGTAAGCTTAAGACCTGACTCAAGGGCGAACTCGGCAATCATACCGCAGCAGCTCTCGTAGCTTGTGTCGGTCACCTCTATATTACAGATGTTTTCTACAAAGATGTGGTGGTCAATACGGACGGTGGATTTAGCCTTCTCGTATCTTGTATCGGACACTAGTGACTTCGCCGACATATCAAGTAGAATGGCGAGCGCATTCTTGTAAACCTCGTCGGTAAGCTCGTCCATATTAGAGCCTTCCATAAAGGCGAAGCGGCGGTTCATATCACCGACCATATATATTTTTTTGTTTGGGAAGTTTGCCTTTAATATCTCGCAAAGTCCTATCTGACTGCCGAGGGCATCTCCGTCAGGATTGGTGTGTCTGTGAATGACGATTTTGTCATATCTTTTAATTTCTTCAAGCACTCTTTCAAACATAGTGTTCTCCTACCAAAAATTACACATATTATACCAATTATATTCTATCATAAAAAAGAAGATATTTCAACATATTTTTATTAACAAATAAACGTGGACCATTAAATTTTAATATTACTCTTTACAAAAGTGGAAATTTATGCTAAAATGAGCGTAGAAAGCTATCTTTTTGTGAGGTAAAATATGAAAAATAAAAATAAAGTAACCAGAATGGCTATATGCTACGATTTTGACCGTACACTATCGCCTGATGATATGCAGACCTTTACGCTTATTCCGTCTTTTGGCGTTGATGCCGAGGACTTCTGGAGTGAGTCGGATAGACTTGCGCGTGAGAATCTTATGGATAAAAATCTTGCGTGGATGTTCGAGCTTATCAAGTATTCTAAGTTCAAGGGAAGATCACTCAGCCGTGATTACTTCAAGAGTATAGGCGCTGAGGTATTGCTTTACGACGGAGTAGAGGGTTGGTTCGAGCATATCAACAGATACGCTGAGCAGCACGGCATCGAGTGTGAGCATTATATCATTTCTTCAGGTCTTAAGGAAATTATCGAGGGCAGCTCGATTGCTAAATATATTAAGCGTATTTATGCTTCAAGCTATCTGTATTCTGCTGACGGTATTGCGGAATGGCCTGCACAGGTTGTAAATTACACGACTAAGACACAGTTCATCTTCCGTATTGCCAAGGGCTATCTTGAGGAATACGACGAGAGAGTCAATGATAATATGCCGCAGTCCGAGCTTCGCATTCCCTATGATAATATCGTTTATATAGGCGACAGTGCGACGGATATTCCCTCAATGCGTACAGTTATGCGTAAGGGTGGATATTCTATCGGTGTGTACGATCCTAACTCCAACGACAGACGCAAGGTTCATCAGCTATTTAACGATGGCAGACTTAACTACTTTGCTCCCGCAAAATATCATCCTACCAGCAAGATTACTAAGTATCTGCATCAGATAATCGACGAGATTGAGGTTAGGGCAAAGATGCGCGATGAGTGGGAAAAGCTGAATTCCGATGCCAGATGCACCTTTGAGTCAAACGTTATTAAGAACGTATTGTGCTCCAGATGTGACTCCATTACCGACGAAGAAAAACGCGTAATTGAGGGTGCGCTCGAACACATTGAAAAACAAAGAGCGACAGCTGAAGAAGAATAAAAAAGTCAATAAATAAGCAAAAAGCAGGAATTAGAGGTAAAACTCAGATTCCTGCTATTTTTATTATAATAGTTTAATGCCTGCGCGCTCGCACTCCTTGCGCGTTTCCTCACTCCAAATGCTTGACTGAACCTCGCCGATGTGCGCTGTGCCCATCATAAGCATACAAAGACGCGACTGACCGATACCGCCACCTATCGTGAGTGGTAGTTCATTGTTTACCAGCATATTATGGAAGGGAAGAGAAAGTCTATGTTCCATCTCGCGTTCCTTTAATTGCGCCTTAAGGCTCTCTGCGTTAACACGGATACCCATCGATGAGATTTCAAGTGCGTGACCGAGTGTTTCGTTCCAGTAAAGAATGTCGCCGTTGAGCGCCCAATCGTCGTAGTCCGGCGCTCTGCCGTCGTGTGGCTGTCCGTTTGAGAGCTTGCCTCCAATTTGCATAATAAGCACCGTTCCGTGCTCCTTGGTATATCTATCCTCGCGCTCCTTTGCGGTAAGATCGGGATACATATCAAGAAGCTCTTGTGAGGTGATACAGCTGATTTCGCGAGTGATTTTCGTCTTTATTGTGGGGAAGGCTACCGTCAGCATCTCGTGTGTGTCGGCGATTACGTTAGCTATCGCACGCGCTATGCTTTTAAGGTAGTCAAGAGTTCTTTGCTCGTTCGTAATAACCTTCTCCCAGTCCCACTGGTCAACGTAGATAGAGTGAATGTTGTCAAGCGACTCGTCACGTCTTATGGCGTTCATATCAGTGTAAAGTCCGTTACCTACGTAGAAGCGGTACTCCTTGAGCGCCATTCGCTTCCACTTAGCAAGTGAGTGAACAACCTCTGCCTGTTTACCTATGTCGGGAATGTCGAAGCTTACGGGCCGTTCAACACCGTTTAAGTTATCGTTAAGACCTGACTCCTCAGTAACGAAGAGGGGTGCTGATACTCGCTTAAGGTTAAGCGCCTTAGCAAGACGCTCCTGAAAGGTTTGCTTGATAAAGGAAATCGCCTTTTGCGTATCGTATACGTCAAGAGGTGGCTGATAGCCGTGTGGAATAATTAAACTTCCCATTGCGCTTCTCCTTACTTCTTCTTATAGTTGTCAAGCACGGTTGCTTTTTCTATAACCGCCTGATAATCTTTAAAATAGACTAAATAACTTCCGTACATCGCCGTATTTGCCACTATTGCATCAACTACGTCCATACCTTCGATTACGTAGCCAAATGCGGCGTATTCACCGTCAAGGTGCGGAGAATCCTCTTGAACAATAAAGAATTGCGAGGATGCAGAGTTGTAGCTTTCACCGCGCGCCATCGAGATTACGCCTCGTGTGTGCAGGATTTTGTTATCGTGTCCGTTAGCGGAAAATTCACCCTTGATTTTTTTGTCCGAGCCTCCTGTGCCGTTGGCATTTGGGTCACCGCCCTGTATCATAAAGTCCTCAATAACTCTGTGGAAGGTAAGACCGTCGTAAAACCCGCTCTTAACCAGCGAAACAAAATTGTCAACGGTAATTGGGGCGTTATCTCTATCAAGCTCAAGAATAATATCGCCGTAGTCCTTGATTTTGAGCTTGACGTAATACGTGCTGAGTTTTGCACAGGACGAGAATGAAAGTGCAAGAGATAAGATGATGGCGATTAGTAAAAGTGCAGACAAAAGTCTTTTAATCATTTTTCGTAAAACCCCTATTTTGTAAAGTTTTATATACATTTTGCGACAAAAATATCAATCGCGCTATATCCCATAATTCCACCAAACTTTGCCTCTGTATCCACTCTTGCAAGCTCGTTTACAATCTTGGCGATTCGCTCGCGCGGATATTTTTTAGCGGAATTGATATACTTTTGAAGCTTATATGAATTCATCTTTAATGTCGTGGCAATATCAGCTTGGCTCACTCCGTCAGCAAGTAAAAAAGCAACGTTTGCAAGCTCGGAATAAACCTTGCCGATAATACCCATTATCATAATCGGGTCGCTTCTGTCCATCTTCATCTCTTCAAGAGCAAGATATGCCTCACGCTTATTTCGATTTAAAATCGCGTTTGAAAGAGCGAATGAGTCGCATTCAATCGTTGATGAGGCGCACTCTTCTATGTGGACGGGCGTAAGCGTGCTATCGCCTCGGCTCTTGAGCATATACGATAATTTATCAACCTCGTTGGCAAGCACGCTCATGGTGTGGCCGCTTTTGAATAGCAGTGCTTCGAGCGATTCGCGTGATACAGCGATTTCCTCTTTATCAAAGTGCTTTTTTAACCAAGAGAGTAGTTGCGCATCACTCTGCTTTTCAAAGTTCAGAATATTGACCTTACCTTCAAGGCTTTTTACCAATTTACCGGGCCTTTTTGCTGTGCCAATGTCTATATCTCCATCTCCTACAATGAAGGCAAGCACTACCTCATCGGAATTATTAACGACGTCAAGAACAGACTCAAACGCCTCAAGCGCCGCGTCGGTAAGCTTGTTAAATGAGCCGTAACGCCATTCTACCAGCTTATATCGGTCAAAAATCGGCGGAGCCTTTACCGCATCTAAAAGCTCTGCAAAATCAATCTCCGATCCGTCATAGACTATGTGGTTGAGGGTGGATAATCCTTCGTCGGAAACAGCTGCGGAGCGCAAGGCGGATAGATAGTATTTCTTGAGGTAATCCTCTTCGCCTGTAAAAATGTAACAACCGCTAAGGTTTTCGGACTTGATTTTTGCCTTAAAGTCGTTAAGCTCCATTTTACGTTTCCTTTCCGATGATTTAAGATTGGACTTTATAAGTGATCTTCATCCTCGCGTTTTTTTGTCCGCCACCGATGTTCATAGAATAAATGAGCTGAAGTTCGCCGCTCCTATCAGTAAAGGCGGAACGTATTTTTTTGGTTTTTATCGTCATATCGAATTTATACGGTGGTATCTGATAAATCGTCTTGGTTTCTTTACCGTCGATAAAGAGCATATCGGACACTATACCGCCCATACGGCGCAGCATGACCGAACCGTCGGGACGAAGCTCTATCTTGGTTGAGGTGACAGTTTCATCGTTTTTCTCTTTATAAAACATCGTAAGAGTGCCTTCCGCCTCGATGAGCTCACCGTTTACTGTGGTGTTGTTGATTTCCGGATCTCCCGATGGCGCACCGAAGTCGTCCATATTATCAATCACGGAATTTATGGTGAATAATACAAGCATAGTTTTTATCCTTAAACGGTTATATGAAATTCACAAAATGCTTAAAAAAACGACACCGAAATGCCGTTTTTAATAATTTGCGTTTTTAGTTTATTAAAGTGAAAATCAACCCTTTTTCTTAAGATTGTATTCGCTGTGTGGGTTGATAAAGTCACGCCAAGCGAGTGTACCGTTGTCAAGCGCGGTAACCAGCACCTCAGCAGAGGCAATGTTGGTTGCAAGCGGAATGTTGTAAACATCGCAAAGACGAAGCAAATTAAGCTCTGCTTCTCCGGGTTCTTTAGCGGGGTCTGTACTTCTGAAGTAGAACACGAGGTCAATTTCATCGTATGAAATCATTGAGGCTATCTGCTCGGTTCCACCTGAGCTGCCGGCGAGAAACGTCTCGATATCAAGCCCTGTTGCCTCTGAAATGTATTTGCCCGTAATATGGGTAGCACATAGATGATGTCTGCTTAAAATGCCGCAATAAGCGATACAGAATTGTGCCATCAATTCTTTTTTATTGTCTTCTGCTATAAGCGCAATATACATTAGGTTCCCTCCATTGATATTTTATAATTTACTTAAACAATTTTAAAAT
>JAZQRW010000123.1:0-2697 GCA_045629765.1 Eubacteriales bacterium
GCCTGCTCTCTTCAAGCAGTTAAAAGAGCGCACAGACAGGTCAAGTTCCTCAATGGTCATCTCCAAGACTTTTTCTTTACCACTCTTATTGTTTTCAACCATGATCTCAGTTTCAAAAGCCTCATCGGAGAGGTCTCCAAAGAGACTGAGATGCTCGTTGAGGATCTTGGCGCCAAGAGAAACGGCTTCCTTAGAGGAAATTGTACCGTTTGTCCACACCTCAAGTGTAAGTTTGTCATAGTCAGTGATCTGACCGACACGTGTGTTCTCGACTGTGTAATTTACCTTTAATACCGGTGAATAAATCGAGTCAATTGCAATTACGCCGATGGGCGGCTGAAGATACTGCTTATTACGTTCTGCAGAAACATATCCTCTGCCCTTGCTGCAAGTGATCTCCATCACTACGTGAGCGTCTGTATCAAGAGAAGCGATGTGAAGTTCGGGATTAAGAATCTCAACTTCTGAATCTGTCTTGAAGTCGCCTGCAGTGAGTTCACCTTCACCTTTCATATCCACGTAAATTGTCTTCGGACCATCACCGTGGATTTTAAGGATAACGCTCTTCAAATTAAGTACGATTTCAGTAACGTCTTCTTTAACGCCCGGAATCGTTGAGAATTCATGAAGAATTCCATCAATCTTAACGGAAGTAATTGCGTAGCCCGGTAATGAAGAAAGGAGTACGCGTCTGAGGCTGTTGCCGAGAGTTGTACCGTAACCTCTCTCCAAGGGTTCTACGACAAATTTACCGTAAGTACCGTCAGGTAAAACATCGGCTGTTTCGATTCTTGGTTTCTCTATGCCAATCATTCAAAACCCTCCTTGTTATATTAAGTATACGGTTAATTATTATTTTGAATAAAGCTCGACGATAAGCTGTTCCTCAACAGGACAAGCAATCTGATCTCTCTCGGGGAGAGCTACAATCTTAGCTTCTGTATCTGATGTCTTGTCAAGCCACTGCGGAACAGGACGAGCACCGTTTGCCTCGATAACTGCCTTGATCTTTGTGCTATCCTTGCTCTTGTCAACAATAGCAACTACGTCGCCAGCCTTAACGAGGTATGAAGGAATGTTTACCTTGCGGCCGTTTACTGTGAAATGACCATGATTTACAAGCTGTCTGCCTTCTGCTCTTGAGCTTGACCAGCCAAGAAGATAAATGATGTTATCAAGACGGCTTTCGCAGATTCTGAGAAGGTTTGTACCTGTCATACCCTGCTTACGTTCAGCTGTAATGAAATAGTTATAGAACTGACTTTCCGGAATACCGTAATATCTCTTAGCCTGCTGCTTAGCACGAAGCTGGAGACCATACTCGGAAGTCTTTTTGCGGCTCTGACCATGCTGGCCGGGGGCATATGAACGACGCTCAAGTGCGCACTTTCCTGTATAGCATCTCTCGCCCTTAAGGAAAAGCTTCTTGCCCTCACGGCGGCACATCTTACATACCGCGCCGGTATATCTTGCCATTTGTAGTTACACCTCCTGAAATTATAGGTTATACACGTCTTCTCTTCGGCGGGCGGCAGCCGTTATGAGGAATCGGAGTAACGTCCTTGATAAGACTAACTTCGAGACCTGCTGTCTGCAATGCTCTGATTGCAGCTTCACGTCCTGCTCCCGGACCCTTAACGTAAACCTCAACAGTTTTCATACCATGCTCCATAGCAGCCTTTGCAGCTACTTCTGCAGCAGTCTGAGCTGCGAACGGAGTTGACTTCTTTGAACCTCTGAAGCCCATCTCACCTGCTGATGCCCATGATACTGCATTACCCTGTGTATCACTGATGGTAACGATAGTATTGTTGAAGGTGGATTGGATATGAGCTGCGCCGCGTTCAATGTTTTTACGTTCACGACGTCTGCGTGTTGCAGTGCCCTTCTTAGCGGAACCCTTAGGTGCCATATTATCCCTCCTAAATTACTTCTTCTTGTTAGCAATGGTCTTCTTCGGACCCTTGCGTGTACGAGCGTTTGTCTTTGAGCGCTGACCTCTTACGGGCAGGCCCTTTCTGTGGCGTACGCCACGATATGCACCGATTTCGATAAGTCTCTTGATATCGAAAGCAGTTTCTCTGCGGAGATCACCTTCAACCTTAACGTTGTGATCGATGTACTCACGCAATTTTGCTACATCATCTTCTGAAAGATCCTTAACTCTGATGTCAGGATCTACGCCTGTAGCAGCGATAATGTCGCTTGCTGTCTTACGACCGATACCGAAAATGTAAGTAAGAGCGATTTCTACTCTCTTGTCTCTCGGTAAGTCAACACCTGATATACGCGCCATTCTCAGTTGCACCTCCATAAATGGTTTGCGTCGGATTAACCCTGACGCTGTTTGTGCTTAGGATTCTCACAGATAACCATGATCTTTCCCTTGCGCTTAATAATCTTGCACTTCTCGCAAATTTTCTTTACAGAAGGTCTGACTTTCATTTGAATGCCCTCCTTGAAAAATTAGCCTTTAGCTTATTTTGATCGCCATGTTATTCGTCCACGGGTGAGGTCATATGGCGAAACTTCGACCGTCACCTTGTCTCCGGGAAGAATGCGAATGTAATTCATTCTGAGCTTTCCCGAAATATGAGCTAAAATTTTGTGTCCGTTTTCAAGCTCAACCTGAAAAGTTGCGTTAGGCAAAGCCTCAATTACAACACCATCAAGTCCAAGCATATCCTGCTTTGACAT
>JAZQRW010000124.1:0-4713 GCA_045629765.1 Eubacteriales bacterium
ATTATGTAAACGGTTTGTCAACCACATATAGAGAATAAAATGAATTTTTATTCATTTTGAAAAACGTATATTTCCCGAAGCCGTCAAATTATTCACATATCTTTGCTTTTAACCTTGAAATGCAGAATTTTATGTGTTATAATGATATAAATGCTTTTGTTTTAAGGGGCAACATCATGTCATTTATAAAATTTTCCGCCGATGACACGCTTATCTTTAAGAAGAAGCACCCTTGTGGATCCGACCGTTTTACCGTTCTGCGCGGAGGAACGGATGTAAAAATCAGATGTCAAGGCTGTGCGCACGAGTTCTTTATGTCAAGAGAGACTGTAGAAAAATCAATCAAAAATGTTATCACAAAATCCGAAAGCGATACATAATAGGAGAAGTTTATGTTTTATTATTTGAAGGGCGAGCTTGCCTTACGAGATATTAACACCTGTGTTATAGATTGCGGTGGTGTAGGCTACTGCCTTACTATTAGCATGATTACCTCTGAATCACTTGCCCCGCGCCTAGGACAAGTTGTTAAGCTCTTTACTTATCTTGCAGTTAGGGAGGATGGAGTTGAGCTATTCGGCTTTGGAACAAGCGAAGAAAGAGATGCGTTTAATATGCTAACCACCGTTAGCGGTGTCGGACCTAAGGCCGCCATAAATATTTTATCCATTCTCACTCCCGACAGACTCGCTATGGCAGTGTGTACCGAAGATACTAAGGCTATTTCGAAGGCGCAAAATGTAGGTGCAAAAACCGCTGCAAGAATTATTCTTGAGTTAAAGGATAAGGTAGCTAAGCAGATGTCAAGCGGCTCTAAGGGCTCTTCACTCGAATCCGTAGGCAACGTCGCGCACGCAAGCGCAATTAAAGGTGGCAACCTCGGTGAAGCTACAGAGGCTCTTATGGTACTCGGCTACGACCGTACGTCAGTTATTAAAGCTATTTCAGGTATCGATGCTTCACTCGACGTTGGAGATATCATCAAACTCGCACTGAAAAAGCTTTCATCCCGCTAGTTGAAAGGATATACCAATGAACGAATCAGTAACAGAATTTGATTACGAAAACCGATTTGTATCAACCGAATTTGACAGTGAGCAAGACGGCGAAATTGAAAACAATTTGCGTCCCAAAACGCTTGCGGAATATATAGGTCAGGAAAAGGCAAAATCAAATCTTAAGGTATACATCGAGAGCGCTAAGCTACGCGGTGAGCCACTCGACCATATTCTTCTTTACGGCCCTCCCGGTCTTGGAAAAACTACACTTTCCGGAATAATCGCTAACGAAATGGGGGTAAATATACGCACAACCTCAGGTCCCGCGATTGAAAAGCCCGGTGACCTTGCGGCTTTGCTTACAAATCTTGCAGAGGGTGACGTACTATTTATTGACGAAATACACCGTCTTTCACGTGCAGTTGAGGAAATTCTCTACCCTGCAATGGAGGACTATGTAATTGACATAATCGTCGGCAAGGGTCCGAGCGCACGCTCGATTAGACTCCCTGTTCCAAAATTCACGCTTATCGGTGCAACTACAAGAGCAGGTCAATTGACCACACCCTTACGCGACAGGTTTGGCGTCTTATCAAAGCTGGAGCTTTATACTACAGAAGAATTAGCGACGATAGTTAAACGCTCCGCCTCAATTCTCGAAATTGATATAACCGATGACGGTGCTACGGGAATAGCAAAGCGTTCACGCGGAACACCGAGAATCGCAAACAGACTCTTAAAGCGTGTCCGCGATTTTGCACTTGTCAAAGGTAATGGCACAATAACTTCTGAAATTGCTAAATTCGCGCTTGAGTCGCTTGAAATTGACGAATTAGGTCTTGACAACGTTGACCGTGGAATGCTAAACGCAATTATAAAATTCTACTCGGGTGGACCTGTCGGTCTTGAAACTCTCGCCGCAACAATCGGTGAAGAATCTATCACTATTGAGGACGTATATGAGCCGTATCTTATGCAGATTGGCTTCCTTGCAAGAACACCTCGCGGTAGATGCGCGACAAGGCTTGCTTACGACCATCTTGGAATACCATACACTACCGTTCAATCATCACGTCAGGTAAGCGGGCAAAGCAGTCTTGAATTTGATGAATAAAGCAATAAAAAACCCATACAAATCACGCTCTCTACTTCTTTTCGTATGCGTAGTTTGTATGGGATTTTTGTATTTCTGCCTTGATATTATCAGTCGTTTTTGAGTTTTTTAATCATTTCAGCTTTGTTTTCAGCCTTAAATACTGAACTGCCTGCGACCAGCACGTTTGCGCCACTGTCCTTAACCGTTTTTGCATTTTCAGCTCCAATTCCACCATCAACCTGAATATCTATATCGAGTCCGCGGCGAGTCAATTCTGCACGCAAGGTCTTAACCTTTTCAAGCGTTTCGGGAATTAACTTTTGTCCGCCAAATCCGGGCTCTACGGTCATTACAAGAACCATATCGAGAAGTTCAAGATATGGGTAAACCTCTTCAACCCTAGTATTAGGCTTTACCGACAAAGCCGCCTTCTTTCCGTAAGAGCGAATCAGCTTTAACGTATCCTCGATACATGAGCACGCTTCAATATGGAACGTAACGATATCAGCACCTGCCTTAATAAAGCGCTCAACGTATTTTTCAGGCTCAACTATCATTAGATGAACATCAAAAACAGCGTCGCTATGCTTGCGAAGCGCCTCTATTACGGGCATACCAAAGGATATATTAGGTACGAATCTGCCATCCATTACGTCAAGATGAATCATATCTGCACCGGCAGCGCTTACCGCCTTAACCTCGCTCGCTAAATCAGCCAAGTCACATGCAAGAACTGATGGAGAAACCTTAATCATTATTTTACCTCACTATTTGTTTATTTATTTGCTATGTACGTTTACATAAGCATATTCATATATTATATTAGAATTACGATGAATGTTATTGCCAAAGACATTAAGATAAAAGACGTGTGAATTATTCTGCAATAGCATTTATCGTTTTTTGCATATCAGATTAGCAATTAACTTTTAATATACAAACGGCGTGCGCGCTGGCACCTTCACCACTACCCGTAAAGCCCAAGTGCTCCTCGGTAGTAGCCTTTATATTAACGCTATCAATATCCACGGACAGAATATTTGCAATATTTTCCCTCATTTTAATTATATAAGGAGATATCTTTGGAGCCTGCATTACGATAGTAGCATCTAAATTACCTACACGCGCTGAACGCTCGTCAAGAAGCCCTTTGACTCTCTTTAAAAGCTCAAGGCTTGAAATGCCTCGAAATTCATCACTGCTGTCAGGAAAATGTCTGCCTATATCGCCAAGCGCCAATGCGCCAAGCAGAGCGTCCATAATTGCGTGAACGAGAACGTCTGCATCAGAATGTCCGAGCAATCCCTTAGAATAAGGTATCTCAACCCCACCAAGAATCAATGCTCTTCCCTCAACTAATTTATGAACGTCATAACCATGACCAATTTTGTAATCAATCATTATTGCAGCACCTCCGTTTTCTCAAAATTACCGTGGCGATATCCAAATCCTCGGGTGTTGTAATCTTAATATTTTCAGGACCAATATCCACGGTATAAACATCGACACCTATTCTCTCAAGAAGAACATTATCATCGGTAATTCCCGCATCGTTATCGTCGGAATTATTAAGCGCGAGCTGATATAAATCACGTTGGAATATCTGGGGAGTAGTGGCGCGTCTTAAACTCTCGCGAGGTATAGTCGCCTTTATTATGCCGCACTCATCAACCTGCTTTACTGTATCCGAAACCAAAGTAACTGCGCTTGCCGCACCGTGCTTGAGCGCTACATCAACAACACTTTCGATTTGAGAAGGCGTAACAAGGCATCTTGCACAGTCGTGAATAGCAACGAATCTTGCTAACCGTGATGATGCATTAAAGCCGTTGCGAGCAGATTCTGCCCTAGTCTTACCACCCAAAACCACCTTTATCGGCTTGTTAATTGATAAGAGCTCCTTCTTGACGATCTCCTCGTCGTCACGATGAGTAACAACAATAATCTCACCAACAGATGAAACCTTTGAAAAAGCACTGACTGCATACCAAAGCACGCTGTGCTCCTCAATTGTAATCATCTGCTTTTTTATTTGTGAATTCATTCGCGAGCCTGTGCCTCCGGCAAGAATTATCGCGCTGACAAATCCATCAATCATTCTCTAACCTCGTCAATTATTTTCTATGGTAAACGAAATGCACCGTAACGGTTCTTTCTTCGCCCTTGTTAATATCAAATCCGCTTATAACCACACCGTCACCGCTCATTAGCCAATTAGCCTCAAGTGTATCAATACTGCACACGAAAATACGTTCTCCTGAGGAATCTACAATGAACGTATCGTTATGTACGGTAAGAGCTCCGCCTCTGCCGATAACGTCATCATTGTCATTTCTTCTTTCGGTAACGTATTTTATGACTTGACCGTGCAAGCTCTTTGCCCTTTCCAATTTGTAAGCATACGTTCCCGGCTTGGTACCGATGCCAAATATCTTCTTAAATAATCCCATTGCTAATACCTCACTGATTTATTTTAGCATAAACGATGTTAAAATGGAAGTAATTTTTCATATTTTTTCATTTTTTCGTGTTTTTTTGAACTTTTTTTAAAAAAGGTATTGCATTTTTATAACAAATGTATTATAATGGAGTCAATGTGGGGCAAAATGGAGCAAAGTG
>JAZQRW010000125.1:0-6991 GCA_045629765.1 Eubacteriales bacterium
GTTAAGGGGTCTGCAAGAAGAGTGACTTATATCCCCAAAAACGATAATCCAATAGATTTGGAAATCAGCTTTATTCTGTTGCACGGGATTATTTCTTTAATTTTAGGACAATACTATAAAACAAAAAACCGATTATTAAGGAACTAATTTATGGCAGAAAACAAAATGAGTGAAATGATTAAAACATCGCTTGATGGGATTCGAGAATTTGCAGACATGGATACGGTAATCGGAAACGTAATAAACACACCGTCCGGTGTTTCAATAATCCCCGTATCTAAGGTTAGCATCGGATATGCAAGCGGAGGCCTTGATTTAGCAGGTAAAAAGTTAACTCCCGTCCAAAATTTTGGTGGTGCCGGAGGCACGGGAATATCAATTACCCCTGTAGCCTTCCTTACCGTTAACAGTAAAGGCGATATCAATCTGATTTCTGTTTCAAGTCAACCTTCCGGATTTGAAAAAATAGCCAACGTTATTGAACGTTCACCCGAAATAATCGAGAGAATAAAAAATAGTTTAACATAATTTTCATTGCATATAATACCATAATGGTTAAAAAATATATCCGAGGTGGTAATATGAAGAAATTTGTGTTTCTCACGGTCTTACTTTCCGTGATAGTATATATAATCCCGTTTTCCTGCTCTGCTGCTGGCATTCCGAAAACAAGTGCCATGTCGGCGTGCCTTTACGACATAGATACCGAGTCATTTATTGTAAATAAGAACATGAACGAGCCTTTGCCTATGGCAAGCACTACTAAGATTATGACCGCTCTTTTGGCTATCGAGCATTGTCAGCTTGATACGGTAATATCCATACCCAAAGAAGCTGCCGGAGTTGAAGGCTCGTCGGTTTACTTAAAGGAAGGTGACCTCATCTCAATCCGCGACCTCCTTTATTCAGTATTACTTCAGAGCGCAAATGATGCGGCACAGGCGTTAGCCATATATATTAGCGGTGACACGCACTCCTTTGCCGACTTGATGAACAAAAGAGCGTCCGAGTTGGGACTTTTAAGCACATCGTTTGAAAATCCGCACGGATTGGACAGTGAAAATCATTATACTACAGCACACGATTTGGCTTTGCTTGCGGCATTTGCAGTAAAAAATGAAGTATTTTTAAAAATTACTTCAACGTTTAAATACCAATTTAATATTGCAGAAGCAACGCGAGTGCTGGTAAACCATAATAAGCTTATTAAATCATATCCCGACGCGTACGGTGTCAAAACCGGGTACACAAGAAAATCAGGAAGATGTCTTGTATCCTATGCTTCACGTGAGGGCAAAAATCTTATCTGCGTAACGCTTAACGCTCCAAACGATTGGAGCGATCACAAAAATATGCTTGACTACGGCTTCAATATAAGCGCGTTCACAAGCACCGACAACTCAAAATTTATTGCCGATATGGCGAATAAGGAGAAACTACAATGGAAAAGGTCAGATTACAAAAATTCATATCCGACGCAGGACTGATGTCAAGGCGCGCAGCTGAGGAAGAAATAAAAAACGGCAATATGTCTGTTAACGGACATGTTGCCACTCCCGGCACGAAGGTAGATCCGCGCGAAGACGTCGTTACCTACAAGGGCAAAAGAATTAAATATGAAAAGCGTGAGTATACATACATTATGGTTAACAAGCCTCGTGGATACCTCAGCTCCACTAGCGACGACAGAGGCAGAAAGTGCGTCACAAGTCTTATCGAGGGTGTTAACGCACGTATTTATCCCATAGGAAGGCTCGATATGATTTCCGAGGGGATGCTTCTTCTTACAGACGACGGTGAGTTAAAAAACAGACTTACGCACCCTAAGCATAATATCGGTAAGGTTTATCGAGTTAAGGTTGCAGGCACTGTTACCAACGAGCAATACGCTATCCTCACCTCTGCGCTCGATATAGACGGATACGTTATTAAGCCTGTAGACGTACAAATAACGGGCGAGGACGAGAGCGGTACTGTTATGAAGATGACACTTTTCGAGGGTCGAAACAGGCAAATCAGAAAGATGTGCGAAAAGGCGGGGCTCACAGTAAAAAGGCTCTCACGCGTTTCTATCGGCAACTTAAAGCTTGATGGAATGCCTGTCGGCAAGTGGAGATACCTAACAGATGACGAGGTAGAATATCTTTACAAGGCAACTAAGGAGGGACGCAATGTTTAAGATTACACCTATTAGTGACCCCAAGTTGCAAGCGCTTTATGCCGAAAAATGCGGTACAACAGCGCGTGAAGGGCTCTTCGCATACTCAATGATTGACGTTGAGAGCGGTGAGTTAATGGGTATTTCCCAGTTTGAAATCGGTAAGGGCATAGGAATTATCTACGACTTGCGCGAAGCAGACGGCCTTAACGATTTTGAGGCGATGTTCATTCTCGGCAGACAGACGATGAACTTTATCGACCTATGCGGAGCGCATCAGTGCAAGGCTCTAAAGGATGCAGGCAACGAGCGACTTTTACACGCTATCGGTTTTCGCGAGGCTGATAACGAGCTTATATGTAATATGGAAGGCATGTTCGACGGTCATTGCGACGGTCACGCAGTAAAATTATAAAAAATAGCCTCTTACGGTAGATTGTACGTCTATTGTAAGAGGTTATTTTTATTAACTTTTAGTCTTCTCTTCTCTCAGCAAGCAAATCACGATACCTGTGATAGAATTCCTCGTATTTGCCCTCGTCTAAGGCATCACGAATCTTCTGCATCAAATCATTATAGAAATACAGATTATGAAGCACGGCAAGTCGCATACCGAGTGCTTCCTTAGCCTTAAAGAGATGGCGGATATAGGAGCGCGAATAGTGCTTGCACGCAGGACACTGACATTCCTCAGCGATTGGGCGTGGGTCATCAATATACTTCTCGTTAATGAGGTTCATCTTACCGCGCCAGGTAAAAAGATTACCGTGTCTTGCGTTACGGCTGGGCATAACGCAGTCGAAGAAGTCGACGCCACGATATACCGCCTCAAGTATATTCTGCGGTGTGCCGACGCCCATAAGGTATCTCGGCTTGTCTGTTGGCATATGAGGCTCTACGACATCAATTACGTGATACATCACGTCTGCGCTCTCGCCCACTGCCAATCCGCCGATAGCATAGCCGTCGCAGTTTATCTGCTTGATAGCCTCCATATTTTCAACTCTAAGGTCATCGTATGTGCCGCCCTGGTTTATGCCGAAGAGCAACTGCTTAGGGTTTACAGTTCCCTCAAGTGAGTTAAGCCTGTCCATTTCATCGCGGCATCTTTTAAGCCAGCGAATTGTACGCTCGTGCGAAGCCTTAACGTATTTATACGGCGAGGGGTTTTCCACGCACTCATCAAAAGCCATAGCGATAGTTGATCCAAGATTTGACTGTATTCTCATCGACTCCTCTGGGCCCATAAATATGCGCTTGCCGTCGAAGTGTGAGTTAAATGTAACGCCCTCTTCGGTAATCTTCCTTAGCTTTGCTAATGAGAATACCTGAAATCCACCGGAATCGGTAAGAACAGGTCTATCCCAGTTAAAGAACTTATGAAGTCCTCCCATTTTTCTTATCAAATCATCACCTGGACGAATATGTAGGTGATACGTGTTGGAAAGCTCAACCTGACAGTTGACGTCCTTTAAATCCATAGTGGAAATTCCACCCTTAATTGCCGCAGAGGTTCCTACGTTCATAAAAACGGGAGTTTGTATAGTACCGTGCACTGTTTCGAATACGCCTCGTCTTGCTCGTCCCTCCGTTTTCAACAAAGTGAATTTTGCCATTCAAAAAACCTTTCTTACTACTTAATTCTTTCAAAATGCCTATCAAGCTCTGACTTTGTAAGTCGATACGCAATAGGTCTGCCGTGTGGGCAAACGGTAATATCAGGAAGAGTCAACACCTTAGAAATCAACCAATCTATAACTGCCCTGTCATATTTTCTGCCACCCTTAATAGCAGCTTTACACGCAATTTGGTACAGTGCTTTCTCACGTCTGATATCATCTGTTATCTTAGGATTTCCTCTGCCGCTTATAATTTCATCAAGCATTTTAACGAACAAGGTCTCAGCATCATACGCACTGATAGCATCTGGAATTGCAGTTATATCGCATGCACCCTCGTTTACGTTATAATCAAAGCCAACCTTCTTCATCTCATCTTCATACTCAACTGCGCACGATTGCTCCTCGGGAGATAGTATAACCGTAATTGGAAGCATCAGAAGCTGTGATGAAACTCTGCCGTCCTTACTGCGAGCTGCTTTTAAATCCTCGAATATTATTCTCTCGTGTGCGGCATGCTTATCGATTATCAACATTGCGCCCTCATACTCTATCATAACGTAGCAGTCAAAAGCCTCGCCGATAAACTTGTATTCGGGTACAGGAGATTCTTGAATAGGCTCTTGATGAGTAAGCTCTTTTTGTTGACTTATCTCTTTTGGCGCTGGCGCCTCGGTCTTATTAAAGTCAAAGGTTGATGCCGTGCTTTCGCGGTACTTGCGTAAAAGCTCTACCGAGTCACGCGGAGTCACGTTAGGTGTTGCCTCGCGCTTTGTATTAACGCCTGCGCCTGATGAAACAATAAGTGGCTCATCAATATTAACGCGCTCGTGTTTTGAATAATTTGGCGTATATTTTGTAGCAGAATAACTACTACCGGGTGTAGTGCTTTTTCTTTCCGTGATAAACGGTGTGGGGGCTACACTGATTTTCATTTGCTCTGCCTTAACCTCATCACCGCTTGCAAGAATTTTATCAAGAGCATTTTTACCGACTCTCTTATCAGCAAACTCTATCTCAGGACGATACTCGCTATTCTCAAGCGCAGACTTAACGGTATAGTATATGCTCTCGAACACAGGTCTTTCATCCGAGAACTTTACCTCCAGCTTTGCAGGGTGCACGTTGACGTCAACGCTGCCGGGATTCATCTCAAGAAACAGTACGCACGCCGGAAACGCCTCTGGTGCTATAAACGAGGTATAGGCCTTCTCAATGGCAGCCTGAGCCGTAAGACTCTTAACATATCTGCCGTTAATAAACACGTTCATTAAATTACGGTTTTTCTTTACGTTATCGCTTCTACCAATATAACCGTGAACACGTATGCCGTTAGCAGTTCCCTCTGCCTTAATGAGCTTACTCGAAAACTCCTTGCCGAACACAGCGTATATGGTATTCATCAAATCAGAGTCACCCGGAGTCTTGAACTTTTCCTTACCGTCAATCAAAAACTGAATTGAAATATCCGGGCGTGAGAGCGCTACCTTCTCAATAAGCGCCGTAACGTTCATAGCCTCGGTGACGTCTTTTTTGAGAAACTTACGTCTTGCAGGCACGTTGTAAAACAGGTCGTTCACAACAACCGTAGTGCCGTCAGCCGCATATACCTCGCTAATATCTGTAACCACGCCTGCCTCGGAGGTAAGCATAGATGCGCTCTCGGCATCCTTGGTTTTAGTAATAATAGTCATCTTAGCAACGGTGGAAATAGCGGCAAGCGCCTCACCTCTAAAGCCAAGTGTCATAATCGACTCGAGGTCGTCCTTATCTTTAATTTTACTCGTAGCGTGACGCTTAATTGCGACAGGCAGGTCGTCTCTATCAATACCGCAGCCGTTATCGGAAACTCGAATTAGGGACACACCGCCGTGCTTAATTTCAGCAGTAATGGTGGTCGCGCCCGAGTCTATTGAATTTTCAATCAATTCCTTAATAACCGACGACGGCCTTTCAACGACCTCGCCCGCGGCAATAAGGTTTGCTATTTCAAAGCTTAATACGTTAATTTTTCCCATATTATTTACCCTAGTTATCAATATCCTTCTTGATTTCAAACAAGAAATTCATAGCCTCAATCGGAGTTAATGTGTTTATATCGCACTTACGGATTTTATCAATAATTTCATTATTCTTATCGTTTGCGATGAATGAAAGCATATCAAAGCTCTGTGGCTCATCATGTTTCTTATCCCTCGGCTTTACCGTAACCGCTGCACCGCTCTCAATTTGCTGGAGTATCTCCCTTGCGCGCTTTACAACGTCATTAGGCACACCCGCAAGCTTTGCAACCTCAATACCGTATGAGTCGTCAGTACCGCCCCTAACGATTTTGCGAAGGAACGTTATAGAGTCACCGCGCTTCTTAGCGGCGATATTATAATTGAGAATACCGTCGTATTCATTCTCCATATCGGTAAGCTCGTGATAGTGAGTGGCGAAGAGCGTCTTTGCACCAATTCTTTTCGAGCTCGTGTATTCAACTACAGCTCTTGCAATAGCCATACCGTCGTAGGTGCTCGTACCTCTACCAACCTCGTCGTAAATAATAAGTGAAGACTTGGTAGCATTCTTGAGAATTGTGGCTACCTCGTTCATCTCAAGCATAAAGGTAGACTGTCCCGATGCTAAATCGTCGGATGCGCCGACTCTTGTAAATACCTTATCAACGATACCAACTCTGGCCTCGCGCGCAGGAACGAAAGAGCCTATCTGTGCCATAATGGTAATTATCGCAACCTGACGCATATAGGTAGACTTACCAGCCATATTAGGTCCTGTCAGAATAATCATTCTGTTATCGGCAGTATCAAGAAGCGTATCGTTCGGAACGAAGTAGTTATCTGTGACGAACTTTTCAACTACGGGGTGTCTGCCGTCCTTAATAATAAGCTCCTTAGAAATATCAATCTCGGGGCAGACATAACCATTCTTCGACGCAACATGCGCAAGTGAGAGATATACGTCAAGCTCCGCAATAATGTTTGCCGTAGATCTGATTCTATCCACATTATCGGCAACTACGTTTCTAAGTGAAGCGAATAACTCGTATTCAAGCTCTACAAGCTTCTCACCCGCGCTAAGTATCTCAACCTCGAACTTCTTAAGCTCATCGGTTATATATCTTTCGCTATTCGTGAGCGTCTGCTTTCTTATATATCTGTCCGGAACCTGAGAGGCGTACATCTTTGTAACCTCGATAAAGTAGCCAAAT
>JAZQRW010000126.1:0-3572 GCA_045629765.1 Eubacteriales bacterium
CACAGAACGACATGGCTACGATCCGACTTGGATTATCCTGCCCGCCACGCTTATCATACCTCAAAACCCCTGTCGAAACCATTGCGGCCCCATAGGATTTCGGTTACATTATATATTATATACGCAAATTTCCAATTTGTCAACTTGCTTTAAAAAAGTTGCATTTTATTTTTATCTGAATATCCGTCGAAAAATATCGTATTATAAATAAATTGACACGGTGCAGTAGTTTTTTGCATTTTTTAGAAGATATAAGATATTGTTAGTGCCGACTTGAAATTTCAAGTCGCCACTTTTATTTAGGAGTATTGCCTAATTACAGCCCCTCGCAGAATTCGTCTAAAACGCCAAGGTCCCACAAAAGACGTGGGAGTACGTATTTGTCGCGAATATCCTTGCCCGCCATAACCGTCATTTTGAGAATATCACTTTCAGGCGGCATAACAGGTAAATCAAGCACACGGTACAAGGTGTTAAGAGTGTCGAGGGAGGGGAGCTCCTCATCGATAATCGCTAGAATTTCGTCGTATTTTGCGATAATTATATCGAGTCTTGCGCTATGCTTTTTAACGTCATATTTGCCCTCGCGCTTTTCAAGCTCAATCAGTGGCTCTGATGCGTGACCGAGAAACTCTTCTAAAGCTCGGTTCCACTCATCTACCTTGAAAGCGGCGGCATATTTCAGAGCTTTTTCTCTATTAGGACGCATTTCCTTTAGCTTATGGTAAAGCTTAATGCAGGAAAGGGTAGCCGTTGCACACTGCAGACCGTGTAAATTCGTTTTAGTGCCAAATTCAAGGCCACGCATATCCCAAAGGTGAGAGAAGTAATGCTCAGCCCCTGATGCCGGACGGGAATTGCCCGCCTTTTTCATAGCTTCGCCCGTAAGAACGAGTCCCTCGAATACCGCGCGGACAGCTGCCTTGTCGCGCTTTATGAGCCCGTCGGCGTTATCAACACACTTTTTGAGCGCAACACGTACTGAGTCGGCAATGTCGGCGTCATAGCCCTCGCCCGTAATCAATGCTCCGATACGCCATTCGCAAATGCTCACGTACTTAGCAAGCATGTCGCCAAGACCTGCCTTAAGCATGGAAAGCGGCGCATCTTTGAGAATATCCAAATCTGCTACGATGCATTCCGCCTTTTTGGTGGGTATGGAAACCTTAAGACCGTCGCGCGCCATTGATGAAAGAGGTGAGGCATAGCCATCCATAGACGGAGCGGTAGCAACTATTATAAACGGACGCTCGGTAAGGCTCGCGAGGAGCTTGCAAAGGTCATTGATAACTCCCGAACCTATACCGATGATTATCTCACAGCTCCTGTCAAAATGGAGCATCAATGAACCAACCGCAGACTCATCAGGCTCAAGCGCGGCGGTAGGAAATCGGTAGAATGCGTATTCGATGCCTTCATCCTTGAGTAGCGCCTCTATCTTTTCACCTACCAGTGGGTAAGTGTTGGCGTCGCCAACCAGAAACGCGTTTTTTGCACTAAAATCCTTGATGATTGTCGGGATATGCCTTAGCGCATTTTCTTCTATAATACATACTTCATTCATTGTTATAAGCTTCCTTATTATTTAATATGCTCTTACTTCAAATACGGTAATTTCGGACGCACCATTGGTTGATTTTACGCATAATTCAACGGTATCACAGGTAAGCGTGTCAAATTTATGTACGTTGTGACGCTGATGGTTATCTCTTACCTCGATAGTCTTTACGACCTCACCCTTGTTTTTGATAATCACGTCATAATCCTTAACAAGCTCCTCGGGAACACCGATGCGCTGCTGCTTCTGGCGGTTGGGAGCCATAGTAACTCTGATTGGGTAGCTGAAATCCGAGTGGAAGGTATAGCGGAGCTCGGAGATTTCCTGCGGTGCATTCCACTTCATCGTAAGGCTCTCGCCGCTTTCGGATATACTGTTTGAAACCCAAGCGTGCATATTGTCGCCCAGCTTTCGTGATACACCGTCAATTACCTTTTCAGGCTCACAATTTTCCTTATACGAGGTAGCGGTGAACTCAGCCTGTCGAGCTAAATCACATTCGTCGTTGTTAATAACGTTTGGCAAGAATCCATCGTGCTTAAGTAAAATTTGCTGCAGCTCGGGAACATGGGGAGCAAGCTCTCTTGGGTTACAGCCGTATTTAGAACAGAGCGCTGCCGCGACTCCCACCGCCTGACCGCCGATTGCACAGCAGCCGATGATACGGGTACTGCACATACCGAGCTTGGTTGCGGAAATATTGCGTCCTGCCATAAAGAGATTAGATATATTCTTTGAGTAGTATGAAGTGTAGGGAATAGTATAGATGCCGTCGTAATAGTAGCATTCACCGGACGGATGTCTGTGCAAATCAAGCAGACCGTGTGCGGTATGTAAGTCAACGCACCAGCCGCCGTAACAAATAGCATCGTCAAAAATTCTGTTGCTTAAAATGTCAGTTTCGCTCAAGAAATAATCTCCTACAAGTCGTCTTGACTCACGCGTACCGGGGAGCATACCGACCCACTCAAGCGCATAGTTCTCAGCGCCGTGGTCGCCACCGTTCTTGATATGGTCCCATACACCGTAAAGGCTTGCAACGAGGTCGTCACGGATATTCTCATAATCGGTGATAATATCGTCCTTGTCACCCATAAGCTCAATCCAGAAATGTCCGTACTCAATTCCGCGACTCGACACGCCTCCCGTCTTTTCGTTCTTCTCGGGATCGACACATGTAGAATAGTCAACCTTGTGAGTAGCGCAGTGCATTCTGTAGCGAAGGTCCTCTTCGGTATATTTCTTCGCAAAATATGGGGGCACGAACTTTACGGGCTTGCCCATATTTCTGGCTCTAAAGAAGATGGTGTTGCCCATACGCTCGTTGTTGGCATGCTCGGGGGCGTGTATTTCTCCGGTTTCGGCTTTTGATTCACTTCCTTGTCTGTATTCAGCGCCTGCGTAGTATCCGAGCGTGCCGTTTCCCGTACAGTCTACGAAGAGCGGAGCAGAGAACTTATAGCGCATCTCCGTCGTTTCCTGTACGCAAAGAATTGAGGTGATTCTGTCACCGTCGGTTTCACAGTCGTACATAACCGTGTTGAAATAAACGGTCAGATTTTCCTGCTTTTTAACAGCCTCAAAGAGAACCAAATCCCAAGTTGAATAGCTAAAATTATCATTTCTTGCCTTATTTTCAAGCATCAATTCATATAAGATGCCGCTCTCCGCATAGTCCGGTTGAACAAGGCTGTGGTCTGCACCCGATATATGTACTCTTACCTCGCTTGATGCATTTCCGCCGAGAACGGGACGTGCGTGGATAAGCGCGGTTTTTACACCCTCCCTGGCGCTTTGCAATGCGGCGCAGAGTCCTGCCATACCGCCGCCAACGACGATTACCTCGTACGTATGCTCGGAAAATCTTTCCTGGATTCTCTTCATTGTATACTCCTTAATATATGTTTATTTTCTTTAATTACCGCTTTACATAACCTGTCCGCCCGAGAGGTTAATGGATTGCCCCGTCATATACGCCGATTCCTCGCCTGCGAGGAAGAGTGTGAGGCTTACT
>JAZQRW010000127.1:0-4414 GCA_045629765.1 Eubacteriales bacterium
TTGAAGAATTCATAGATATTTCTTTCTATGAGAGTATCAACACCTGTAGTCATGTTGAAGATATGAAGATCTTCGTTGGGGTCGTTGTGCTTCCAACGAGTGTAGAATATAAGATCATTCTTAACGTCCTGAATTTCACAATCGTCATCAAGCACCTGAGTGCAAATGCCGGTTGCAATGTCGCATACCATGAGGCGAGATTTTACTTCCTTCTTAAGAAGCTTTGAGAAGCAACCGAGGAAGCTCTTTCTCTTTTCAACCTCATAAGCTACGTTATAGAAGAGCTTGTCACCCTTACGTACGTTGATGCTTAAGAGCTCGTTAGCAACTATACGACAGGTGTTGGTTGCCATATCAACAAGGATGACTGTATAGGGGTTAAGATCATTCTCAAGCGTTCCCTTTTTCTTACCTAAGCAACCCTTGATATCCTCTCTAAACTTCTTCTTAACGAAGAAGGTAGAAGCGGAATTAGCAACACCGTAAATATATTTACCATCCTCGCTCTTGTAAAGATCCTCAGAGCCTGCGTCAATGATAGTCTCCATTCCGTTAGTGAAATCGTAGCTTGCGATACCCTTATTGGACTTGAAGTAGAAGAGTCTTGTGCCGTAGCAGGCAATAACCTTGTCAATGCCCTTAATAGCAGGCTTCTTAGCAGGAAGACCGTCAACTACCTCGTAAAGAGAAAGCGCCATAATATCGGCTTCGCCGGCTTCTGCTCTTTGTTGCTTAACTTTCTTAGAGAGCTTCTTAAGGTTGAGTGCCTCCTGAGTGTAGTCCTCTTCCTTGTAGATGAAGTGCTTGCCGTCGAAGCGGTATACTTTGTCAAAGAAGTTGAAGTACTGATTGAGCTTGCTTATGTACAATGCGCTGTCAGAGTAGTCTCTGATAGACTCAAAGAGTGCAAGAGCCTGCTTAGCATCCTTGCTGTTGTAGGCCTGAACTGCTCTGTTATAAATTTCCTTAGCATCGATACCGCGCGCAATGTATTTATCGTTAGCCTTGTTAGCGTATGTCTGCTTAGCAGTATCATAAGCCTTCATAGCCTCGATATTGTCAACTACAACTGTCAGGGTATTGTCCTTAACTGTAATAGTCTTAGTGCAGATAGTATCGTACTTTGCCTTAAGAGAAGCGAGATTGCTCTTCATTTCGCTGAGTCTGTTAGCACTGAGTGAGAATCTCTCAGCAAACTTTATTGCAGACTCGAGAACCTTGAAGATATTTTCCTTCTCAAGTAATAAGGTCTCGGCTATGATCTTATAAGTGTCGAATTCTCCAAGAATTTCGGTAGGATCGATAGGATTGAACTTTTCTACGATATTCTTCTCGCAGATTTTAAGACCCTCGAATTTCTTTGTAATTGGAGTATAAAGACCAAGGAAGTCAAGGTACCATGTTTCAGGAATAGCTCCGTTCTTAACCTTGTTATTTCCAATTACATCTGCTATCTCGGGAATAGTGATGTCGGGAGTTGTCTGGTAGGACTCCCAGTCGTACGTCTCAAAGAAATTCTCGAGGAATACGACGCCGGATTCAGGATTATCAAATCCTGTGAAAGCAGCAAATGCAGTCTTTGAAGCTACAGATGATGCTCTAGCCTGCGGGGCAGCGATATCAGAAATTCTGATTGTACTGTCACAGGCGTAGCACGTTACAGTGCTTTGGTTCTGCTCATACGACAATTTGCTTCCGCAATTCGGGCATGAGCCTGTGATAAGTGCGCTCATAGTTTTTACCTCCGTAAAAATTTATTTTAAAATTAATAATTGTCAAGTGATATTTGCTTAGCTACGGGTAATCTATACCGCCGTTGGGCGGCTTGCAGCGATAAAGTCTTCTGATTCCCTTTATCACACCGATAAAAAGTCCATACTTATATATAGCCATTATCATATAGGTGGAGCATGTAGGAGTGAAAAGACAGCGTGCTCTGACTGATAGTGGAGCAAAGCATTTGTATGCCAGCACCGCGCCTACTGCAGTCCACTTTAGCGGATAGTAGGTTAGCAGTGCAGCTCCTACATAGACGTACACCGATGGCACGGGGATAATATTCACCAGCACCAGTGGAGTCAGCAACCATATAGCAACGATCAGAAGCGGCGAGATAAACGCGTGTGTGATGAGGTCGACTACCTTGACCTCGCGGATTAGACGTTGCATCACTTTAGCATTATGCAACGGTTGTTGCGGCTCTTAAGAAGCGCGTCTGCACGCGCGAGCTTTGCTAGGACGTCGGCATTCGGATTTGCGCTAAGATCCGCCGATATACCGATTATTATGGAGTTGATCTCGCTCTCGATTCCGGATAAAGAGGAGTGGCCCATAGGATCGCTGAAGCGTACGTCGTTTGCAAATTTATTAAGAGCCGCCTTTACCTCGGGTGCTGCAGCTTTAAAAGAGCAATCGAGAACGTCAGCCTCAAGTCCCTTTATGAAAAATCTTTTCTCTTCAACCGACGCCATATATCCGGTTCCGATTACAGAGTAAATAGCGGATATAATGTATGCTACGAGTACTATTGCGTACAGAATGATCGGTAGAGTGAAATCATTGAGGTTTAAATACATAAAGATGATACCGAGAACAATCAGTGCTACTGTGAATGCGCATGAGAAGTAGAGTGCTACGGGTAGCTTTGCGAATTTTGAACCGGGTTTAGCAAACGCCCACAAGCCAAAGCTCATAAACAGAATGAAATTGACGGGTATGGATAGCGCAAAAGAGAACCAAAAGACGTCTGACTCAAGTCTAGCCTCGGGAATGGTGAGGAATAGAATGAGCGAGAAAAGCGCGAAGATTAGAAATACGGATACAAGGATAGCGTTTCTAGTTTTCATAATTGCCTCCTTACACAATTTTGGTACCGCAGTTCATGCAGAACTTAGCGCCTTCTTGCGCTTTCGTACCGCATTCGGGACAGAATTTGTTGACGGGCTTAGCCTGACCGCAGTTCATACAGAATTTCGCATTTTGAGGAATGGTGTGTCCGCAATTGGGGCAGGAAATGCCGGGAATATTAGCGGTATCGTTTGAGGAAACGCTCATTTGCTCCGTCATCTTGCCAACCTCGCGACTCACACCTACACCAACGCCCATACCGACGCCCATATTGATAAGACCGCCTGATGCGCTCTCGTTCTTTGCCGCACCCTCAAGTATGTCAAAACGACGCTCTTCGGCATAAGTATAACCTTCAACCTCACGAGCCTTAGCTCTCGCTTCACTAAGCACCTGCATCTTGTACGCCTCAATGTCGGCGACGTTCTTGGCGGAGAGCATCTCAGCCTTTGCCTGCTTGAGAGCATCAAGATCGCCTTCGCTGGCAGTAATGGCATTTACGCTGAAGCATTCAAGCGTGATACCGAGCTCGGCTATCTTTTTATTAAGCTTTTGCTCAATAAGCGCTGAGATTTCTGACAGGCGTGAGGTGATCTCAAGGATACTGATTTTCTTTTCGTCTATAGCCTGTGAGATGCACTCCTTGATGGGAGCCATCATCAATCCCTTGATTTTTTTCTTCAGCGTTTCTATAGAGTATTCGGAAAGCATTCCTGCGACGTTAACTACGAAACGTCTTGCATCGGTGATGCGCAGTGCCGTCTGTCCGTTGGAGCGAACACCGATTATCATAGAGTACTTAGGGTCGGAAAGATCAATAGGAGAGTCAGTTCCCCAGATTAAATCGAGCGTCATCGCTTTGTTAACGAAGAATACGTCACATGGGAATGGAGTCTTGCCGCCAAAGAGTCCTGAGAAGAATTTTTTGATAAGCGGAACGTTGGCTGTTTCAAGAGTGTGTCTGCCGGGGCCAAACAAATCCAGAGCCTGACCGTTTTTAAAGAAGAGTGCTTCCTGTGATTCGTAGACGATAATTTGAGATTTTGTAGTGATGTCATCAAGATGACGTCTTATGACCAGAGATTCATTTGACATCTCTTGGCTGACAACTTGCAGTTCAGTCATATTTGCCTCCGTTAGATAATATTCGTTGCGATAAACCTATCATTGAAATCTTAGTTTTGCGTATGATACGAGTACGCGCACGTGCATAACTATAATTTAAATAATTATAGCACTGTGTTCACGGAAAAGCAACAAAATTAACAATATTTAAGATTTATGCGACAAATTTTGACATACTAAACAAAAAAAGAGTAACAAGATGTGAAAATAGCGTAGTTTTTTGTAAAAAGTGCTGAGGTGAAAAAAATCAAAAGATGCCGTTTGAGGTCGCAAGACACTCAAACGGCATTAAGCGGTTACAAAATTTTATCAGCATAGCATAAATTCATAAGAAAAGCAAGAATGAAATCCTGCATTGCAGGATGAAATCCACACAAGTTTGGATGAAATCTTCGGCTAAAGCCTCAGATGAAATTAAATCCGCCTCTCCAATCCCCGCGTT
>JAZQRW010000128.1:0-5894 GCA_045629765.1 Eubacteriales bacterium
GCTCTTGACCTTCAGCTTGCAAGACTGCTTAAGGTAGTTGACGAGCTTCACGGCGTCGCCCTTATCACTGCTGACCACGGTAATGCGGACGAGATGTACGAGATTGATAAGAAGACGGGCGCGCCTAAGGCTTCAAAGGATGGCTCATTCAAGGCTAAGACCAGCCACACCTTAAATCCCGTACCGTTCATCATCTACGACAACTTCTGTTCCGATAAATATACAGTTAAAACCGATAGATGCGACCTTGGACTTTCCTCTGTTGCAGCAACCACTGTAAATATGCTCGGCTTCGATGCTCCTGCAATCTGGGATGAATCTCTCATAGATTTGAAGTAACGAATAAATAAATCACGAATAAAATGCTTACGATGGAAATAATATCTGTTGTAAGCATTTTTGTTAGTGTGAAATAGTGCATTTTAGACAATGCGTCAATAACATAATTGTGTAAATATGCACAACTTGTGTTCCGAAAACAAAAAAAATAGTTTTGTTCATACTTTAGAAACAAATATCTGTTATAATTTCGTGGCTTGTGAATATAGCACATATATTTGAATACAAAAAGAGCGTTGTTTTGGAGGCAATAATGGTTTTAGATAATCTTCAGGTTAAGCATAAGGTGTTTGGCGACGGTGTCGTTATCAGCACCGATGGCAAATATATGACGATACAGTTTGATGGTGTTACTAAGAATTTCGTTTATCCCGATTCATTTGAGAAGTTCCTTACCTTAGCAGACGGTAGCGTGAGCGATGATATTCTTAGCGACCTTGCCGTAATTAAGGAGAGAAAGCAAAATCTTCTTAAGGTTAAGGAAGAGGAAAATATTCATACTATGACTCACGGCATCGTAATTCCCGGCAGAGGATACGAGAAGGGTGAGGAAGAAGAGGGCGGATTTAAGAACACCGAGCCCGAGGAATAATATTAAGAGTGCTTCATTTTTTGAGGCACTTTTTTATTGACATATCTTCTACTTAATGCTATAATTGGAATAATAATACTGATTACGCGCGATTGGGGTGAAGAAAATAACTAAGTATCCGGTAATTTTAGTGCACGGTATGATGATACGAGATTTCAGATTTTATCGCTCGTTTCGAATTATAGAAGAATATTTGCGTGACAAGGGCGTTAAGGTTTATATATCTAATCAGGATGCCATAGGCACGGTTAAGAACAATGCGGAGCAGTTACGCGAGCATATAGATAAGATATGTAAAGAGGAAGGATGCGACAAGGTTAATATCATCGCTCACTCTAAGGGTGGACTTGATGCAAGGTATCTGATTTCAACCCTTGCTTATGCTGATAAGGTTGCGTCGCTTACCACGCTCTCTACACCGCATCACGGCTCGAAAATGAGTAGAAAAATTATGCGTATGCCCAAATTTCTTGCTAAGTATATAGCATTTTTTATCAATCTGTTTTACAGAATTTGCGGTGATAAAAGCCCCGATATTTATACTTTGGCAAATGAAATCACTGATGAGGCAATGCTTGAATTTAATGAAAAAAATAGAAATATTGACACTGTTTTTTATCAGAGCTTTGCATCTAACGTTGCCAACGAAAAGGATTTTGTTGCATTTTTGCCCAAAAAGATATCGGAATATTTAGAAAACGAATCGACTGACGGTGTCGTTTCTTATTCCTCAAGTCTTTGGGGTGAGCATACCGGCGACATGGATTGCAATCACTTCCGTATGGTCGGACTTTACGGCTCAAAGAAGAATTTAAGCGGTATATGCGATTTTTACTTAAAGGTAGTTAAAGACCTTGCAAAGCGCAACTTTTAAATAGGAGAGATACATGATTGTAAAGGGATATTTATTGGGAGTATGCTACGCACTCGCGTGCTTGTTGCTTTCCTTGATTTTATACAAGCTTGGTTTACCGAAAAAATATACTCGCAAGGTCGTACATATTCTAGTGGGCTTTGAGTGGATAATTTTGAGACACTATCACGGCGCAGGAATACATTTCCTTATCGTTTGTGTATTCTTCTTATTGCTCTTGATGCTCGCATATAAGAAGCACTTAATGCCTATGATTTCCTCAGAGGACGATAATTCACCCGGCACTGTGTATTATGCTGTTGCGATGACGGGCGTTGCTATAGTTATGTGCTTCGTTCCCGAGCTTATGCTTCCATTCGGTATGGGTATATTTTGTACCTCGGTTGGCGATGGACTTGCGGCTGTCGTAGGTCAGTTGATTACGAGAGCAAATCCTAAAATCTATAAAAATAAATCGCTTTTTGGTACGCTTGCTTGCTTTACTGTTTCGTTCGCGTGCGTTTATGCAATGGACTTAATATTCAAGGTAGGTCTTGGTGTACTTCCTTGTCTTGCACTTGCACTCCTTTCCTGTGAATTGGAGCTTATATGTGGACGTGGGCTTGATAATATCGGAATTACATGGGGTATTACCTCGTTTGCATATATGTTTATGTATACTGATTTTGCGCTCGATTATTTGTGCCCGATACTCTTAACACCCATTATAATAATTTTTGCGGTTAAGAAGAACGCTCTTAGTAAGCAGGGCATATATCTTGCGATTGTTCTTGACATAATTGTTTCCGTGGCACTCAAGAACTTCGGATTTGTTATGCTCGCCACCTTCCTTCTTTTCTCCATTTTAGTTGATAAAATCAAAAGGAAGAAGGAAATTGATGGCGTTGAGGCGAAGGGTGATTGCAGAGATGAGATGCAGGTAATGGCAAACGGATTTGCCGCCGCTATATGCTGTATGCTTTACGTACTCACCCGTAATTTCGTATTCGCAGTAGGATATATTGCAGCCGTCGCTGAGGCGTTTGCCGATACGGTTGCTTCGGGTTTAGGTGTATTTGCCGGACAAACCTTTGACCTTTTCCGTTTTAAGAAGATAGATAAGGGCTTGAGTGGAGGAATGTCTTTAATAGGCACGCTTTCTTCGCTCATTGCGGCGTTTGCAATATCTTCATTAGGGCTGCTTTTTGGCGTAGTTGGCGTTTGTAATTTCGTTATCGCCGCTCTTGCCGGCTTTTTGGGCAACATTTTCGATAGCTTCTTGGGCTCGATTTTACAGGTAAAATACAGGTGTAAGGTATGCGGTAAGCTCACCGAGAAGAATGAGCATTGTGCCAAGCCTACGGTATATCAGTCAGGTATAAAATGCTTGGACAACGATATGGTCAATCTTTTAAGCGGTATTTTCGCCGCCGCTTTGGCTATTGCGGTTGCTTATGTTGTGTTTTGATTAAAATTTAAACATATTATTTATATACGAGGTGTTCATTATGCGTACTTCAAAATCTGATTTTTATGAGAATCATTTAAATTTAACAATACCCGAGATGAAGAAGGCGAGCGAGCTTTTTGCCGAGGGAAGAGAAGAAGAGGCTGACAAGGTCTTTGCCGATTACGTAAAGGCACATTTTAGAAGCGATAAGCGTTTTCTCGGTCTTCCCATATCAAAAATGGAGGGCACGGCAGGCTTTAGTGAGGACGAATACGCCGAGAAAATTTTAGAGGGCTACGTATATTCGGTCAGCCATCTTTACTGCTTCCCGGGCGGAATAATAGACTGGACGCACAACCCTACCTATAACAAATACTGCGAGTTCTCCTTCCACCTTCAGTACCATAACGAAATCAGATATCTTGCCACAGCGTACGAGAAGCACAAGGATGAAAGATTCGCTCGTCGCTTTGACTATATGATTAACTCTTGGGTAGAGCAGGCAATATGCCCGGAAGACCAAATCGGCTTTGGTGCCCGTCCGCTTTGGAGAACCATTGAGGCAGGCGGCAGAATGTCGAATTCATGGCCCTATGCAATAACTATTTTCTCGGAGTCCGACGCTGTCGCTGACTCAACTTGGGTAAATATTTTCCGTTCCATCGTTGACCATGGCCACCGCCTTACCGTCAATTGCACTAAGCACGCTCACAACAACTGGGTTATCAACGAGATGATAGGCGTTATCAAAATGGGCGTTATGTATCCCTTTATGAAGGATATGGATTATTGGCGTGAATTTGCCATTAAGACAATGGGCGACGAGCTTGATTATCAGATACAGCCTGACAGTATGCAGATAGAGCTTACTACCGGCTACCATGGCGGAATTATTGCAAATTACAGAAATGCTTGCAGAGTTTTAGAGCACTATGGATATGAGATTCCCGAGAAGTTTACCGAGTATATTAAGCTACTTTATTCGATGTATTGCCGGCTTTCGCGCCCCGATAGGAGAACCCCGGGCCTTAACGACGGCGGAGAAGCCAACGTGATCCAGAATGCAAATTCTGCGCTTGTAATGTTCCCCGATAACGAGGTGTTCAAATTCTTTGCTACCGACGGTGAAGAAGGCAAACAGCCTGATTTTAAATCCCTTATTTTTGAAAATTCCGGATTTGTGGTTATGCGTACCGATTGGACACGCGACGCAATTTGGGCTATGATGGACGCAGGTCCGGAGGGGCACGCACATATGCACGAGGATAAGCTTGCCGTACAGCTTTACGCTTACCGCGAGAGTATGCTTGCCGATCTTGGCACCTACGCATACGATACCTCGGATATGCGTAATTACTGCACTACCTCCTTCTGCCACAACACAGGCTTGGTTGACGGTATGAGCCAGAACAGAACCAAAAAGCACAATTGGTCAGACGCCCAGCCGAGAGTGATACAGGACTTCGGCTATCGCTTCGGTGATGAAATCGAGGTAGGTGAGGGAACCTACAACGAGGGCTACGGCGACGACCTCACACCTGTAACTCATAAGCGCAAGTTCATCTTCTTTAAAAAGGGTCTTGGCGACCTCAAGCCGTTCTTCGTAGTGCTTGACGACTTTGAGTCGGGTGACGAAAACGAGCATACCTACGAGATACTCTTCCATTATCCCAAGGTGCCTGTTTCCGCCTTTGCACATTCGGTGAAGGGTACCTACGACAGCGGAGCAACGCTTACTATAGTTTCGGATAAATACCCCAAGGTTGAGATAGGTCAGTACGCCCCCAGATACATCGGTTGGAAGCCTATCCACGGCACCCACGAGCACGAGCATAATCCGACTCCGTCGGTGTCCTTTGCAAAGAAGGGCATTACCTCAAAATTCGCAACAGTTCTTTATCCTGCCCCCGACGGCAACGTGCCCGAAATTGCAGTTGCACTTACCGACAGCGGCTTTGAGATTACCGCAAACGGCGAAAAGTTCGTCTTTGACTACACCGACGAGCGCTTCAGCACGTTGAACCCATCAAAGATGTAAGCGTTTTTTTCAGATATAAGATCGAATAACGAAAAGGTGCCGGGCGAATGCTCGGCACCTCAATTCTAATGATAGAATTTTCAGAATTTTGGAAAGAAGATTTGCTAATTTAAGAATTAGCCGTTAGACTTGGTATTAGTATAGCTTTCTACCATCTTCTTAACCATCTGACCGCCAACGCTACCAGCCTGACGAGCAGTGATATCACCGTTGTAACCGTTCTTGAGAGTTACGCCAACTTCGTTAGCAGCCTCCATCTTGAACTGCTCAAGAGCTGCCTTAGCCTGCTTATTTGCCATAAGAATAATTCTCCTGTTTTTGTAAAATCTATATTTATCGAGCCTACAGAATTCGAACCGCAGGCTCGTCTTCCGTGACTCTGGTACTATTTTGTCACGCTAAAAGAGTTTTATTAGTGGAAATTATTGTATTATAGTACAAAATTTGTGTTTTGCGACTTGTATTTATGCGAAAAATGACAAAAATTCAAAAAAACCTGAAAAAAATTAAAAAACCCCTTGACAATTTTGGTTTGATGAGGTATAATAGTCAAGCACTTGTGTGTACAAGTGTGAATTGCTCATTGAAAATTGAACAACATGAAAATTTCTGAGCACTGAAA
>JAZQRW010000129.1:0-6213 GCA_045629765.1 Eubacteriales bacterium
ACTTCCCCATTTATTGCCCTTGCCGTGTCCGGAGGTCACACCTCAATTTATCACGTCGAGGACTACAACAAAATGAAAACGATAGGCTCTACAAGAGATGATGCTATCGGCGAATCCTTTGATAAAATCGGCCGCTTGATCGGCATTCCCTATCCTGCCGGCGCAGGCTTTGACGCGCTCTCTCGCGAGGGATTTATCGAGGCTACTAAGGACGAAAATGATTTTTACGCAAAATACAAAAAAAGTGCGGCATACAAGGACACCGCAATGACACTTCCCTCTCCTGCGGTAAAGGACGACTCACTGGACTTCAGCTTCTCGGGTCTTAAGACCGCCGCAATAAATCTTATACATAAATACGAGCAAAAAGAAGCCGAGCTACCGCGCGCACTCTTTGCCGCGCGCTACACCTACGAGGCGATTGAGGCGGTCGCAAAAAAGCTCAGTCTTGCGCTTAGCCGTTACCCAGGTCTTGACCTTGCGGTAGCGGGCGGTGTTGCCGCAAACTCGCACTTAAGAAAAAGGCTTAGCGAGGTAGCCAAAGCGAACGGTGTCAACCTGTTTATCCCACCCTTAAGCCTTTGCGGTGACAATGCAGCAATGATTGGCGCGCAGGGATATTACGAATATGAAATCGGCAATCTCGCTGATTCATCACTTAACGCCTCGGCTCTGGACTCAATTTCAAAGATATAAAGGACGGTTACATAAATGGAAAGTATTGATAAGGTGCGCGGCACGTTTGACACAAGGCAAATCGACGTAAAATCCGTGCCGTCGGCAGTTATAAAAAGACTCCCAAGGTATCACAGGTATCTTGGCGATTTACTACGCGACGGCAGACTTCGTATATCCTCAGCAGAGCTGTCAAAGATTATGCACGTCACCGCGTCACAGATAAGACAGGACCTCAACTGCTTTGGCGGCTTTGGTCAACAGGGCTACGGCTATAACATATCCTATTTACATAGTAAAATCAGCGAGCTATTGGGCGTAAATCAAGGCTTTAATGCTGTTATTGTCGGAGCGGGCAACCTTGGTAGAGCTCTTGCTGCAACCCGTATGTTTGAAAGACGCGGAGTAACAAGACTCGCACTTTTCGACACAAATCCCGAGATTATCGGTACGAAGATTTACGGACTCCCCGTATATGACGTGCGTGAGCTTTACGAATTTTGCAAAGCAAACAACGTGGATATCGGTGTCTTGACCGTTCCAAAAGAAGCCGCAATAGAGATTGCAAGCACTCTTGCAAATGCAGGTGTTAACGGTATATGGAATTTTGCCAATATGGAGCTACGCGCACCAAACGATAGTGTAATCGTTGAAAACATACACCTCGGCGACTCGCTGATGAGGCTCTGCTACGAGCTTAAGACCTCAAAGGAGAAGGAAATGACAAAATGAGTGCCGAAAGATACATAATTTTTAAAGAAAAGCTTATGGCAAGCGAAGAAATGCTGTCAGCCTCAGCTGATGAACTGCGTATTTTGGTACTGCTTCTGTGTCTTGAGGGTGACAAATTCAATGTTGATGAAATCTGCGCACTGCTCAATCTTTCGCGCTCCAGGGTGAATGCAACCCTCTGTCTATTTTGCGACTGCGGTATAATCGCTCCTATCAGAAGCGATGGAGAATGTGCGACTGTTCTTACAGAATTTGATACAAATACCGACACGTGCGCCGCACTTTCAAGGAGTGCCGGTGAGGTTGCTGCCGACCTGCGTGAATCCAATCTTGCTGATATGATGGACGAGTTGTCAAAAATAATGGAGCAGCCGTCGTTTAGTCAAGATAGCATAAAAAGGCTGAGTGCCATTTACACAGAACTAAGTCTTAGTCCTGAATTTATCCTGCGCCTTGCAGATTTCTTAAGCAAACGAGGTAAGGCAAAGCTAACGCCGAGCAAGCTCTATCTTGAGGCCGAAAGGCTTTTGAAGCAGGGCATTGACACCGTCGAGGACTTAGAAATTTACATAGGCAATCATCAAAACTTGAAGCCGCGCGATTACGAATACGCACGAGCTATGGGTATGCAAATTGGCTCGAAAATCGGTAGCCGTGACCTTGAATACTTCAAAAAATGGGATGAGGAATACGGATATTCGGTAGCAATAGTTGAAAAAGCAAACGACATCACTCTCAACACCAAGCACAAGCAATCCGTAAGCTATACCGACGCAATTCTTGCGCACTGGCACGATGAAGGCTGCCACACCATCTCGGAGATTGAAGCGCTTATCACCAAAGAGAACACCGAGCACGCTCAAAAATCCGAGCAAAAAGCAAAGAAAAGGCCGAATAGTGTTAAGGAAACCCCCGATGGTGAAAACGTTAAGTTCACATCTTACACAAGCGAGGAAGCAATGCTCCACGCACTCAAGAGAAGCTACGGCGACCCATTCAAAAAAGACTGAAATTCCCACTAAGGAGGATTTATGTACACAATAGATAATTTTGACCTTGCAAAAGAAGAAATAGGCAAAAGGCGCGAAGCGGCTATCACTTTAGCAGAGGCGCGAGCGAGCGAGGTTCATAGCAAGCACGACGATATAGATAAAATAGACCGCGAGCTTCGTGCATCAGGGCCGCTTATTTTCAAAACCGCTTGTGAGGGTGGCGATATTGAGCCTATAAAAGCTCGTAATGCAAACTTAAGATTACAAAAATCAGAGCTTTTAAAGAAATATGGCTATGCCGAGGATTACACAGACCCTCAGTATACTTGCAAAAAATGCTCTGATACCGGCTATAAAAAGGACAAGTTCTGCACCTGCTTAAGAGAGCTTGTGATAGAGAAGAATATCGCCTCATCGGGCATGGGCAGACTTATAAAGAAGCAGACTTTCGACAACTTCGACCTCTCCTGCTATGAAAAGGACGAGCAGGGCGTTGACATAGCCAAGCACTATTTTAACACTGCAAAGAAGTTTGCCGACGATTTTGGCACACACAGCATCAACCTACTCATTATGGGTAATTGCGGTTCAGGTAAAACTCATCTTTCCTCTAGCATTGCCGGCGTTGTCTTGCGCCGCGGCTTCTGCGTAGTGTATGAATCGGCACAGAATATCGTCAACGATTTTGAAGCGGATAAATTCAGAGCCGGATTCAGAAATGAAGAGCCAAAATCAGACAAGTACCTTGACTGCGAGCTTTTGATTATCGACGATTTGGGTGCAGAATTCCAGACACAATTCTCAATTTCAGCTTTGTACACGCTCATCAATACGAGAATTAACAAAGGGCTTAACACAATTATTTCAACCAATCTTAACGACAAGCAGCTTTCCGGCACGTACGACGGCAGAATTTACTCACGCCTGTGTGGCGAGGATTTCTTTAGACTAACCTTTAACACCTTTGACCACAGAGTAGAGCAATAAAGTGAAAAAATAAAAAGCTTCCATAAACCATTTTACGTGGTCTGTGGGAGCTTTTTTGTTTGTAAGATATTTAATTTAGCCCTAAAAGGAGCGAGAAAATTTTGAGTGAAAATCTTCTATTGTGACCCAAAGGCGTAGTTACCTACGTCGAGCGGAAGCAAGAGAAGATAGAAAACGGCTTTATTCGTTTTCGGTTGCGCCAGAATTTGCCGCTTCCTTCAGCTTATCAAGTGCTGAAATTCTCTCCGACAGCGGTGGGTGAGAATACTCAAGAGTTACGATAAGTGCGCTTGGAGAGAGATGCGAGAAGTTATCACGCGAGAGCTTCTTAAGTCCTGAAATCAAGGCATCAGCATAGCCCTCCTTATACGCTTGGGCATCGGCGAGATATTCTGCGCGTCTGCTGACTGCGTTGATAAGAAGCGACGTAATCTGCATAAGGAGCGGAAGAAATGCCAGAGTCATTACCACGTATGTAAAGCCGTAATTCACTCCGTCAAATCCAAAATCTGTGTAGATTTTCTCAAAGCTTACGGTAAAGTATGAAAGAAGCGCCATGATCACCATGTTGATACAGTTAAGCCCTAAGAGCTTCGGAATATCGTGATTAAGACCGTGACCAAGCTCGTGCGCAAACACCGCGCAAATCTCGTCCTCAGTCATACTGCTGATAAGGTTGTCAAAAAGCACAATCTTCTTTTGCTTGCCAAATCCGGTAAAGTATGCGTTAGACTTTGTGGTACGCCGAGAGGCGTCCATAACCTCAATTTCCTTTACCGTATATCCGTGGCTTGTCAGAAGCGCTGTGAGCTTATCGCGAAGGCTTCCCTGCTCAAGAGGAACAAATTTATTCTGCGCGCGACTGATAAGTGGGAATAAAAGATTCATTATAAGCACGAAAATGCAAAGAACTATTGACAAAATCACAGGCATTAAGCTTCCAAGCATCGCTGTGTAATATATTCCAAGCACTAAAAGAACATTTACGATAAGCCCAAACACAAAGCCTATAATCTGGTCTCTTACAAAGGTTTTCTTGCTCGTGCGGTTAAATCCGTACTTCTCTTCAATCTTCATTACACCAACGTAATCAAAAGGTAGCTTTATGATAGCCTCGACGATGGCGGTGAAAATCAGAACGGCAAAAACGTTTGCAAAGAAGCTATTGCCGAACAATCCTGCCACAAGCGCGTGAACATCAAAAATCAAGAGCAATGACACTACCACGACCCCCACCAAAAGAGAGAGCATCTCAAGGCGCGACTTCTCACCGTGATACCTCTGCCATTTAATGTACGTATCGTTGTCATATACATCCTTAACGTTTTCCGGAATGGGATTATTTGCCGAGCGATAATGAACGTACTGAAGAACGAATGAAATTACACTCATTATCCAAAACGCTAAAAGAACTATTAGCTTCATATTCATAATATACACCTCAAGTTTTATAAATGATGTAATCATTGTAACACTCAAAAGCGCTGATGTCAAGCAAGTAAGCATATTTCTATCATTTAATGATTATATACGCGCGTTTGGCAAGCCTCGTACAACCGGCATAAAATATAGTAAAACAAAAAGGAGCAAATTATGCTGGTGATAAAACCATACAACAGAGAGCGCGCGGTGACTTATGCACAAAAGTACGCCTTCTCACAAAATCCAATCTTCGGCAATTTTCGCGGTATAGGCGGAAACTGCACCAATTTTGTTTCACAAGCGATATATGCAGGAAGCTGTGTTATGAATTACACACCAACGTTCGGCTGGTATTATATCTCTCTTGACAACCGCTCGCCATCATGGACGGGTGTTGACTATTTTTTCAACTTTATGACAACAAATGCAGGCATCGGACCGTTCGGTAAATCCATAAATCTCTCTCAAACGCAGATAGGCGACGTTATTCAGCTCGCCAAAAACGATGGTGGATATTATCACACACTTTTGATAGTCGGGTACGATGGAGATGACCCACTCGTTGCGGCACAGACCGATGACGCCTACGCACGCCCGCTGTCAACGTACACCTATGATTACGCGCGCTATATCGCAATAGAGGGCGTAAGAATTGACGTGTCGGTTGGCGATGACTGCTTTGAGAGCGTGTATAACGGTGTAGCGATAACACCAATAACTAACGATGAATAATACATCGTAGGGCAAGGGCTTGCCCCTACGGTATTGTTAGTGAAATTACTGCGCAAAAAACACGGTAGCACGCAATTAAGCCGCTACCGTGTAATCTTTCAAAATAGTTTTATTTAAGGAGAATGCCCTCAACTGCCGCGAGTGCCTCGTCAACCTTATCGATATTCTTACCGCCGCTCATTGCACTGTCGGGACGTCCGCCGCCCTTACCGTCACAAATTACGGAGATTTCCTTTAAGATATTACCTGCGTGTGCGCCTGCCTTAACTGCATCAGCGCCGCAGCATGCAACGAAGTTGAGCTTGCCGTCATTCACAGCTGCGAGCACACATACGACATCGGAGAACTTTGACTTAACAGTGTCGCAAAGTGCTCTTGCAGAATTAGCGTCCATATCAACTCTACTAACGAGAAGCTTATATGCTCCAACAGTCTTAATGCTGTTAAGAAGTCCCTCGGTCTTAATTTCAGAAAGCTTAGCATTTGCGCTCTCAAGCTCACGGCGAGTATCCCTAAGCTCATTCTGAAGAGCCTGAGCCTTCTTCGCAACAGTCTGTGGGTTCTGCGCCTTAAGAATTGCACAACAGTCGCCGATAAGTGCATTCTTCTCTTCAAGAAGAGCAAGCACGCCAAGACCGGTAGTGCCCTCAATTCTTCTTACACCTGCCGCAAC
>JAZQRW010000130.1:0-1979 GCA_045629765.1 Eubacteriales bacterium
AAAGGGTAAAAAGTTATTGACAAAGGTGAATTTTAATATTAAAATATACTTATAAAATCCAGGAGCGAGATTATGAAATTCAGAACTAATATTACCGTTGATATACACGATGTAGACTATAATGGAGTGGCGCGTCTTACCTCACTTATGCAATACGTGCAAAGCTGTGCACAGGCTCAGCTCACCTATAACGGTATGTCCTACGAGCAATTACGCAATATGCACCGAGCGTTCATAATAAGCAAGGTTAAGCTTGAGTTTGACGAAACAATAAGAGCGTACGACAATCTTGAAGCAGTGAGCTACCCCTGTGACAGCCGTGGATATAGCTTCCTCAGATGCTATGCGCTCGAAAAGGATGGAAGAACAGTCGGCAGAGCCGTTTCAATATGGGCGCTGATTGATACGGAAACCCATTCCCTAGTAAGAGTAAATAACTTTGAGCTCGGACTCACTACTCACGAGCCACACAGCCTTTCGCTCTCCCGCTTCTCTTTGCCCCAAGAGCTTTGTGAGGTCGGTAGATACGAGGTAAGATACCAGGACGTAGACCAGAATATGCACATGAATAACACTGCATATCCAAATATGTATTCAAATTATCTACCCCTTGATAACAGACGCATTAAGAGTATCTCCATAAATTACGTAAACGAGGCTAAGATGGGTACGACTCTTATAGTGCAAAAGTATCAAGCCGATAAAGATTTGTTCTATTTCAGGACGCTTTGCGAGGACGGACGTATAAATACAGAGGCTGAAATAGTGCTTTGTGATATAGATTGATTGCAAAAATTGCTATTACTCTGTCAAAATCTCAAATAATGCACTTTTTTCCAAAATTTTTCTAGCATTTTTGCATCTAATTCTTGATTTTTACCGTCATTTAAATTAAATTTCCACTTATGTTTTAGCTATATTTCAATAAATATACAGCTATTCATATCCCTTTTAGCAATTTTTGCAATGTAATCGTTTTTTGGCTAAAATAAGCGTTAATTTATCGCACAAATCTTAACGACAGAAAATTGTTGTTTATGCTACAATATAGACAACGTTTTTTCGAGGGAGGATTTATGAGACAAACAAAGAACGAAGAAAGCACCGTCGTTATACGAAGCAATACCGTAAACGAGGACGGCGCAAGGTATAAATATAAGCTTTATATGCAAGAAAGCGGAAACGTTGCCAGCTATAGGCTACCGCTGTACTCAATAGGCATTGAGATGACCGACCGCGATGGCAATTACACCGAAGCTCGCGTAGCTGACGTATTCTCTGATGTCGGTAAGGCGCTGGTATTTTACGAACGTTTAGTGTCAAACCTTGCAACACCCTTAAATTTACCTTACATACTTGAGGACGAAATGTGCTGATAAGGCACATTTCGTCTATTTTAATCACTTAGCGCAATAAATTTATAAGTAAATGAACTTTTAGTAAAAAAGCCCTTGCTTTTTTCATTCTTCTGTGTTATAATGTTAGAGTATTTGAATATGGAGAAGTACTCAAGTGGTCGAAGAGGCGTGACTCGAAATCTCGTAGGGCGTTAACGCGTCGCGTGGGTTCAAATCCCACCTTCTCCGCCAGAAAAAGACCCAGGATTGAATACAATCCTGAGCCTTTTTCAACTAAATCCACCCTTTCAGGTAGGATAAATCGTATTCACGATGAAATCCCACGTGCGTGGGATGAAATCCGCCTCGACGGCGGGTGGGTGGATTTAATTTCATCCAAGCATTGCTTGGATTTCATCTGCCTATGGCAGATTTCATCGCATAGCGATTTCATTAAAGACACAAGGCTTATGCCTTGATTTATCTCTGAAAGTGTGATATAATAAACTTATCGGCAAATAAGAATTTGATAAGGAGAGCTATATTATGAAAAAAACAGTTTGTACTATGAAATTCATTAAAATAATTTCAATAAGCGTGATTTTTACATTGATTGCTTTGTCTCTTTCAAGTTGTATAAGG
>JAZQRW010000131.1:0-17239 GCA_045629765.1 Eubacteriales bacterium
AAGGCATTTGGATAAATCACGAGGGTAAAAATCATTATGCAGAATTTCTAAAGGTTTTTACTGCAGAATCAACCAATTGTAAAATCAAAATTTCCGCAGATACTGAATACGCGGTGTATATAAATGGAAAATACGTAGCACACGGGCAGTATGCCGATTATCCATTTTATAAGGCGTACGACCTGTTGGATTTATCGGAGTACACAGTGGTAGGCGAAAATACACTCGCAATACGAGCGTATCACATGGGACAGACATTCTTCGTACACTACCACACACCGCCCGCTATTGCATTTGAGGTTTTAGATGGGGATAAGGTTATAGCCGAATCGGACGAGAATGTGCTTGGCAGACTCTCACGCTCTTACGTAAACGGAATTGAAGAGCTTATAACTCCTCAGCTCGGTTATAATTTTGCATACGATTTTACCAAAGAGGACAATTGGATAAATGGAAATGCAGACGGATTTACACCGATTAAGCTCGTAGAAGCAAATTGGACACTTGTTCCCCGTCCTATTAAAAAATGCGTTCTCGGTGAGCCTATCGTGCCTGTTCTTACCTCATGGGGTAACGTACGCTTCGATGGCGGAGATACCTTAGCCGAGGTAGCACAGCGCGCATACTTCCAACCCGTTTTCGTAAAGAAAGAATTTTACGAAAACCCCACGAACAAAAGGGTGTTCGACTTTGAGGGTGATAAAAGTGCGGACGGAGTTTACGCAATTTTCGACTTAGGCAAGGAGACTGCCGGATATCTCGCCTTTGACGTTGTGGCAGAAGAGGAGTGCGATATCATACTCGCTTTTGGTGAGCATCTGGTTGACGGAAGAGTCAGAAGTAGGATTTCAATCAGAAATTTTGCGTTTAATCTGCATTTAAAACAAGGCAGAAATGTATTTGAGCATTATTTCAAGCGCTTAGGCTGTAGGTACTTACAGATAATTGCCAAGACTAATAGAATCACTGTAAATGAATGTACTCTTCGTGAGTGGCGTTATCCCTTCTCTCGCCGTGAAAAGAATTTCAAGGACGGCTTGGTCGAGAAATTATACGAGGTCGGTGAGCATACTCTGCGTTGCTGCTTCCACGAGCATTACGAGGATTGTCCTTGGCGTGAGCAGGCGCTTTACGGTATGGATTCACGCAATCAGATGCTATTCGGCTACGGTGTCTTCGGCGAATACGAGGCGCCGCGTGCTTCCATGCGTCTGCTCGCTTATTCAGCAAATGACACGGGACTTATCGCAATTACGGCGCCTAACGAAAACAAGCTCAGAATACCGTCATTCTCTCTATACTGGGTGCTTGCCTTGGCGGAGAATGCGCGTATGGATTACAACGATGAATTCGTCAAGGATATGCTTCCCTACGCTGAAAAAATCGTATCTGTATTCGCGGCACAGAAAACCGACAAGGGTCTTACCTCTCTTTCGGGTGAGGAAAATTGGAACTTCTACGAGTGGGTAGACGGCTTATCCGGCACGCTCGGCGGTAAGAACGACGGACCTCAGCCATACGATTTATTGCTAAGCGCCTTATTCGTTCTCGCCCTCCGCAATCTGTCCGAGGTTGAAGGTAAGGCAGGATATGCCGATAAGGCAAAAGAATACTCTTCCCTTGCCGATGAGATTGTCAAAGATTACGAGCAATTTTACGACGAGAAAATGGGGGCTTATGCAACCCATATCTTAGACGGTAAAAAAATCGGATACCACAAGCACACTCAGGCTCTGGTAATTTTGACAGGCAATCTCATGCCCGAGAGAGAAAAAGCGCTCGGTGAAGCGTTAAAATCCTCTGATAACGGACTCGTTGAGCAGACCTTTGCAAGTATGGAGCTTAAGTACGAGGCAATTATCAAGGCTACCGGGGACAAGGAATTCATATTTAACGATGCAAAGGAGCGCTTTGGTAAAATGCTTCTAAGCGGCGCAACTACCTATTGGGAGACCGAGGACGGCGACAGAGCCTTTGGAAACGCAGGAAGTCTGTGTCACGCATGGAGTGCTATTCCCTGCTATCTGGTAGATAAATACGGCTGGGGGCTATCTTGATCATCAAGATAAGTTATGATTGCCCGATGGGCAAGTTATGAGTTATGAGATACTTCACATCGTTATGATTGCGCTTCGCCAAAGTTATATTTGTAGGGCAATCATATCACAGCTTGTGAAACAAAAAAATGGCTGGTGCATTCAAGGTGCGTCAGCCATTCTTATATTTAATTAGTTGGAGGCTATAACCCTTTTGTTTACATAATCGTAGCAAAGCGTCCTCTTAGAACGGAGATAGTGATCAACGTTATCGCCTATTCGCACAAGCTTTATAATTCCCAATACGGTATCAACCGTCACTACGTTAAAGCAATCGTAAAGCCTCGTGCCGCGAGTACGCGCGCCGTCGGTAAACATTGCCCAGTCGCTTGCGCTCTCAACTACTACGTTAAGCACCCCTCCCTCAGTATAGCCGAAAAGATCGTGATGATAGTCACCCGCCAAATTACAAACGAAGTTTCCGCCCGATTTCACAAAATCAGACAAAATATCCTCAAAGGGCGTCTTCGCATTCTTACGACTCGCTATACTCTCGTAATCCGTGATTGTCGAGAATGCCGTATCTACCCTCTCGGATATATAGGCGGTAGCAAAATGCATTGCGGTAATTACGTGCAGTCCCTTTTTCCTTGCATCATCAAGAGTATTTCTCAGCCACTTCTGTTGCTCTTCTATATCGTAAAAATTATCAAGAACTATAAGGCGTATATTCTCACCCTTAAAATCCTTATAATAGGTCATCGGGTATTCAATATCCGCATAGGTTACATCCCACCCGTCAGTAGAAGGAAATATCTTCTCGTATGTAACGCTTTTTTCCGCAAGCTTAGAATTTTCGTCCAGCATATCGTGATTGCCTATGCAATTTAAAAATGGACGCTTGGGCGCTGTGCCTTCACTATAAAGATCTCTGAATATGCCCTGATTACTGCCACAATAATCACCCGTGTGAAGCGCGAAGGAAATATAATCGCTGTAATGGTTGACGTATCCTACAACCCTGTTCCAGAGCTCAAGCATAGCGTGTACGTCTGAAAAATGCACGAAGGTAAGAGGCTGATAGTCGTCATAGAAAAACTCGCTACGGCGTGAAGCGGCTTTTATAACGTAATGCTCCATATCACGATTAAGCTCCACAACGTCGGGAATCGCGGGTATTGGACGCACCACCCTCGTTTCATCCTTCATAAAGGTGACGTCGTACACTTTTCCGCTTATACTGTCGTAATAATCTACAACCTCATGTATATTATTGAATTTCGTTCTCATAGCCGTTAAAATCCTTATCGGTTTAATACAGGATAATCATAACACAAAGGAGTATAAAAAGCAAGATTTTTCCAATTTTTTCACAAAAGGTATTGACAAACACAATACTTCGTGATACGATGTATTATGTAAGGGGAGGTATTGAATGGACGCACAGTTAAAAAGAGGCTTACTCGAGGTATGCGTACTTACGGCTATAAAAAACGAGCCGTCGTACGGGTATAAAATTATAAAGGATATGAAACCTTACATCGTGATGTCTGAATCAACGCTCTATACCATTTTAAAAAGACTTGAGATTTCGAGAATGCTTACGGTACAAAGTGCCGAGCACGACGGCCGACTAAGAAAATATTATCACATTACCAGAGCAGGACTTGGTCGAATTGAGGACTTTAAGGAAGAGTGGCGCGAAGTAATGTCGATATATCGCTTCGTAGTAAAGGAGGATGTGCACAAGTGAATAAGCAAGAATTTATAGACGCTTTGCGCGAAAGAATATCGACTCTGCCGAGAATTGACGTTAACGAACAAATAGAATTTTACACGGAAATGATTGACGAACGAGTAGCCGACGGAATGTCCGAAGAGGAAGCGGTCGCAGAGGTCGGTTCTATAGAGCTTATACGTGATCAAATAATTGAAAATATACCGTTTTATGCAATAATCAGCAAAAAAATAAGGCAGAATGTTAAAAAAGCAAACAAACAGGCAGTAATTCTTATTTCCACCGCGATAGTGTGGTTTCCTATTTTGCTTGCGCTTGTAATCTCTGCTGCAGCGGTCGTAATATCCCTTTACGTAACGCTATGGGCGCTGGTTGTATCGGTGTGGGCGGTATTCGTCTCCTTAGCGGCGGCTGCTCCCTTCGGTTTACTTATGGGAATCTTAAATATTTTCAGCGGCAACACTTTAGTTGGGCTCTCCGTAATAGGCGCTGCGATAACGCTGGCGGGACTTGCAATATTCAGCTTCTTTGGTGCCCTATACGCTACTAAAGGTACGCTGCTACTCACTAAATCAAGCTGGAATTTGGTAAAAAAATTATTTACAAGATAGGAGAAATTATATGGAAAAATGGTTAACCTTAGCAGGTTTGCTCGTTATCGTTGGATTATCGCTTTTCGCGCTGACAGCGTGCAGCGGCGCTTTTAACTCTAATGGAAATTTGGTCGAGAATGTTACTACGGTATCAAATGACTTTAATTCAATATCAATTTACACTGATACTGCCGACATATCAATACTTCCCTCTGAGGACGAAGCATGTAAGGTAGTATCAAATGACTTGAAGAAAATCGAATATTCCGTTAAGATTGAGGATAGTACCTTAAAAATTTGCGTTCGAGATACAAGAATGTGGTTTGAGAAAATATTTAATTGGCATACTGCGACTCTTACATTATATCTGCCCGAGAACGAATACGGCACACTCACAATTAACGAGGATACGGGAGATATTGAGGTAAATCACTCCTTTACATTTACCGGTATTGGTATTACTCTTTCAACGGGTGATATCAATCTTGCAAACGTTAATGCAAAAGAAAACGTGTCAGTAAAAGTGTCCACAGGTGACGTATTTATTGATACTTTGAGCTGCGCTGATTTTATATCCGAGGGCAGTACGGGCGATATTGAAGTACACGGTCTTACTGCGAGTGGTAACGTAGAAATTGAAAGAAGCACGGGAAACGTAAATATCAAGAACGCAACCATTGGAGGAAACCTTGATACAGAAACCGGCACGGGCAAAAATAATGCAACCGACATCGTGTGCAATGGCAACTTTGAGCACGAGGTATCTACCGGTGTGGCTATTCTTACTAACATCACCTGCTGTGATTTTAGTACCGAGGGCAATACCGGCGATCTTACAATGACATCTGTTATCGCATCTGGAAAATTCGAGATTGAAAGAAGCACGGGCGACGTAAAGCTTAACGGATGTGACGCTCTTGAAATCTATATCCAGACCGGCACGGGTGACGTCACCGGAACGCTCCTAACAAGCAAGATATTTGTCACTAATTCAAGTACGGGTAAAATCAGAGTACCCGAAAGTGTAACGGGCGGTAAATGCAAGATTACAACAACCACGGGTGATATTATAATTACCGTGGAATAAAAGGAAAACGAGGCTTCTTAAGTTGAGGTCTCGTTTTTTGTATCTTGGATATTACATTTACTAAAATTATTTTTCTCATATTGAAAAACGATTTAAATTGTGTTATAATTTCTATATCAAAGGAAAGGACGCTTCACTTTATGAAAATCAGCTTATACACCCCTCCGTTCAGTAACTTAAACTCTTATTATCAAGTAATTGACACAGCCGAGAAATACGGCATTAAATACGTTGAAATTATTGCCTCGCGCGAGTTAAGCGAGCCAAACGTGGAATTTGCAAGGAGCTTGTACGATTACGCAAATGCGCGCGGTATCGCTTTTAGCTGCGTTTCGGTATTCGCAAACGTTACGATAGAAAATTACGAGGCTGACGTTAAAAGGCTTAAGGGCTTCGTTGACGTTGCCGTGGCTCTTCACTCCCCTTACGTTCACCACACGGTCGTTGGCTCTTGGGAAAATTACGCGGCGCTTGCGCCCCATAAGGACGAGTTATTTGAAAACGGTGTAAAGGCGGTAAAGGAAATTGTCGCTTACGCAAAATCAAAGGGCGTTTGCGCTCTTTACGAGCCGCAGGGCTTCATATTTAACGGAATTGAGGCTTTAAGTGAGCTTGCCGCAAGAGTGGACATTGGCTTCGTTGCCGATTTCGGTAACGTATTCTACGTTGACGAGAGAATTGCGCCGCTTATAGAAAAATTCCCTAAAAAAATCAAGAACGTACACTTAAAGGACTACCTCGTAGTTGACACGGCTCCCGATTGCTCCACCTCTAAATTCGGCACTCATTTCGTAGAGCGTCCGCTTGGTCAGGGTGAGGTTGACTTCGAGGGTGCGTTTGCCATGCTTCGCAAAATCGGTTACGACGGCTGTGTGGCGCTTGAGTCGCTCTGCTGTGACGGTGACGAAGTGGCGGAATTTGAGGCAAATCTGGAATTTATGAAAAAGCTGGGGTGCGAATAACGCACTATCGTTAAATCTGATAAATAGATAACACAAATTCTTAATCAGAATAGGAGGCATTATATGAATTTCAACTATCTTAAAAACGCACTCGATTCGCTTCTTTCCAAAGGAGCTACCCCCAGCGTTGACTGCTCTGTGTATATTGATCACAAGGAAGTGTTCAGATATTTTGCCGGAATGAAGGATATTGAAGACGGTGTCAAAATATCAGGGGACGAGCTGTATATAATATTCTCAATGACTAAAATGCTAACCTGTGTCAGCGCTCTGCAATTATTTGAAAAGGGCTTATTCGGTATGGACGACCCGTTATCAAAGTATATAGAAGAGTTTTCGACTATGTACGTAGCTGACGAGTCCTATACGGGTGACAGCTTAAGCGTGCAAACAGGAGAAGCGCTAAAGCAAGTTACCGAATCCAAGATAGCACATAAAGCAAAAACGCCTATAACTATAAGGCATTTGTTTACGATGACGGCAGGCTTTGATTACATGATGAACAGTAAGGCAATTTTAAAGTCGATTGAAGATGGAAAAACCACGACTATTGATATTGCGAAGGCTCTTTCTAAGGTCGTGCTCAAGTTTGAGCCCGGAACGAGATACCAATACGGCCTATGCCACGACATTCTCGGTGCGCTGATAGAAATATTGTCAGGTATGAAGCTTGGCGAATATATGAAGAAGAATATTTTTGAGCCTTTGGGTATGAGGGATACGTTTTTCGGTGTTCCAAAGGACGAAAGGCTTTCCCGCTTCGCCTCTCTTTATCACAGAAAGGCTATGGGTGAATTTATAAAGCTACCAACAGAATGCATATTCAATATCACAAAAGAGCATGAAAGCGGAGGTGGCGGACTGAGCTCCTCAACGGCTGACTACGCCCTCTTCCTTGACGCGTTGGCATCGGGAGGTATCGGAAAAAGCGGAAATAGGATACTTTCTCCCTCCTCCGTTGAGCTTATGAGATGCAATCAGCTTAACGAAAGACCGCTCGAGGATTTTGAGGTCACCAGAAAGGGGTACGGCTACGGCTTTGGCGTGCGTACACACATTTCTCCCGAAAGAAGCGGCTCACTAAGTCCCGTAGGTGAATTTGGCTGGGGCGGTGCGGCAGGCGCATTTTCCCTCGTGGACCCGAGCCGAAGGCTGTCATTTACGTATTTTCAGCATATGCATAACTGGGACTTAAGTCTTCAAGGTACACTTCGAGATGCTCTTTACAAGTCTATATTGGCTGACTAAGCTTTTGCGTTGACAAATAAAAGCCCCCAAACGGAAGCTCGCTTGAGTGTCCTATGGGGGCTGTTTTGTTATTGAAATTTATGGTTTGATTCTGCCGTTTTCATACTCTTCTCTAAGAAGCAAAAGGTCGGTAATTCGGTCACGAATATTCTCACCGGTATCGGTATCTCGCACTCGTATTTTATCATTCGATGGCGCGTAAACAACAATCTGCTCGGAGATATCCTTGTCATTATTGATGATTTCATCAATGCCGCCGAATGCACCGTGCGCGCAAATTCTAATACCGTCCGAGCTGTAAATCATGGTGTAGCCGCCAATGCTCGTGGTCTTGTGATACGCCTTACAGAAGCCTCCGTCAATAACGATAAGCTTGCCGCCTGCCTTAATCGGAGTTTCACCCTTGCCGTATTTTATCGGTATGTGTCCGTTTACAATGCGTGAGCCACCTCCGCCGAGAGAGAACTCGGTGAGTATCATATCAACGATTTTTTCATTATGCCATGAGTCGTAATACGAATTCTTAGGCTCAATCCACGTCTGTTCGTCCGAGAGATATTGACGCTCAAAGGTTGCAATCTTCTTCCTTGCGCAAAGCGGTGAATCCTTACCACACCACAAGAACCAAAGAATGTCCTTGCCAAGCTGTCTTTCAGGTGTTCCCTCCTTAGCATAGAATGCTATCCTTGCCATTCTGTCAGCCTCGTCCATAAGCGCCCTGCCGGATTTACCGCCAAAGGCATCGAGCGACATAAAGCTACCGTCCTTACAAAGAGGAATACAACCGTGGAACAAGAGATTACGATTGCATATTTTGTACATACTGCCCTTTTCGTAAAGCAGATTTACGTGACGGAGTAGCTTTTCCGAGGATGTAAATCCGTGCTTCAAATAGCGCATTACTTCCTCTTCATCTTTAGTTAAAACATAAGGGTTATCGGCGTCAAGCGTTGGAAAATCGTTATCTCTTAACGTGAACTCCTTGCCGCTTAGGCAAAGCACTCCGCGCTCCTTATCAATCTTATCGAGCATAAGTCGGTCTTCCATATGGAATTCCGGATGTCTTGAAATAACCTGCCCCTCAAGCTTATGCTGAATTACGCTGATAGCCTTGTGCATACGGGCAATAAGGACGTCGTCATTTGTTCCAAAGACGTCGCCGCCGTAGTTTCCCTTTGGCATAAATATAGTGACGTCCGAGTCGCGATAGCATTCGTTAGCAAAAAGTGCAAGCGGACGAAGAGATATTCCGTAGCCAATCTCGATAACGTCAAGATTCTTATAGGTTAAGGCGTTATTTATTATGGTTGCAATAGCCGTACGTGAGCCGCATGCGGCGCTCATCCAAAGTATATCGTGGTTACCCCACTGAATATCAAGCGAGTCACGCTTCACAAGCTCATCCATAATTATATCAGCTCTGGGGCCGCGGTCAAATATGTCGCCGACTATGTGAAGATGGTCAATTACCAACGCCCGAATGCAGTTACAAAGCGAGGTTATAAAGTCATCTGCACCGCTAAAGCGGATAATGTTCTTCAAAATATTGTCATAATAGTGAGTCTTGTTCTTCTCATTGTCGGTATTAAGCAGCTCATTGATAATGTAGTCATAGCCGCCGGAATGCTTCTTAAGCATCTTTTGCACCTTGCTTCTGGTATACTTAACGCTAACGGCGCGCGCTACTGTCAAAAGGCGTATGATAGTGTCAAAATACCATTTATCAATTTGCTCAACGCTATCCTTAATCCTTGATAATTTCTCCTCAGGATAATAGATAAGGGTCGCAAGCTCGGCTCTCTTCTTATCACTAAGCGCCTCTGAAAAGAGTATATCAATCTTTCGGCTGATCGCTCCGGATGCATTACGCATAATGTGCAAAAAGGCCTCGTGCTCACCGTGTATATCACTCAAAAAATGCTCGGTGCCCTTAGGAAGATTTAATATAGCACTAAGATTTATAATCTCACTCTCAACTGCAATTCTGTTAGGATAACTCCTGGCAAGCTCTAATAAATATTTATTTTCTGCCACGTTTTTTCACTCTTTTTTGTATTTTAAATAAAAATCTTATCGAAATATCCGTGATATTCAATATGAACGGGATCGCCCGGGAACAAGAAGTCGTACAAATCCTTGCAGTAGTCATCCGTCATAGAAGCGATGTAATCACACACAATCTGGTTGTGCTCGGTGTTCATATACTCCTCGCCGTTAGAATAACGGTTTTTGACTACAAAGTTAATATGGTGCTTGAAGATTGGAGAACTTTTATTTCCCTCACGTAAGTCCTTCAAAAGACGCTGATAAAGCTTAAGCATAACGGGGCGAATCTTCTCACTCTGTGTTTTTGAAACCGATTCATTCCTATAAATCAAGTCGTAGTTTGCCTGCTTTGCAAGCTTCATAGCATTAAAATGCTCCTCGTCCATCTTGATATACGGCTTGCCATAGCTGTTCTCTATTATGCTGACCTCAAGGTTGTTGATAATCTCCTGGTTAATTCTTCCTATACCGTCGTCATGCAATTTCCCGGAGTCGACCTCAAGATTTGCGTGCTCGGCGTCAAGTCTATCCTTGCCAAGATATGCGATAATATCGCTAATACGCATTACGCATCCCTCAATTGTTGAAGGGAGAATTGAAAGAATATTCATTTGATCTACGTAGCAGCTCTCTACCATCTTATCAAAATCATCGAAGCTCTGCATAGGACGTGGCTCATATCTATTAAGCTCTACTTCACCGTTATGTGCAATAATGCCGTTAAGCGTATCGAGCGACAAATTAAGCTTTGGAAAAATGCCGTCGAGAACACGAACCGAATGGACGTTATGGTTAAAATATCTGCCCGTCTCGGAATAATAAGCCTCGCTAAGAAACCTCTCACCTGCGTGGCCAAACGGAGTATGTCCTATATCATGTCCGAGGGCAATCGCCTCTATCAAATCAAGATTGAGATTGAGTGCAGAGCCTATTGAGCGCGCTATACGAGACACAAGCTGAACGTGAAGAGCACGGCGGCTGATGTCGTCATTCTTATAAAATGAGAACACCTGCGTCTTATCGGTGTAACGATTATAATAGGGGCTGTAGAGTATCTTATCGACGTCGCGCGCATAAGACGGACGCCATACACTCGGCTGATCCTTATCGTTATCACGGCGAATAGCGTTAGAATTAGGTGTTCCAACAGTTGGGCGAGTGCCGTTTTTTATGTCATTTTCAATTCTTTGAGTTAATTCCTCGGAGAGTTTGTTATAGGTAGCCACAGTTGTACCTCCACAATATACTTATCATATTATAACCATTATACCAAATATATAATCCGATGTCAAGAAGTATTAAGAGTGTTGGGCAGCTCGCCAATGGCGTAGTTCCCTGTGGCGACTACAGGATTTCGGCTAAGAAAAAAGGAAACCTCGGGTTAAAGGTTTCCTGTTAATGATTTTCGTTTCTACGCAAAAAGCATAGCAACAATTATGCCATTTTGTTGAACTTAAGAGTAAACTCAGACTTCTTGTGAGCTGCGTTGTTCTTGTGAAGGATACCGTGAGCAACTGCCTGGTCTACCTTCTTAACAGCAAGTCTGTAAAGCTCGGAAGCAGCAGCCTTGTCGCCGGACTCAACAGCAAGATTGAACTTCTTGATAGTGGTCTTAAGCTGGCTCTTAACCATCTGGTTTCTAAGTGCCTTAGCACGGTTTACAAGAATACGCTTCTTAGCGGACTTAATATTAGCCATTTTAATTCTCCTTAAAAATTTTAAGCAGTCCATGCGCTACTACACTCAACGGCTGAGAGGGTCCGTATCGCTTCGAAAAACACAACCTGACTACAAATTGTTTCACACAACAAAGGATTATATCATAAAAGTTTACAAATTGCAATAGTTTTTGCAAAAATAATTTCGCTTTTTTTCACTTTAATAAATATTTTTTGACCAAAGCAAGAAAAATATTTACGTTTGCTATTGACATATCAGCTTTCGTGTGTTATACTTGTAAAGTAATTTGCTTTACAGTAGGAGGCGAGCGTGTGTTTGAGAAAAATCTAAGGATAGGAATCTTGTTGGATTACTACTCCGAGTTGCTCGACGAGCACACCCGCACTGTCATGAAAGCGTATTACGATGACGACCTCTCACTTGCTGAGGTAGCTGACGGAATTGGTATTTCAAGACAGGGTGTCAGACACGTTATCAAAAAGGGTGAGGAGCAGATTGAGTTTTACGAAAGTAAGCTCGCCTTAAGCTCTCAGCACGATTCCCTTTCACTAGCGTATGAAAAGATAAATGCCGCAGCTACACTTCTTGAGAGTGGTGACTACGACGCTGTGAAGGTGACGCTGTCCGAGGTCGCAAATTTAATACAAAATAAGGTTAACTGACTGTTGTCAGTTCTTGCTTATAAATCTTGGAGGTAAAATGTTCGGAGGACTTACCGAAAAATTGGCTAACGCCTTTAAGAAATTCAGAGGCAAGGGTAAGCTCACCGAGGCTGACGTTAAGGATGGTATGCGAGAGGTTAAGCTCGCGCTGCTCGAGGCTGACGTCAACTTTAAGGTTGTGCGTGACTTTGTCAAATCCGTTACCGAAAGAGCTGTAGGCACAGAAGTGCTTGAAAGTCTTGTGCCCGCTCAGATGATTGTTAAGATCGTCAATGAGGAGCTAATCAAGCTAATGGGCAGTGAGGCATCAAAGATAAATATCTCTCCTAAGCCGCCAACTGTTATTATGATGGTTGGTCTTAACGGTGCCGGCAAGACTACTCACTCGGTAAAAATTGCCTCATACTTTAAGAAGAAAAGTAAAAATCCCCTACTCGTTGCCTGTGACGTCTACCGTCCTGCCGCAATCGATCAGTTGAAGATAGTTGCCGAGTCGGTGGGATTACCCGTATTCACTATGGGTACAAAGCTCTCGCCTATCGAAATTGCAAAGGCGGGCGTTGAGCATGCAAAGAAGAACGGATATGATATGGTATTTATCGATACCGCCGGTCGACTTCAAGTCGACGAGGAGCTTATGAACGAGCTTGTAGATATGAAAGCGGCGATAAATCCGACAGAAATATTACTCGTTGTAGACGCTATGCTCGGTCAGGATGCGGTAAACATCTCTAAGACCTTTAACGAGATGCTTGAAATCAGCGGTGTCGTACTTACCAAAATGGACGGCGATACCCGTGGCGGTGCGGCTCTCTCGGTTAAGTACGTAACAGGTAAGCCTATTAAGTTTATCGGTACGGGCGAGAAGATGGACGCTCTTGAGCTGTTTCACCCCGACAGAATGGCGTCGAGAATTCTCGGAATGGGCGATATTCTCTCGCTTATCGAAAAGGCTGAGGAGGCGTACGACAAGAAGAACGCACTTGAGCTTGAGAAGAAAATGCGTGAGCAAACATTCTCCCTGGAGGACTTCTTGGTGCAGATGCGCCAGCTAAAGAAAATGGGTAATCTTGACCAGCTGCTCGGAATGCTTCCCGGAGTAAATGCCGGTGCGCTTAAAAATGCGCAGGTTGACGAAAAGCAGATGGCAAAAACAGAGGCAATCATTCTCTCTATGACCAAGCAGGAAAGATTGCGTCCGGAAATCATTAACGGCTCTCGCAGAAAGAGAATTGCGCAAGGCTCAGGAACAAGCGTTGAGGACATCAATAAGCTTCTTAAACAATTTGAGCAGATGAAAAAGATGATGAAGCAATTTACCACTATGGGTAAGCGCCGCGGAGGATTAGGCGGACTGAAGCTCCCCTTCTAAAGACTTAGTAATTAAAATTTAAATTAAAAATAAAAACACACAAATTTGGAGGAAAATTAAAATGGCAGTTAAAATCAGACTTAAGAGAATCGGTGCGAAGAAGACCCCCTTCTATCGTGTAGTTGTTGCAGACGAGCGTTCTCCCCGTGACGGCAAGTTCATCGAAGAGATCGGTTACTACAACCCTCTTACCAATCCTGTTGATATCAAGATTGATGCTGAAAAGGCTACTAAGTGGCTTGGCAACGGCGCTCAGCCCACTGAGACCGTTAGAACACTTCTTAAGAAGACCGAAATCATCAAGTAATTGATTGACTACGGAAGGATTAAGATATGGAGCTTAAGCAAGTATTGACAGATATTGCACGTGCCATCGTCGATAATCCCGATTCCGTTAATGTAGTCGAAAGCGTTGACGGTGACAAGGTTGAGCTTGTACTCACCGTTGCTGAAAGTGATACAGGTATGGTTATCGGTAGACACGGCAGAATTGCCAAGGCTATACGCCAGGTAATGAAGGCTGCTGCAAACACCTGCGGCAAGCACGTAACTGTTGAAATCAAATAAGAAAGTGCCTCGGGATAGTTATGTCCTGAGGCTTTTCTTTATATAAATGATATAAATTCAATCTTTGATAAATGTGTATTTAGAACAATTTTTTCCTTCAAACGTTTTACTTTTATTACAAGGAGTACTCTATGAAAAAATATATTATGGCGCTGGATCAGGGCACTACGAGCTCACGATGTATTCTATTTACCAAGGACGGCAAGATTGCAAGCGTAGTGCAACGAGAGTTTGCGCAAATCTTTCCTAAAGAGGGGTGGGTTGAGCACGACCCTATGACGATATGGTCAACACAGGTCAGCGTTGCCACCGAGGCACTCTTGAAAATCGGTGGAAGCTGGTCGGAGGTTTACGGTATCGGAATTACCAACCAAAGAGAGACTATAGTCGTTTGGGACAGAAAAACCGGAACGCCAATATACAACGCTATTGTCTGGCAATGCAGAAGAACTGCCGACCTATGCGACAAGCTCGTAGAGGACGGCTACGAGGGTATGATTAAGGAAAAAACGGGACTGCTTCTTGACCCCTATTTCTCCGCTACGAAACTAAGATGGATACTCGACAACGTAGATGGTGCGCGCGAGCGTGCAAAAGTGGGCGAATTGGCATTCGGCACTATAGACTCCTGGCTTATCTGGAATTTGACAGGCGGACGGGTACACGCAACCGACTATTCAAACGCCTCAAGAACTATGCTCTTCAACATAAAGGAGCTTAGGTGGGACGAGGATTTATTAAAGCTCTTTGATATTCCGTCTTCCCTGCTCCCCGAGGTAAAGCCGTCGTCCTATATATACGGATATACCGACAAGAGCGTGCTGGGCGCAGAGCTACCTATCGGCGGTGTGGCAGGTGACCAGCAAGCAGCGCTGTTCGGTCAATGCTGCTTTAACGAGGGTGAGATGAAGAACACCTACGGCACCGGCGCATTCCTGCTTATGAATACCGGGAATAAGCCGTATATGACGACTAACGGACTTATCACCACGGTAGCGTGGGGCATCGGTAACGAGGTAACCTATGCGGTTGAGGGCTCGGTCTTTACCTGCGGTGCGGCTATACAATGGTTAAGGGACGGTCTTAGAATTATCGAGTCAGCGGCGGATAGCGAATATTATGCATCGAAGGTCAGCGACTCGGGCGGTGTGCTGATAGTGCCTGCATTCTCGGGACTCGGTGCGCCCTGGTGGGACCCTTACGCAAGAGGTATAATAGTAGGTATCACAAGAGCTACTAATAAATATCACCTGATACGTGCGACGCTCGAATCCCTTGCCTATCAAACGGCTGACGTAGTTGATCTCATGGAGCGCTCAACGGGCATTAAGGCCAAGGAATTAAAGGTTGACGGCGGAGCAAGCGCAAACAATCTTATGCTTCAGTTCCAGTCGGATATACTCGGTATTACTCTAAAGCGACCCGTTTGTATCGAAACGACGGCGCTGGGAGCTGCGTATCTTTGCGGTCTTGCGCTCGGGGTATATTCCTCGGTTGATGAAATCAGGCACAATAATTTAACCGATAAGACGCTGACTCCTAATCTTAGCGAAGAGTGGCGCGTGGAAAAAATGAAGATTTGGCGTAAAGCGGTATCTAAAGCGCTTAACTGGATAGAGGACTAAATATTGCAACTAAAAAAGGGCTCAAATGAGCCCTTTTGGTTTTCTTGTTTTATATCTCGCTCTCGTGAATTCTGACGCCACGCAAGCGAAGCTCGTTTTGAAGAGATGCAACGTCAAGCGTTGTAAAATCATCAGTAATAGCCGCCGCAAGACCTGCCGCCTCACCTGTTACTGCGCAAACGGGAATAACTCTCGTTACGTCCCACATAGCGTCCGTGACTGAGATACATCTGCCCGCAACGGCAAGGTTCTTAACCTCGTTTGAATAAAGCGCGCCAAACGGAATCTCATACACAGGGCCTCTCTTACGCCAATCGGAAACTAAGCCGATTGACGAGGGCTGATAGGTATGCACCTCGGATTTATCGAGCACGTAGTCGCCAACGAGCTTTCTGGTCATTCTAAGCTGAGGAATGGTCGCTACGTTGACGGGGAGAATGTCGGGCTGTGTCCTCTTTCTCTCAAGGAAGTTATTAAGAAGCGATGCGTGCGACATCTCAACCATCTCGGAAATCTCCTCGGCATCAACTCCGCTAAAGCGCCTATTCGTAAGCATCGGCACGGTTATGCCTGCGCGCTTCTCCTCGTCGGATACGTCGCAGAATCCTAATTGATTAAGCTTGTATTCACCGCCACTAACCGAGTAGTACCAAGATGCAAGAACATTGCCCTCGCCGTGAAGCTCACACTTAGCACCCGCAAGGTAGCATACGTCAGCGTCGCCCGTAGCATCAACCACGCTCTTATTTATCTCAATTGCTTGTCTGCCACTCTTGCTCTCGATAACGACGTGAGAGATTTTCTCCCCATCACGTCTTACAGAAGCAACGGTAGTGCCATAAAGTATTTTTACTCCCTCCGAAACAAGCAGCTGCTCAGCAGCAATAGCAAAAAGATGCGCATTGAACTGTACCTCAAATCTGCGAGGCGCTGCCGCACGCTCCTCTACACTCGCATCACGGTCGAGCCAAATGGTCGGATATCTATCCTCGTAGCCGTGTTTAATAGAGAGTCTAAAAAGCTCCTCGGCAATACCGAATGACACCTGATGTCCCATTCCGTCGCAAAGAGGGAGATAGATAGTTACAAGGCCGGCGGTTGCAAGTCCGCCAAGCACAAATGCACGCTCAAGAAGGATAACGCGTGCTCCGCTCCTTGCTGCTGCAAGCGCTGCAGAAATACCTGCAACTCCGCCACCGGCTACGAGAACATCGCACTCGTGGGCGGTTTTAACTATATTAGTTTCCTGAAATTCACTGATTTTTGCCATTATAAAATCTCCAGTAAAATAATTCTATCCGGTTATTTAGCCAAAAGAATTTCCTTATTCGTTCCGTAGAAAATGTCGGATTTGCCACTTATCATTTGGCAGAATTCTTCAAACTTATCATAAGTGTTATGAATATCAAACTCATAGCTGTGTCCCCAGATGTAGAAAATCTGCGGTGTCTTGGCATCAAGTGCGAGGAACCTCTCACCAAGCTCGAACATCTTATCAAAGTCCATGTGATATACACTGGGATTAAAGCGATACAGGTTATCCTGCAGATCAAAGTTATCGGTAGTGGTAATGGTACGAGAGTATCTTACGCCCGTGTTATTCTTAATAATTTCTGCAACTCT
>JAZQRW010000132.1:0-6165 GCA_045629765.1 Eubacteriales bacterium
GGCATACGACATTCACTACGACCTTCAGCAGATGAGATAAGGGGTAGGGAAATGAAGAGAAAAATCAGAACACCTTATTTTGAGGTCGGCACTAAAAACTATGTATATGGTGACAAACTTCTTGAATATGCAATTGCGGCAGATAAGGCGGCAGAAAAATATGATATAGATGTTTTGTTTATCTGTCCTCCTATAGAAGTTCGCAGAGTTGCTGAAAACACAGAGAACTTGTTTGTTTTCTCTACATATATGGATACCTTGCGTCCCGGCAGAGGATGTGCGGATATTTTACCCGAAGGATTAAAGGCAGCAGGTGCGGTGGGTGTAATGGTAAACCATTGCGAAAAGCCTATGAGCCTACCTCAAATCAAGGCTACGATTGACAGGGCCAAAGAGCTTGATATGTATGTATTCGCTTGCGCCGACACATTGGATGAGGCTAAGGCTATGGCTCAATTACATCCTGATATTATCAATCCCGAGCCTTCGGAAATTATCGGCGGAGGTAATGGCTCAAGCCCTATGTCTTACGTAAAGGATTCTATACGGGTTATTAAAGAAATAGACCCCAATATTATGGTAGAACAAGCGGCGGGTATTACCTGTGGTCAAGAGGTTTATGATTTCATTATGGCAGGTAGTGAAGCGGCAGGTGCGGCTTCAGGCATTATGAATGCAAAGGATCCAATTGCTATGATAGACGAGATGGTAGCGGCTACACGCCGTGCGGCTGACGACCTCAGAAAATTGAATAAAGGAGAATAATTATGGTTTTTAAGAAAGCACTGAAATTGGAATCAAGACACCGTGCCGTGTCCTTCCACGATATAACCGAGCAGGTAAAAGAGATTGTAGCAGAGTCAAAGGTAAGGGACGGTATCGTGGTAGTGTATTCACATCACACCACTTGCTCCGTTATCACACAAGAGTGTGCATTCGATATGTCTATGACCGGTCTTGAGACGCTTCAGCAGGATTTAGTAAACGTATTTGAGGAGTGGATTCCCACCTGTAGATCTGAGGGGATGTATTTGCACCCGGGTCAGAAGGCACTTGAATTTGCAGAGGAGCATGGCGAGGACAACTTTGGCTGTCACAATACCGATGCGCACCTCCGTTCCTCAATTATCGGCAGAAACGTTACTATCGTAATTGACGACGGTGTAGCAGACCTCGGTGAATTTGGCAGAGTTCACTTCATCGATTTTGACCAGACCCGCGGCAGAACACGCACGGTTCAGGTTATGGTAATCGGAGAGTAATATGAAGAAGGTTAAGATAGGCTTTTTGCCGCTTTACGTAAAGCTCTACGATGACGGCGCACCTAATATGCGAGTTCGAATTGACGCCTTTGCGAAGGAAATTGAGGGAATACTTAAAGCTCGTGACGACGTAGAGCTCGTTGCAGGTGATGTATGCCGACTTGAAGATGAATTTGCAAAATCGGTTAGTTATTTTGAGGCAGAAGAGGTTGATAGTATTGTAACGTTGCATCTTGCGTACTCACCGTCCTTGCAGTCGGAGAAGGTTTTGAAGAGCACTAATCTTCCTATCGTTATTCTCGATACCACTCCCAACTTTGCATTTACCGATGACGAAGATAAGGCTTCCATATCCTATAACCATGGTATACACGGCGTACAGGATATGTGTAATCTGCTTATCAGAAACGGTAAGGAGTTCTTTATCGAGGCAGGTCACTACGCTGAGAGTGACGTTATTGAAAGAGTAGTTAAACGCGTTAAGGGTATCAAGGCAACAAAGAATTTCAGAAATTCCAAGGTAGGTACTATCGGTGGTGAATTTGCGGGAATGGGTGACTTTAGAGTGGCTGACGGAGTTTTCGAGAATATCGGAATTAAGACTCTTGCTTTGACCTCTGATGAGGCGAAGAATTACGCTTTAAGCGTCACCGATGCGGAAATAGACGCACTTATTGCCGACGATAAAGCAAAGTACACTGTCGCAGGCGATATTCCCGAGGAATTTTGGCGTAACAGTACGCGCGGCAATCTTGCCGTTAGGAAATGGATAGAGAATAACGGTCTTACCGCTTTTACGGCAAATTTCCTTACCGTTAACAAGGACTTTGGAATTTACGGCATGCCATTTGCTGAGGCAAACAGAGCAATGGAGCGCGGTATCGGCTACGCAGGCGAGGGCGACGTATTGACTGCCGCTCTTGTAGGCGCCTTTATGGGTGTGTGTGAGGAAACCTCGTTTATTGAGATGTTCTGCCCCGATTGGAAGAATAACCTTATCTTTATCAGCCACATGGGTGAGATGAATACCGCACTTACTGCAGAAAAGGCTAAGTTTATGCTAAAGCCCATGAAGTATTCTGACGTTGATACTACCTGGCTTTGCGGAACCTATAAGGCGGGTACGGCGACCGTTATGGATTTAGCTCCCTTAGCGGACGGCAAGTTCAGAGTAATTACCTCGTTGGTTGAAATGAAGGTGCCGGACTGCGAGAAATTTCGCGTCAACAGCACTTGCGGTTGGTTTGAGCCTAAGTGTGATATCGCCACCTTCCTAGAAAATTACAGTAAGCTTGGCGGAACGCATCACCTAATGCTTATGTACGGTGATATGAGAAAGGCAACCGAGGCATTTGCCAAGTCAATTGGTTACGAATATTACGAAATTTAATCTTTTGGAGTTTTTAAGATGATTACTTTAACAGAATTTGATAAAAAGGTTTACGAAGAAGAGCTCAAGAATTTTTTACCTAACGAATTTATCGATTGTCACGTACACGTATGGGAAAAGAATTTCCCAAGACAGGGCAAATCTAACGGTGGCTCTACTTGGTCATCAAAGGTATGTGAGGATTTAACTCCCGAGGAATTATACGAGAGCTATCGCATAATGTTCCCTGAGAATAAGGTTACACCATTGATTTTCGGTAGTTGTTCCAGAGATATTCCCACCTGTAACTCTTACGTTCTTAATAAGTCGGCGGACTTCGGCTTCCCAACGCTTTTTAGAACCAGCTACGATATGACTCCAGACTTCTTGGAAGAAGAGGTTAAAAAAGGCGGTTTTTTAGGCATTAAGCCTTATTTGACAAACTGCCCTTCGTATATCCCATCTTCCGAAATCAGAATTTTCGACTTTCTTCCCAAGGAGCATTTGGAGCTTGCAAACAAAAACGGATGGATAGTTATGCTTCACGTTCCTCGTTCCAAGCGCCTTCGCGATGAGGTGAACGTTGCACAGATTATGGAGATTGAAGAGAAATATCCTAACCTCAAGCTCATAGTTGCACACATAGGCAGAGCTTACGCTAAGGAAGATATTGGCGACGCCTTTGAGGTACTTAAGAACACCAAAAACCTTGTTTTTGATTTCACCGCAAATGTTTGTGACGATGCTATCAAGGCTTGCATTGAGGCGGTTGGCACTAAGCGCCTTTTGTTTGGCTCGGATTTGCCTATTGCGTTTATGCGTATGTACCGTATCGTTGAAAACGGTGTGTATTACAACGTAGTTCCTCGCGGACTCTACGGCGACGTTACGAACGAGGCGCACATGCGTGAAACTGACGAGAAGGATGTTACCTTCATGATTTACGAGCAGATAAGAGCATTAAGACGTTGTGCTATTGATATGAAGCTTAGCGATAAGGACGTGGAGAATATTATGTTCTTAAATGCTAAGAGAATTATTGAGAGCGTAAAATAAGGAAGGATAAGATGGAATATTTAATAGGACTGGATATTGGTACGACTGCGATTAAGGGCACAATTATGTCAACCGAAGGGTGCGTTTTAGATACGTTTACCGGCGGATATAATTACTTTGGCGAGAATGGAAATAAGCTCTTAAATCCTAATGAGTTTTTAAAGGTTTGCTTTTCACTAATTAAGAAGCTTACCGATTCGTTAGGTGAGTACGATAGAGTACTCTCGGTATGCTCGTGCTGTGCCAGCGGAAACCTTATTTTGCTCGATAAAAACAGCGAACCGCTGACTCCCATAATCGGTTGGCAGACACACGTGGATAAGGCTGATATAGATAAGTTCTTAAGCGAAGAGGAGCAAAAGGAATTTTATAATATCGTAGGTTGGCCCCTAGGCAAGGGATTTCCGGCAGCATACTTAATTGCTATAAAGGAGCATCATCCTGAACTCCTTGAGCGTGCCAATATGGTAGCGATGAGCGCTGAGTATCTTAATTTCGTTCTTACGGGTAAGTGGGGAATATCTCATTCTATGGGTACGCCATTCTTCCTTATCAATCAGGAAAAGGGAATCTATAACACGCCGTTCCTTGAAAAATTAGGTATTAGCGAGGATATGCTGCCGACCATATTTGATAAAGGCACGGCTCTTGGCTGTATTAAGGCGGATATTGCTAAAGAGCTTGGACTTTCATCCGATACTAAGGTTGTTTTAGGCAGCTTCGACCACCCGTCAGGAGCTATGGGCGCGGGCGTATTCGATGAAGGTGAGATGCTTCTTTCCTGCGGCACCTCTTGGGTTGAATTTTTCCCGGTGTCCTCACGTGAGTTCGCTATATCCACTAGAGGCCTTGTTGATAGATTTATGCTGGACGGTGCGCCCTATTGCGTTATGAAATCCATAACGAGCATCAGCGAGAAGATAGATGCCCTCAGACTTCACTATCTTGGCAAAATCACTCACGAGGAATACGACGACCTTGCCGCCGCCGCTCCGTTTGGTTCAAACGGCTTGACGTTCGATTTTACGGACGCAGATTACGAAATTGACCCTAAATATACCAAGTGTGATATTGCAAGAGCAATCGTTGAGAGCGCGGCTACAATACTTAAGAACAACCTTGAAAATCTTGAAAAGGTAGGTTTAAAAGCAGAAAAAGTTACTATGATAGGCGGAATCAGTAATTCTCCTGTATGCGTGAAAATTGTATCAGAGGTGCTTGAAAGGCCGGTCAAGGTGGCAAACGGTCAGGCAGCGGGCGCAATTGGCGCTGCAATGCTTGGTGGAATAGGCGTGGGCGTTTACATGAATGAACGAGATGCTTATTCGGTAATTTCTAAAGCACGTTAAGTTTCACTGCTATTATTTACTGGATTACGTAACTAAAATCAAAAAACTCCCTTAGGAGCTTCAAGGACGTTTGTCCTCGTTTGGCTACTCTAAGGGAGCTTTTATTATGCTGTTTCGATAGTCTTTTTGTGACTTTTGATTTTATAGTATGTAAAGTAGAATAGGATGATATATAGCACGAACAGTAACATAACAAGTATAGGATATAAGATGGGGTTTCCATTAACCAAATTGTAAACTACTACGTAAGGCGTACCGTCGTGATTCATCAAGAACATATAGTTGTAATCTAAAATTAAATTTGTGATATAAGCCATGATTCCAAAGCTAAATAAAATGCCGAATGTGATGCCTATATTCTTCTTCTTTAGGCTTGTCATACCGCTAATCGCGATGTAAAGCGAAGCAAAAGCGGAAACGGTATGAGTAGTAGCAGATACTACGTTAGGCCAGGAAAAAGCGGGGTAAGCATTATAATTTTGCGTAGCGCCGACAGTTCCTAAGATACCTCCCAGAATACCGAAAATCAAAACGAAATCTAAAGCGGCTTCCTTAAGTCTACCCTTAGAAAACGCCGCAAGCGGAATAGTGATAAGCTGAATGCTACATAAAAATAGCGGCAAAGATACTCGCCAGTACGTAGGCTCTTGAACACAGCCGATTATGATTTTTACAATCTCAAATGAGTCTATAACTACTGCAGCCCAAATTAAAACCTTGTTTTTGATTTTATCGTCTGCGTTTCTGTTACGCTTGCCTAAAAAAATAGCTAGAGCAACAGCGACTACGATATAAGCAGAAACCAATACGATGTGCTGCCATGACAAAAATCCGTCGGCTGGTCGGCCGTATGGATATTCACCTGTGTTAAAACCAAAAAAGTCTCTCATAAATAAAGCCTCGTTATTGCATTGGTATTGTTTTAGTTACAAATATATTCTACAACTTAATTTGACACTTGTCAATAAGATTTAATAAGATTTAATAAGATTCGACAAAATAATTTCATACCGTGAATACATTGATTTAAAAACGCTAATTCATAGGAGTGTTTATATGAGCCAAGTAAAATTATTAAAGCCGGAAGAAGCCGGCCTAACTGATAAAATACAAATTTTAGAGTTATGGG
>JAZQRW010000133.1:0-1504 GCA_045629765.1 Eubacteriales bacterium
ATCTCTGCCGAAACTTGTAAGTTCCCCTCGTTTCTACGTTAAGTGCAACGAAAAACGAAAGGTTTATTTAGTTAAAAAACTCCTTAGTGAAGTAAATATCGCTCTTTTTAATGGCGAATTCCTTGCCGTTTAGGTAATCGAGCGAGGTTGGCTCACCCTTAAAGTTAAAGCGAAGCTTGTAGGAGTATAGCGCCTGGTATTTGTAGCCACGGTGCTTGTCGTTCTTATTGACACCGTACTTTCCGTCACCTAAGAGCGGGTGGCCGACAAAAGCCATATGTGCTCTTATTTGGTGCGTTCTGCCCGTTAGAAGCTCGACCTCGATAAGCGAGATATCGTCACGCTTGGCAATAACTCGGTATTTGGTGATAATTTTCTTAGCATTCTTAGGCGCATTCTTCTCCCATACACGCACCTGTTTAGTCCTTTCGTCCTTTAACAGATAGCCGTAGAGCGTATCACTCTCAGGCTTAGGCGTGCCGTGCACGGCGGCGAGGTAGTATTTGTCAATCTCGCGCTCCTTGATTTTCTCATTCATTACGCGAAGCGCCTCGGCATTTTTTGCCGCAATGACTATACCGCCCGTGTTTCTGTCAATTCGGTTACACAGGGCAGGGGCAAATGACTGCTCGGCGTCGGGGTTATACTCCCCCTTTTGATATAGGTACGCCTGAATGTGAGTGATAAGAGTATTAACGCTGCTGTCCTCGTCCTCATGCACGCTGACACCCGGACGTTTATTGACGAGCAGGATATTCTCATCCTCGTAAACGACGTCAATATCAACCTTGATTTTGTCAAACGAGAGCGCCTTTGGCTCGGTCTTATCAAGATGCGCGAAGAATTCCTCAGCCAAAAAGCATTGCAACACGTCCCCCTCACAAAGCTTGGTGCTAATCTCGGCTCTTTTACGGTTTACCTTAATCTTTTTGGTGCGAATGGACTTGTAAAGCAGGCTCATTGGCAAATCCAAGGTCTTGGTGATAAATTTATCGAGCCTTTGTCCCGCATCGTTCTTGCCGATTACGATTTCACGCATTATTTAGTGCCGAAGATTCTGTCGCCCGCATCGCCAAGACCGGGTACGATATATGCGTGGTCGTTAAGCTTCTCATCAAGAGCTGCGCAGTAAATGTCTACGTCGGGGTGAGTGTCAAGCACCTTCTTAACACCCTCAGGAGCGGCAACAAGGCACATAAGAAGCACCTGCTTTGCTCCTCTTTTCTTAACCATTGTAATAGCGTCAGCTGCTGAACCGCCTGTTGCGAGCATAGGGTCAACGATTATTACAAGACGCTCTTCAATATCGGGCGGCATCTTGCAGTAGTATTCAATAGGCTCGTGTGAGTCGGGGTCACGGTAAAGACCGATATGACCAACTCTTGCAACAGGCACGAGGCGTAAAAGACCGTCAACCATTCCAAGACCTGCACGCAGAATTGGCACGATAGCCAGCTTCTTTCCTGCAATTCTCTTAAAGGTTGCCTTCTGGATAGGAGTTTCG
>JAZQRW010000134.1:0-4475 GCA_045629765.1 Eubacteriales bacterium
AGTGCAAAGCTTAAACGCCTCATTGCCAATAGTCGTTACGCTATTAGGTATTACCACGCTGGCAAGGTTGGCGCAACCGTAGAACACCCCATAACCAATACTTGTAACGCTATTAGGAATTACTATGCTGGTTAGTCTAGAGCAAAGAGAGAACGCCATATCACCAATACTTGTAACACTATCGGGAATTACAAAAGATGTAAGGTTAGAGCAGAATCCGAATGCACCCTCCCCGATATTTGTAACGCCATCCGGGATTGTAAGAGATGTAAGGCTGTGGCAACCGCAGAACGCATTATAAGCAATACTTGTAACACTGTCGGAAATTACGACAGACGTAAGGCCGGAGCAATTTTCAAACGTACTACCACTAATTTCCGTAACGTTGTCGGGAATTACGACAGACGTAAGGCTAGAACAACCTGAGAATGCAAAGCTACCAATTTTTGTAACACTATCGGGGATTACAAGGGACGTAAGGCTGGAGCACCCACGGAACGCGTGTTCACCAATACTTTCGACACTGTTACCGATTACGAGCGTGCTAAGGCTGGAGCAAGCATTGAATGAGGCTTCACCGATACTTGTAACACTATTGCCGATTTCAACAGAGGTAAGTCTGGAGCAACCTTGGAATGCGAAAGAACCAATACTTGTAACACCGTCGCCGATTACAGCAGATTTGAGGTTATAGCAATCCTCGAACGCCAAATTGCCAATACTAGTAACACTGTCAGGGATGGTGATAGAGCTAAGGTTGGAACAATATAGGAACGCTTTTTCACCAATGCTTCTGACACTATTGCCGATTACAATAGACTCAAGAGAGGAGCACTTGCAGAACGCTACATCACTAACGCTAGTAACATTATCGGGAATAGTGATAGAGGTAAGGCGAGAACAATCTCGGAAGGCGCCGTAGGCGATTACTTTAGTGTCCTCATGAATTGTGTAAGTAGTCCTAATAGTTCGTGTAATGTCGATAAGCACTGCGTATGGATTATCTGTGCTCCCAACGTACTTTCCACATTCATATTCGGTATATAGCGATAAATGACAATTTGAGAACGCATTGGAACCAATATTTATAATGCTGTCCGGTATTACAATAGAAGCAAGGGCGTCGCAATCGGAGAAAGCATAATCTTCAATAGACTCTACGCTGTCCGGCATTACAACCGATGTGATGGTGCAATTATTACGAAAAGCCTCTTTGCCAATAGCCTTAACGGGTAAGCCCTCGTATATATTGGCAATCGTAACATCGGTATCTGTACCGGTGTATCCTACAACCTTTGCATAAGAGCCATCGTCGGAAATCTCATAAACAACTCCCGGGGTTGAGGGTATAATGGATTGTTTTTTGCACGCAGTAAGCGTTAGAGCAAGTGTGAGCAATGCTAAAACAATCAAAAACTTTTTCATATCATATCTCCTTAGGGGAATAAATTATGTAGCAATTGTAGCACAAAATGCGTGGGCTGTCAATATTTAATTGCGCCCGTCTAGCGTGGCAGTTAGTAAAATTTTTATTATAAATAAAAAATATAAAAAATTTTATAAAAGTTAACAAAAACGCGAAAAAATATGCTATACTAGATATAATAGGTGAAATATAGCCTTTTTCTTGGCCGGAAAGCCTACGAAACGACTGATTTTAGGAAGGAGCGAGGGATTTTAGTCACCTTGCGTAAAAAAGCGTTGCCTGCGGGGTGCCCCATTTGAAATATGTTCGGTTACGTTAAGCCGCTCGCCTCTGACCTATTGGTTAAGGAGAACGAGTTTTATAAGTCAACCTATTGCGGAATTTGCCGTTCGATGAAGAAGCATACGGGTGCGCTCTCACCTGCTACCATTACATACGACAGCGTGTTCTTGGCGCTAGTGCGTATGGCGTATATTCCCGACTCGGCAATCGACGCGCGTATGGGCAGATGCATTGCTCACCCGATTAAGAAAAGATGTATGCTCGTTGACAACGAGGCTATTGAGTACACTGCGCGCGCCTTTGCAATTCTGTCGTACTACAAGATGGCTGACGATATGAGCGACGAGGGGGTAGGAAAGAAAATCCTTGCCGGTATGGCACGACCCGTGCTCTCGGGCGCAAAGCGCCGCGCCGCCACCGAGGAGCTTGAGAAAATTGCTAAGGAAAAGCTCTCGGCGATTACCGCGCTTGAACACGAGAGGTGTCCGAGCGTTGATTTACCTGCATCACTCTTTGGCGAGCTGCTCGGTGAATTTTTCGCCTACGGTCTTAGCGGCGAGGACAGACTCGTCACCTATCAGTGCGGCTATCACCTCGGTAAATTCATATACGCCGCCGACGCCGCTGAGGATTACGAGAGCGACTGTAAGAGCGGCAGCTACAATCCTTACGTTATTTGTTACGAGGGTAAGCCTTTGACTAAGGAAAACCGCGCGACTATCAAGACGGCTCTTATTATGGAGTGTCAGAGGATTGAGAGCGCTGTCAACCTTATACCGTTTGGCAATAAGGCGACGATCGAAAACATAGTAAATAATATCATATATCTTGGACTGCCAAAGAGGATTGAATTTTTGGATAAGACCGAGGATAAGGAGAGTAAATAATGAAAAGCCCATATGAAATCTTAGGCGTATCACAGGACGCCACCGACGAGGAAGTAAAGAACGCATATAGAAATCTTGCGCGAAAATACCACCCCGATAACTACGAGGATAATAATCCGTTAAAGGATCTTGCAAAAGAGAAGATGCAGGAGATTAACGCCGCATACGATGAAATTCAGCGTAACAGAACCACCTCGGATAATTATTCTTACTCTTCGGGTGACTATTCATCGCAGGCGACCGGTGTTTATATTGAGGTAAGAAAGAAGATTAACGAGCGTAAGTACTACGACGCCGAGAGAATTCTTATGACCGTGCCCGAATACGACAGAGTTGCGGATTGGCACTTCTTGATGTCCGTTTGCCTACTCAAAAAGGGTATGATTAACGACTCGATGCGTGAGCTGGAGATTGCCTGCAATATGGATCCTACTAATATGGAATACCAGAAGGCTAAGGAGATGTTCAACAACACTGCAGGTAGCTACGGCAGTATGTATAACAACAACGGCGGATACAGAAGAAGCAGTGACGTTGACGTTTGCGACTGCTGCTATAAGCTCTGGTGCCTGGACTGTATTTGTGAATGTATGGGCGGCGACCTTATCCGCTGCATCTAAAGCACGCAATGAAGAATACGAAGAAAATAACCATCAGCGCTATGCTCGTCGCCTTGGGCACGATGTTTATGATTGTTGGTGCCGTTATCGAGGTTATGGATTTGACCGCAGTGGCGTTTGCCTCACTCCTCGTAGTATTTGCGTATATCGAGCTTGGCTCGCCCTACACGTATCTTGTGTGGCTGTGTACTGCTCTTGCTACGTTTCTTCTTTATCCGGGTAGCCTTATGTGGCTTATGTACCTTTTAATTTTCGGTATTTACCCGATTTTAAAGGCGTATATTGAAAGAGCACCGCGCGTTTTCTGGTGGCCTATCAAGCTTGTGTTTTCTAACCTTGCATTCGTGCTATTGCTACTTGGTACGGAGTTTATAATAGGCGTTCCGTTCTTTGAAAACGAGACGCTATTCGGACTTCCGCCACTGGTGGTTAAAATAGTGCTGTGGCTTATGATGAACGTTATGTTCGTTGCCTACGACCTCTTTATTACGGTTATGATACGCCACTATTTTGCCAAGCTAAGAGATAGATTTAAGAGCTTTTTAAAGTGATTTTTTAAAAATAACACGACATTTGATAACAAAAGTTTACAAAACAAAGAGGAAATATGACAAAAATTGCGTTTATATCACTCGGTTGCTCTAAGAATTTAGTCGACACAGAGGTTATGCTCAGCAATCTTTCCGACGCAGGCTTTGAGGTGACACTTGAGCCGAGCGAGGCTGAGATTGTGATTGTTAATACCTGCGGCTTTATTGAGGGGGCTAAGCAGGAGTCTATTGATAATATACTCGACGCTGCCGAGCTTAAGAAGTGGGGCAAGTGCCGTCACGTAATTGCGACCGGATGCTTGGTCGAGAGATACCGCGAGAGTGTAATGGAGGAGCTGCCTGAGCTTGATGCTATAGTCGGCGTGGGAAGTCTTTGTGACATTGCCGAGGCTTGCTCAGCGGTTTTAAGGGGAGAGAAGTATTCCTCCTTCCGCGATAAAGAAACATCAGCTCTTGGCGGTAGCCGAATTCTTACCACCTTGCCTCATACCGCGTATTTGAAGATTGCAGAGGGATGCGACAACCGTTGTACATACTGTGCAATTCCGCTTATCAGAGGCAAGATGCGCTCACGCTCGATAGAAGATATCGTCGAGGAGGCAAAGGCACTTGATGTCGACGGCGTAAAGGAGCTTAACCTTATCGCGCAGGACACCTCGCGCTACGGACTTGACTTGTACGGTGAGTACAGTCTTGCAAGGCTTGTCAG
>JAZQRW010000135.1:0-8854 GCA_045629765.1 Eubacteriales bacterium
TTTTAAGGCAAAGAGCGTAAACAAGCCTATCTTCTGGCGTGCGCTTACTGATAATGACCGAAGAAAGCTACAGTTTGATAACAACGTCTCCGAGGTAGATGCTACCTGGGATAGCGTCGGTCTTAAGGATATTAAGGCGGAATGCACGGATATGACGCTCGTTGACACAGGCGCAGGTCTGGCTCGCATCAAATCAAGCTATATCTGCCGTGGTAAATGCGACACCGGATTTAAGATAAGCACGCTCATTACGGTTATGGGCGACGGAAAAATCCTCTTTGATAACACAGTAGTGCCGTACGGCAAACTTCCCACACTTCTCCGTATCGGTGCTTCATGCGAAATTGCTCCTAAATTTGACAACGTTAAGTGGTACGGCCTTGGCCCGTATGAAACCTATCCTGACAGAATGGCATCGGGAAGGCTGGGACTCTACACCGAAAAGGTGGGCACCCCACTCGAATACTACCTTATGCCTCAGGAATGCGGAGCAAAAATGGACGTGGCGTACATGACGCTTACCGATAACAGTGGTACGGGATTTGCCTTTGTCGGCGCTCTTCCCTACACTATGTCTGCTCTGCCTCATACGGCGTGGGAGTTAGATGAAATGAAGCATCTTTGTGACACTGTGGCGCGTGATAAGATTATCGTCACCGTCGATTATGCTATGGCAGGTCTTGGCAACCGCTCCTGCGGTCCTGACGTTCTGCCTAAGTACCGTGTTATGCCAAGCGAGGCACGTTACGCATATACGATGTGCTTTACCGATGGCGGTGCGGATATTCGTCCGTTTACGTATAGCGATGATATTCTTCCTAAGCTTAACGAACGTAAGGTGGAGGATATTTCCAATATCAAGGACGAGGAGTACCGTGACCCCTCGGACGAGGACGTACGTAAGAAAGCGGGATTTAGAAGATAGACCATTGTATAACGAAAAATCGACAAGACACAACTCGTGCTTGTCGATTTTTTATATTGTTTTTAATTAAACTCCCGTGCCGTCAAAGTCGGGAATGAAGGACTCCTTTGCCGTTTCGCCCTCTTGGATAAAGCAATTCGTGACGCCAAGCCTTACTGCGTAGTCAACTAGCTCGTCGTACTCCTCCCTCGTGACCTTGCGGTTTAAGGGCTTTGCCATATTCGGCATCGGCGTATACTGATTCATAAGGCTTAAGTATATGCTATCGCCGTAGGCGGAATAAAGGTATTTCACACTCAGCTTCGCCTCTGCTACGTGGCTTGGCAAGAGCAAAATTCTCACTATCACTCCGCTTTTCATTATCCCGTTTTCAATAACAGGTGTCGGGCATTGGCGCACCATCTCGGCAATTGCCTCGCGTGCAACGACGGGATAGGTGGGAGCACCCGCAAGCTTCTTCGCCGTTTCGGCACGGTAAAACTTAAGGTCGGGTAGGTATATATCTATCTTGCCCTCAAGCATTTTAAGCGTTTCTACAGTATCAAAGCTACCCGTATTATAGACGGTGGGAATTGTAAGCCCCTGCTCCCTCGCTATATCAAGGCTCCTTGCAATACTCGGTGCATAGTGCGTCGGGGTAACGAAATTTATGTTGTGCGCGCCCTTATCTTGAAGCCTTAGCATAACACGCGCAAGCTCATCGCTTGAAAGCTCCTTACCGATGCCTCCGTGCGAGATTTTCCTATTCTGGCAGAACACACAACCAAGTGAACAACCCGAAAAGAAAACAGCGCCCGAACCATTCTGCCCCGAAATAATTGGCTCTTCCCAAAAATGCAGCGCTGCGCGGCTGACAAGCATCGCACTTGTAACACCGCAGTAGCCGTGTTGTTCATTCCTATTTACAAGACAGGCACGATGGCAAAGATTACATTTCTCGTAATGAATATTCTTGTCGGGCATACTTTTTTCCTTTCATTTATTGACATTATAGGCGCAGTGTGATATAATTCTTTTATCATATTTCTAGGAGGCAGTTATGTCTGATAAAAGACAGGATTATATAAGCTGGGATGAATATTTTATGGGAGTTGCACTCCTTGCGGCACAGCGCTCAAAGGACCCCAGCACACAGGTCGGCGCTTGTATTGTTGATAACTCGAACACTATTCTCTCAACGGGATACAACGGATTTCCCAAGGGTTGCTCCGACGACGAATACCCCTGGAACAGAGATGATAGCAAGGGAGAAACCAAGTACAATTTTGTCGTACACGCAGAGTTAAACTCAATACTAAACGCCACAGGACGTTCACTCGTTGGCGCGCGTATATACGTTGCTCTCTTCCCCTGTCATGAGTGTGCAAAGGCTATCATCCAGTCGGGCATACGTGAAATTGTATATCTATCTGACAAATACCACGATACACCGTCTATGCAGGCATCTCGTAAGATGCTTGAGTCAGCGGGAGTCACCTTTAGACGCATCAAGCCGACAAGAGCAAGCATCGTTCTTGGTTTTAGTAATATCGATTGATTTTATACGGTGGGCACAATGCCCACCGTTTTTTATTTGTTAAAGTAAGCCTCAATCTTGGAAAGCGGTGCAGTAAACGAGCCTTGTATCATTTCAGGTCTTCCACCACCCTTGCCACCAAGCGCTTTGTTCATATCAACGACAATCTCGCGTAGGTTTACGCTCTCGGAGCTTATAACGTACTTATAATCTCCATCTTCACCGCAAAGGGCTACGAGTATGCCTCCGACCTTTTGCGTAGCGTATTTAGAAAACTCACGAAGGGCGTCCATATTCATATCGGGAAAATATTTTACAACATTTCCCTCGGTAAAAGCAAACGAGTTCGCCTCCTTGCGTGCAGAATTTAACAGCATTGATTTTATAGTCGCTCTTGCGGATTCTAAAAGTGCATTCTGCTCTTCTACCCCACGAGCCAAATCCTGCTGTGGCACAGATAAAATTGCAGAAATCTTGCGTTCCTCGTTAAGCCGGTAATTATAGTCATCAAGCGCACGGTAGCCGGCAACCATATAAATTCTGACACCGCCTCTGTGGCTCTCGCTGTTTAAAATTTTAATGAGTCCTATCTCACCCGTACGTGAAACGTGAGGCGCACAGCAAGCGCAGGAATCGATATCGCCGATTTTTACAATCCTTACATTCTCGTATATATCTAGCTTTGCGCGATAGGACATAGCTCTAAGCTCATCGGGACTTGGAAATTCAGTCGTTATCTCAACGTTATCAAATACTATGCGATTCGCCAGCCTTTCCACCTCTAAGAGCTGTTCTCTGCTAAGCATACTGTCTATATCAAAGGTAACTATATCGCCTAAGTGAAATCCTACATTGTTATACCCGTATAGATTATGGATTATTCCGCACAGTATATGCTCTGCTGTGTGACATTGCATCTTCTCAAAGCGAGCGTCAAAGTCAAGTGTGCAGTGTACGCGCTCACCTATGGACAAAGGACCGTCAAGTCTATGGATTATCTCGCCATCCCTCTCGATAACATCTAACACACGGCGGTCAGCGATAGTGCCCGTATCGGCGCTCTGTCCGCCCTCACTCGGGAAAAATGCAGTCCTGTCAAGCGTAACTAAATAACCGTCGCCGTCGGCAAATACGCTCGTTACCTCAGCGTCAAATTCCTTAATATATGCATCAATATAATATAGCTTCTCAGTCATTGGAAAGCTCCTCGAAATTTACTTTATCAAATAAGCTCCACGGATACACCGTAAGGTCGGGTAAGGAGTATGAGTCAAATTTGCACTCATCAGCGTTAAGCGAAAGATGGAATGCAAAGAGTGCAATTCCCTTAACTGCGTTATCGCCTCCGCCATACTTTCCGTCACCTAAAACGGGGTGTCCTATATGCGAGAATTGACACCTTATCTGATGGAATCTGCCCGTGTCAAGCTGAATGCGAACCAAGCTTACGTCCTTATCGGCGTTATAAGCAAGAGTTTGATAGCTAAGACGCGCCTCCTTGACCCCTGCACGAGCTCTATCAACTATAAACGCTTTATTCGTGCGTGCGTCCTTGTATAAAAGGTGTGTGAGTGCCCCATCATCGCATTTACCTCGAACTACCGAAAGATATTCTTTTTTCATCGTCTTACTGCCGACTGCTCCGGAAAGAAGTGACGCATATCTTGCATTCCTTGCGAATATCAGAATGCCGGATACTACTCTGTCAAGTCTGTGGATAAGCCAGAGTCTGCTGTCCTCGCCAATAAATTTAAGATATTCTCCCGTCAAGGTTAATAAATCCGTATCCCCGCTCTTATCCGACTGTGTAGGAATTCCATATTCTTTTTTAACAATAATATAATTTTTATTTAACTCGATAATCTGTATCATAAAATCCTCACATAAGAAAAAGACAGGTATATTTTAACATAAGCCTGCCTTTTTTGCAATATATTTAGATTTATTTTAACCTTTTAGTTTGGATTTTGTTTGCTTCACCGCCTGTCAGAGCAATCATTTTTATCGCATTCAAGCTAAAGCTATTTGCGTAAATCTTAAGCGGCTTATCCACAGTTCCCCTGCCAAGCACCTTGATATAGTATACGTTTTCCCCAATTATGCCCTTGCTCTTAAGACTGTTAATATCAACTATGCTTCCGCTCTCGTACGCCTCGCTTATCGTATCAACGTTGACTATCGCACGGCGTGTACCACGCGTTTTAAAGAAAAGCGGATTTTTGCGTATAAGTGTTCTTGCAAGACTATCGGATATGAGTTCATCTGCCCTCTCGGCGTTGACGCTTAAGACGCTACCTACGTTATCATTTATCGTACTAACTTTACGTGTATGCGCTTTATTCACGCTCTTCTCATCGGTAAAGGAAGCGATAAGCTCCTTTCTCCGTTTCACAACGGCAAACACCATAAGTCCCAGCAAAAGCGCGCCCACCGAAATAATAGCGTATACTTCGTCATCTCTGTTTTTACCGTTATCGGGATATATTTCAGGAGCGTTAATTATCATTTTAGCGTCTTCTAATATCGGCATCTCGTAATTATCGGTATCATAATCGAATACTGCGTTAATAGTGTATTCTCCTACCTCACTCTCTCCGACTCCTATATATTTTTTTACGGTTAAGCCATCGGGAAGATTTAATAGGCACGGTGACTTTTTAGTGCCATCGTACGTGTAATTTAACTCACTCCAGACAACATCGGATAAATCAAAGCTTGCCTTTTTTACGCTTACATACAACACAAACTCAAGTTCGCCGTATGCAAATGTGATGCTTTCGTTACCTGCGCGCAAGCTATTATACTCACCGTAGCTAACCGTAACATCAAGTAGTGATAAGAGCCTTGTTTCACCGTCGTTTAGATGTAACGATATAAAAACATCCTCCTCATCAAGTAAATCAAAAGCGTACAGCTCACTGTTAATTAGTATACACTCAAGCCTTACCGGCATGACTGCCATAACACTAAATTTTATCGGCTCGGAATAAAGTGAAAGATAATTATCTCCTTCACTAACGTATATAGAGCAGTAGTAATCTCCAACAGTAAGAGGCAGCTCTGCTACAGCTGTAAGCTCAGCATCCTTATAGAACTTGTATTCGTACTCGCCAAACACTGCCTGCGCTATAGGTGTAGGCGATGAGCTCTCATATACGTTTGGGCATACGGGCAGGCTTTCCCAAGCGTTCTCTGCTTTTAAAATAATAAACTCGCACTCATCGTTTGTTACCGCATAGTTGGGGTCAAGTGATTTAGCAATAGCGGTATGCTTTCCTGCGCCGATGCTGCCCCCACTGACCTCAATTTCACAAAGCTCGCTCGTTGCAGTGGGGATATATGAATTGCCCGTATAAGTAAAGGTAAGATTATCCCATTTTACGTAAATAGGCTGCGGAGTCGCGTAAATTTCAACGTAAATCGATGCAGGGGCACAGTAATTTTCAGACACGGTTGCAAATTTCACCTCAATTACACGCACACCCTCGCTTACACTCGTAACTCCGCCGGAATAGCTATAAGTGAGCGGAATTCCGTCAATTCCCAAAGGCATCTCTCCATTGAGAATTGGATAATGGGTAAAAGAATCGTAAACGAAGCTGTACCCTTCAAAGCTAAAGCCTGATAAATCGTACTCCCGTGGCTCTATAGACCAGCTATACGGCTCAAGCGTCGGCTCGTAATAATTTGCCGTATCGTATGCAAAGCTTACTCGCGCAGAGTAAGTGCCGACGCTGCTGCCGCTTGCGCCTACGTATCCTATAACGCTGACTCCGCCCGGAAGATTGCTAAGATAAACAGACAACTCCTCACCGCTGTAGACGTAACTCCTTGTATTCCAAGATACTGCCGACATATCGTATGTTGCTTTATCGATAATGAAATCGCATTCGGGGTTTTCTAAAGTATAATTTGTGGAGGGTGATGCGACACAGGCGTGATAATTATTCCCTGCGTATATTCCTCCGCCGTAGACGGTAAGCGGTATTTGTACTCCGTATTCGTTTACAAAATACGCTTCAGGACTCTTAAAAGTACCGTCATAAACGAACTTATCCTTACACCAAACGACGTTTCTTGATAGCGGCATTACGGTAAGAGTTGCAAAAATAGGCTCGGGTACATTGTAATTCGTGCTCTCTGTAAAAAATTCAAGCTTAAGCTGATATTCCCCTGCATCTATACCTCCACCAACTACACGGTAGCTTAGCTCAATACCATCCTTACCCATCACCGCCTTTCCGTCAGGCGTGGCTGTGTGGTATAAGCCATCATAGGTGGCAATAATATTCTCAATACTGACATTATGCGTGTAATCGATGCGTGAAACCGTAACCGGCTGCAACGCGCGACATCCCATATATTCTATAATAACGGCATTATCCGTATACATAAAACTGCTGCCACTCTGATAAGAAAAATTAGCAAGTCGTGCATCTATGGTCGAGCGCCTGCCACTGTTATACAAGACGCTAAGTGTCATACCGTCACATTTGAATAGGTCAAATGCATAGTAGGACGTGGTATTAGGCTCTTGCATAACACTTATAGCTATTGGTTTTTCTGCCATAATTTCAAAAAGGACAGGTTTGCTCTCCAATGCAAGATAGTTAGTGCTGCCGGGTACAATCGCCTTTACGTAATAGCTTCCAACCGCAGTTGGAGGTGTCAGACTATATACTCCGTTTTCCGTCGAAGAATAGGTGTATTGTGCCTCTCCGTATTTGGATATTGCCTTGAGTGATAATTCTGCCCCGTAATATATGTCGTTAATAGAGATTTCGTGCAGCCATTCATTCTCGGCACATGTAATCTCGTAACTGATTTCAATACTGCTTTCACTAGTGTTATCCCATTTATAATTCTCAGAATCAACGAGAGTAAGCGTTAAGGTGTATTCACCCGCATCTACAGCTGATTGTGAATTTACCGTATACAATAAGGAGTATGGTACAAGTGGATATTGTGGCATTGCGTTATATACAAGCGGAGAGATAACGGGTGGCATTATCACTCCTTTACTTATCGTTGCCTTTAGGGGCGGAGTTTTAATTTCTACAGTATCCCTGCCGTGTGAAAAGGTAACTTTACAGTAATATTCACCGCTCTCGCTTACCTCGGTAAGAATAAGGTTTGCTCCCTCGCACATCAGCTCATCCTCGGAGTTATACCATTTATACAAAATGATGCCGCTATCGAGAAGCGGATGTGTTAAGGTGCTAAAGCCTACCTTTAGCGGTAAAGTGTCATATTCCTTACTGCAGTCCTTCAGTGAAAAGGTCGGGGGTAACAAGGAATAACCGGCGTATAAAGAAAACGACGATGTGATTGGCAAGGAAAAATCGTATATATTATTTAAAGTGTGCTCACAGTACCACCCCTTTGGCGCATATCCTGTCTTATCGGGCAATAAGCGTATATCTAATTTCTCACCGTAAAGCGCGTAAACACTCTCTTTTTCTCCATCTGATATAAAATCGATTTTATACGGCTTATATACCGATATAAAATTTTTTTGTGCAATTCCCCGATAACTATCAAAATACTTTACCGCTTCTTCCTTGCCGTTGCAATCGAAAATACGTACACCCTCGGTAAAATCCGTAGCGTCAATTATACAAATACACATTCTTCCCTGTTCAAACTCATTTTCCATCATTAGCGTTAAGTCGTCAGGAATGCTTCCGTCTATAGAGTAAATCGGACGTGCCGATTTTATCTGATATGCTTGTCCTTCAATTTTTGCATTTCCTGCGATATTCAAGGTTGCTCGGTTTATTACGGCTGTCTGTGCCTTGCTCTTAAAGCTGCCACCAAAAAGATTTACCGTACCGCGAGTAATTTCAATAACCGCGGCGGTAGAGGATGTACATTCCCCCGAATTAACAGTCAGCTCCGAGGAATCCATATTGTCTACGTAAATCGCAGTAGAGGTCGCATTTATATACGTGTCATTCAGCGTAAGTGTGCCACCGCAGATGCGGATTGAAGCATCCGACGTGAAGGTGATCGATGCATCATCAAGAATTATGCTTGCACCTCGCTCTATTCGCAAATCGCATGACGACTCAAAGGTTCCGCTGATAACCGCGCTCCGACCAAGTGACAAGGGTTCACTGATAAATATACCGTCAAGGCTGATACGTTCCGCCGATAAGGCACCTATTAGCGTCTCAAGATTGGTAGATGAGAGTATTACCTCATCATCTAAACAAGCGCTGTACTCTCCGTCCCGAAAGACAATATTTACCTCGCTATCCTCTGCATATATAGTAAATGAAAGAGCAAAAAACATAATTAAAAATAATACTACAGTCAATATTATACTAAATTTTCTCATAAGACTTCCCTCTGCACAAGTTAAATGGAATTATTTACCATTTATTATACAGAAACTGCTCTCAGTTTACAAG
>JAZQRW010000136.1:0-2183 GCA_045629765.1 Eubacteriales bacterium
CGAGAGAATGAAAAGAGCAAGACAGCTTTTGATAAAAACCACGTACACAATAAGTGAAATCGCTATTCGGTGCGGCTTTGACAACGTGTATTATTTTTCAAACGTGTTTAAGAAAGTGCACGGTGTATCGCCCACGGAATATAAGTATGATTATGAATAGTACAGCACAAAAAAATCCTCGGTCAGTCCGAGGATTTTTTATTAAACGATTATTAGCCGATTGGAACAACGCCGACCTCGTTAAGAATGAGCGCTTGACACTTATTGCAATACCATTTTTTATAAGCTAATGCTCGGACTTATCGCTCTTTTACCACTTGACAAGCTTTTATACCGTAATACTTAAAGCACTCGATTGCGTCCCTGTCGATTACCTCACCCGATACTACTATCGGCACTGCGGGCGGACAGCCTACAGTTACGGCGGCAAGTATCCGTCCTTTTGCTTTCTCAACCGGTACTTCCTCGTGCATCGAGAGCGTTGCTTCTCTTACCGAGAGTGCGCGCTGAGGTAGTGTGAGCTTGGGTGGTAGTATATCGATTTTTTCTCTTCTCGGCAGCTTGTTAAGAACGGAGAAAATTCTATCAAATGAGGCATTATTTAAGCACGGTGTTGGCATAAGCACCAAAAAATCGGGGTCTGCGAATTCGGGTATGATACCGTTATCTTCAAGATGCTTTGCAAGCTCGTAGCCAAAATATCCGTAAGTCTTTGCGGCAATAGTCAGCTTCATAGGCTCGTCACCCACGAGGATATAGCCTATTTGCTCGAGCTGCTTTTTTAGATTCAAGACGGAATTTACACAGCCTGCCAGCTCTGTGCGGTACGCACCGTTAACATAGGCGTTAACCCTGTCGAGAGATTCAAGAATTAGGTATGACGGACTTGTAGTTCCGAAGAGTGAGAGCGCGTTTTTCGCATTTGTTGCAAAGACGTCGGGCGCATTTTCCGATATATGTAAATACGCGCCGCCGGTTAGGGCGGGGAGCGTCTTATGCGCCGAGTCCGTACACATATCAGCACCGAGAGCTATCGGATGCATAGACTTATCAAGAAATGCAAGGTAAGCTCCGTGAGCGTTATCAACCAGCAAAAGCACTCCGCGCTCGTGGCACACCTTGGCTATTCCAGCGATATCCGATACGTTTCCAAGATAATCGGGGGAGGTTATATATACCGCATCGGGCATGGTCGGCATAGCGTCAATACGACTAGCTACGCTTTCCGCACTGATTTTGCAGGACAGATACGACGAGTCTTTATCACATAGCCATTCTACATCGGCATCTATAAGAGCTATCGCACTGACGAACGCCTTGTGCGCGTTTCTGCCGGCAAGAATGTGTGGTCGTCTTCCTTTACTTAGCGCCAGCAAATACACCATAGCGCGTATGGAGAGTGAAGAGCCCTCCGTTGAATAAAAGGTCGTAGCACCAAATAGGCGGGATGCGTTTTGCTCGCTTTCCCTTATTATTCCATCTGCGGAGTAAAGACTGTCAGCGCCCGTTATCTCGGTAATGTCACGGCGGAAAATTTCACCGCCAACACCCTTATGGCCGGGCATATGTAATCTTATGTTGTCATTTTGCGCATATTTCTCAATAAAATCGCAAATTGGTGTTTTCATTTTACTCAAATTCCTTTGCTATTGCAAGCATAATAGCGCATTCCATACGCTTCTTAAAGAGGTCACAGCCCTTTTTATAAATGCCCGTTACGGAGCCTGTTGCGTGATATGCGTTAGCGGCACAACCGCCCGAGCAATAGAGCTTAGCCCAGCAGTCGCGGCACTCTTCCTTAGCATATACGTTACAAGAGGCAAATTCGCTTTGGATTTCAGTATTGGTGACACCCTCGTAAATGCTTCCGAGTCTGTACTTTTCGTCACCGACGAACTGATGGCAGGGGTAAAGATCGCCCCAAGGAGTTACCGCCATATATTCAGTTCCCGAGCCGCAGCCTGAGATTCGCTTATAAATGCAAGGTCCGCCCTTAAGGTCAATCATATAGTGGTAGAACGTAAAGGGACGGCCCTCGCGGCGTCTTTCAAGCATAAGCTCTGCGAGCTTCTCGTATTGCTCCTTTACAATCTCTATATCCTCGGCGGTAAGCTCTGCAGGGTCACCGTCAGCGCATACTACGGGCTCCATGCTAAGCTCGTTGAAGCCGAGGTCGAGCAAAG
>JAZQRW010000137.1:0-7197 GCA_045629765.1 Eubacteriales bacterium
GCATATGCGTGCGATAGTAAAAAATTATGATGAAATAACCGTTGACTTTCCCACCGAAGAAAGCGAAAATATAACGCCTAAGGATATGCCTCTTGACATACTCTACGAGGACGAGTATCTCCTTGCGGTCAATAAGCCGAAAAATATGCCCGTACATCCCTGCCGAGGAAATCACCTGCCGACACTCGCCGAGGGAGTAAGAGCGTATCTTGGAAAGCCGTTTGTATTCCGAGCGGTAAACAGACTTGACAGAGATACTTCGGGCATTGTGCTAATAGCAAAGAGCCAACTTGCCGCTGCTAAGATGTGCGTTGCAATGCAAAAAAAGCATTTTGAGAAAACCTATATTGCCATAGTTTCCGGTATGCTCGAAAAAGAAAGCGGAGTTATCAACGCGCCGATTGAGCGTGAGGCAGAGGGCAATATAAAAAGGATTGTAACGCCCATAGGTAAAGAAAGCATTACCGAATACAAGGTGATAGGAAAAACTGCCGACAATAACAGCATTGTAAATGTCAAGGCAATCACGGGAAGAACACACCAGATACGCGTACATTTTGCATACATAGGTCACCCTCTTGTCGACGACTTCCTTTATGGTGAGCGCACAAGTGATGAGAAAACATACACGCTTCACTGTACGGAAATTACGTTCCCTCACCCTAAGGATAACAAGCCTATTACTATAAACTGTGAACTGAAAATTTAAAAGAGCACGAAATTTACTCGTGCTCTTTCTTTATGTCGGCATACAATTCTGCCCTGTTTTAAACAGTGTTTTTTACCAAATCACTACTCTCTTTGAGGGCGCGATATACATTTTATCAGTCTTCTTTACGCCGTATGTTTCATACCACTCATCGAAGTTTCTTGGTGGCATATTTGTACGAAGATATGCAGGGCCGTGCACGTCAACCTTAAGAAGAAGCGCCTGATATTCGGGCTTTGCCTTCTGGCACCAAACCTTTGCCCAGTTGGTGAAGTATTCCTCAAAGGATACATCCTCGGAATGGGACATAATGTCAAGAGTTACAGCCATACCGCCGTTATCGGCAATATTCTCGCTAACGGTAAACTTACCGTTTACTGTTCCCCAAGGAAGCTCAATGCCGTCAAACTGCTTAACCATTGCAGAAACTCTCTTATTAAACCTCTTCTCGTCCTCCTTGGTCCACCAATTGTTGATGTTACCAAGCTCGTCACACTTAGCGCCGTTGGAGTCGAATGCGTGGGAAATCTCGTGGCCGATTACCGCACCGATACCGCCAAGGTTCTCACTTCTGGTCTGCTTAATGGAATAGAATGGAGGCTGAAGAATAGCTGCCGGGAAGGTAATGTCGTTTACAAATGGGTCGTAGCAGGCATTTACCATGTGACCGGGCATTGCCCAATGAGTACGGTCAACGTCTTTATCAAGCTTGGCAAAGTTCTCTTCCATTCTAATTCTCTTAAGCGCTCTTACAATATCGAAGAGCGACTTTGTTTCATCAAATACAAGCTTATCGTAAATCTGCTCAACTCTGTCGGGATAGCCCATCTTAAGACCCATCTTTGAAAGCTTAAGTATAGCCTTATCCTTGGTAGCCTGTCCGAGAATATCGTTCTCTGCAATTCTCTTCTGATAGGTTGCGACAATCTGCTTTACGATGTCGATAATATCAGCCTTTGCTTCCTCGCCAAAGTACTTCTCACCATAGTAAAGTCCGACCGGCTCACTGTACATACCTGATGCAAACTGATATGCAAACTTCTCAGGTGAAGAAACCGCCTGAATGCCTGAAAGTGCTCTATAAAATGCACCACTCAAATCACGAAGCTCCTCCGAAAGAACCGAGCAGTTAGTAAGAAGCGTAGTAACGTATGTCCACTTCTTATACGCCTCAAAGGTATTCTCGTTGAATACCTCCTTAAAGTTCTTAAAGAATCTTGGCTCAGTAACAATAATGGTCTCGGGAACCTTACCAAAGGTATCCATAAGGAGCTTCTTTAAGTTAAATGGCTTAACCATACCTGCAACACGACCCGTGCTCATGGGGTTGTACATCTTAGTGTACTCGCTCCACTCCTCCCTCGTCTTAACGTACTTAGCGATAAGCGCGTCGAATGCAAGCGTGTCCTTTATGTAAAGATCAGCCTCTTCCTCACTATGACCTGCAATCGTAAGCACCTGCTTAGCAATACCGCTCCACATAGCAAGAAGTTGATCTCTTTGAGCCGCCATCTCTTCCTTATAATAAGATGCATCGGGAAGGATTACGCCCGGGCCCTGAATCATAACGCAGTGGTGAAGGGCGTCCTTCATATTAGTCTCAACAGAAATATTAAGAGGAAGATCTATGCCTCTTAACATAAGCTCCTTAGCATTAAGATTTAAGCCGCGCATGGTGTTAATCTTCTTAAGGATAGCAAGGTTCTTAAGAGCAGGCTTAATACCGTGCTTCTTCTTTCTCTTAACGTCCTTTGCAAGTGTATAAAGCTTGCACGCTCTTTCGAGGTAGCTATTAGGATATTTTCCTTCCTTACACATAGTATTGAATTCGTCAATCATAAGCTTCTCAACATCTTTTGAAAGAGTCGCAAAGCCGCCCGCAACGGGCATATCGTCCGGAATTACCAATTCCTCAAGCGTTTTCTGATTCACGTAGGTATACAAATCGTCTTGAATTCTTACCTGTTCCATTTTAAACTCCTTTATATTAGTTAGTTATTCAATTTTCACTTATTCGCCAAGCATGGCAAGAAGTCCTGCCTCATCGATAATATTAACGCCAAGCTCCTTTGCCTTGGTAAGCTTAGAGCCTGCCTCCTCACCCGCTACAACGTAAGAGGTCTTCTTTGACACGCTGCCCGATACCTTACCGCCGTGCTTCTTGATTAAGTCAGAAGCTGCATCGCGGCTCATCGTAGGAAGAGTGCCCGTAAGAACGAAGGTAAGTCCTTGAAGTGTATCAAGCTTCTCTTCTCCTATCGCCTCTGTATTAACACCCAGCTCCTTTAATCTATAAAGAAGTGCCTGCGTGTTAGCATCTGCAAAGTAATTCACAAGCTCAAGCGCTGTAATCTCGCCTATATCCTCAATTGCGGTGTAGTCCTCCACGGTGGCGTTGATACACGCATCGAGAGTACGCATCTTGGCGGCAATGGACTCAGCGGCAACCTCGCCTACCTGTCTTACGCCAAGCGCGTAAAGAAGACGCTCAAGTCCTCTGCTCTTCGATGCTTGAATAGCAGAAACCAGATTTTCGGCACTCTTTTTGCCCATTCTGTCAAGATTTTCTATATCCTCAACCTTAAGAGTATACAAGTCGCAAATATTCTTAATTTTTCCCTCATTAAGAAGCAAGTCTACAACCTGAGGACCAAGTCCGTCGATATTCATAGCGCCCTTAGAGGCAAAATGTACTATTCCGCGGGCGGTCTGCGCAGGGCAAGCAGGGTTTACGCATCTTATCGCCGCGCCGTCACCGCACTCATCTCTTACTACAGGGTGATTACAGGACGGACAATACTTAGGCATCTCAAACGGATATTCGCTTCCATCACGCAATGATGTGATGCTCTCAAGAATCTCGGGGATAATCTCACCCGCCTTGCGCACTACTACCGTGTCGCCTATTCTTATATCACGCTCGGTGATAAAATTGATATTATGAAGCGTCGCTCTCGAAACGGTCGTACCTGCCAAGCGCACCGGCGCAAGATTTGCAGTAGGAGTAAGCACTCCTGTCCTGCCTACCTGTATATCTATTGAAAGAAGCTTAGTCTGCTTTTCCTCAGGCGGATACTTATACGCTACCGCCCACTTAGGAGTGCTCGTTCCCTCACCGATAGTAACGCGCTCAGATAGATTATTTACTTTAATTACTGCGCCGTCCATATCAAAGGCAAGCTCAGGACGAGCCTCGCCAAGATATTTAACCTGCTCGGAAATACTGTCAAAGCCACGAAGCGTCTTGCGGTGTGGAAGCGTGGTAAATCCCAGCTCGTCAAGCCTATCAAGGCTCTCGCTATGCGTCTTGCAGGCTCTGCCATCCATATAAAGTGAGCCCTCTTGAAGATTGAATACGAAAATTGCAAGTCTACGTGATGCACAAATCTTAGAATCAAGCTGACGGAGTGAGCCGGCGGCGGCATTACGCGGATTTGCAAAAAGCTGCTCGCCCTTCTTCTCTCTTTCCTCATTAAGCTCGTTAAACACAGAACGAGGCATATATACCTCGCCGCGCACGCAAAGATACGGAAGAGGCTCGTTAAGCGTTAAGGGTATCGTTTTGATGGTTTTCAAATTTTCGGTAACGTCCTCACCAATAAATCCGTCTCCGCGAGTTGCACCGCGTACAAAATTACCGTTTTTATATATCAAAGCAACGGAAAGACCGTCAATCTTAGGCTCAACTGAATATTCGGTATTACCAAGCGTAGCATTTACACGTTCGATGAAGTCGGATAACTCATCGTAGGAAAATACATCGGTAAGGCTTCCCATTTGTACGCTATGCGTAAACTTCTCAAACTTGTCAAGCGCCTTACCGCCGACACGCTTAGTGGGCGAGGTGGGTAAGTCAAATTCGGGATTAGCCGCCTCAAGATCCTGCAATTCTCTAAACATTGCATCGTACTCGTAATCTGAGATTACGGGCGCATCGTTCTCGTAATACAGCTTGGAGTTATATATAATCTGCTCACGCAGATGCTCTATTCGATTTTTGATACTATCTTTGTTCATACAACACCTCAAGAATCGTTATGCATATATTTTAACAGTTAAAGTATATTTTGTCAATTAAATTATACAATTTTCTATTGTCAATGTTCAAAATTGCGATATAATATATTTCGTAATGCGGAGGTATATGCAATATGGGAACAATTACACTAACAAAAAATGCCGAAAAGAAAACTGTAAAGGAAAGACTTAAGCAATTTGGCTTAATCAATTTGGGACTTCTACTCTTGGCAGTAGGTATATACTTCTTTAAGAACCCCAACGGCTTCGCAACAGGTGGCGTATCGGGCGTATCAATCCTGCTTGCTCACATATCCGAAAAAATAGGAATTCATATCTCCCCTGCAGAATATATGACTGTAATCAACGTAGTTTTGCTTATTCTTGGCGTTATAATCCTAGGACGTGAGTGCGGTCTGCTTACAATCTATTGTTCCCTTACATTTTCTGTTGAAACACTTATTTTTGAAAAGGTATTTCCGCTTGACAATCCTATCACCGACAATCCTATGCTCGAGCTTGTCTTTGCAATACTTTTAACCGGATTTGGTGCGGCAATCCTCTTCCGCAATAATGCTTCCTCGGGTGGCACGGATATCGTCGCCTTAATACTAAAGAAATTTACAAGCCTAAACGTAAGCCAATCTCTCCTTGCAACCGACCTATTAATAGCAATGTCCACCTTTATCGTGTACGACGTTAAGACAGGTCTGTTTTCAGTCCTCGGACTTTTCGCAAAGGTGTTTGTAATGGACGACGTTCTCGACTCTATGAATATGTGTAAGGCGTTTACAATTATCACGACCGAGAAGGATAAAATCGATGAATTTATCGTAAATGAAATGAATCACGGCGCAACTACATATCACGCTGAGGGTGTATATACGCACGAGGACAAGGACGTAATTATAACCGTGTGCCGTCGTTCTGAGGCTCTGAAATTAAGACGCAAGGTAAGAGAGATTGACCCCCACGCTTTTATCATTATTACAAAGACCAGCGAGATTATGGGCAAGGGCTTCCGTGATACGACACCGTAAATATGGTTTATTTATAACTGATAAGGCAGAAACGCCAATTGCGCGTTTCTGCCTTTGTTTTTGTATCATTTATTGAGTTTTTTCTATCGCCGCAAGTCTTACCGCAATGGTTAAAATCTTGGTAGCAAAGCGCAAGGAATCATCATCGGGATAGGTGGGTGCAAGTCTTAAATTCTTATCCTCGGGGTCTATTCCGTAAGGATAAGTAGCGCCGACCTTGGTGAGCGTTATGCCTGCATTCTTCATCAGCTCGTATACCCTCTTTGCCGTTCCCGGAAGTATATCAAGGGAGATGAAATAGCCGCCCTTTGGCTCGGTCCAATCCGCAATGCCTATATCCTTAATACATTTAAGCTCGCAAAGCATAATATCGAATTTTTTCTTTACCTCAGCACCAAGCATCATCATGTGCTTTCTTAAATTTTCAGCAGTGCCAAAATATTTAAGGTGTCTTAACTGATTGATTTTATCGTATCCTATAGTCTGGGTGCCAAGGTGCTTTAGTGTGTGTGCCTTGTTCCTCTCGCTCATAGCCATTATTGCTACACCGCCACCCGGGAAGGTAATCTTCGAGGTGGAGGCGAAATAGAGAACTCTGTCCTCGTTGCCGTACTTCTTTGCCTCGTCAAGTACGTTAAGAAGCGTGTCGCCGTTCTCGTCAAAATCGTGTACTGCGTAAGCGTTATCCCAGAAAATTCTGAAATCGGGAGCAGCGCACTCCATCGACACAAGGCGTCTTACTATCTCGTCGGAGTAGGTGTTACCCGAGGGGTTAGAGTACTTAGGTATACACCACATACCCTTGACTGTGGGGTCCTTGACTAACCTTTCAATCTCGTCAATATCAGGGCCGTCCTTGTTCATTTTGACGTTTATCATCTCAAATCCCATAGACTCCGTGATACCAAAGTGTCTGTCATATCCCGGAACAACGCATATCCACTTTTTGTTTGGCTCAGCACTCCAAGGTCTTTCGGATCCCGGCAGACCGAAAATCATAGCTCTCGCCACGGTATCGTACATCAGCTGTAAGGATGAGTTACCGCCGACTATTATACTATCGGCATCAAGTCCGTACACCTCGGCAAAAAACTGTCTTACCTCAGGCACTCCTTCAAGGATACCGTAGTTGCGGCAATCGAAGCCTGACCTCGAATAACAATCTTCACGAGCCATCTTGACGTCCATAATTCCTTGGTTAAGGTCAAGCTGAATTGAATTTGGCTTACCTCTTGAGAGGTCGAGAGATAAATTCATTTTACAATATTTTTTGTATTCTTGAAGCAAGGAGTCGTATAATGCCTGTCTTTCTTCCCTGCTATAGTCTTGTAATTTTTGCATTTTATTTTCCTTTTCTAAAAACCATTTTTGCAGTTTTTGAATTCAAAAATTGCATTTTTATTCAACAATCCCCTATATTATAGTATATTA
>JAZQRW010000138.1:0-7049 GCA_045629765.1 Eubacteriales bacterium
TCGTCCTGAAGCGAGCGTGAAAGACTTGTGAACAGTGCGCTGTATCCCGCAACTCTTACTACGAGAGTTTTGTAATTTTCGGGGTGCTTTTGCGCATCAAGAAGCGTCTCGCGGGTTACAACATTAAACTGAACGTGCATACCTTTCTGGTCAAAGTAAGAACGGATAAGCGCAACAAACTTCGAAAGTCCTGCCATGCCCGCAAGAGCGGATGGGTGGAACTTCTGGTTTAGAAGCGTTCCGTTAGACGCCACGCACTGCTCAAGTCTTGCAACCGAGTTAGCAGTTGCAGTCGGTCCCTTTATATCTCTTCCCGATGCGGGGCCTATACCGTCTGCAAGAGGCGTATGAGCAAGTCTCGCGTCAGGGGTTGCGCCTGTTGAAGCGCCAAGCGGAACGTTTGCAGAAACGGGATAGAGACCTGCCTGGAACACGCCCCCTCTTACGTTCTTATACTTTTCAACTTCCTTAGTATAGCTGTTTGCTACGTCGCGAGCAAGCATATCAGCATCGTAAATGTCGTTACCGTACTTAGGGCACTCCTCGTCAATCATTCTCTTGATTTCGCGGTATCTCGCCCTCTGAGTGTCGCTAATTAGGTCATTGCGCGACACTTCAGCGTATATAATACGGATAACTCTTTCGTCAATCTCGACCCCGCTCTTTGCAAGCTCAGTCGCAATCTTGGTCGTAAGCTCGGTCTTTTCCTTATCCGAGGTCTCGTAGCCGAAGTTATGCTTTATAGCATCGCGATACTCAGCCATCGTGACCTTTTTCTCGTCAAACACGAGCTTCTTAATAGCCAAAAGGCCGTCTGTGTTATTTGCAATACCAAAGCCCTGAGGGCCTGTGAAGTTATACACAGCGCCGCCCTCCTGGAGCGATTTTCCTCTGCCGATACAATCCTCAACCATACAGGACTGGAATGGCAACGGACATCTTACGCCGTGTGCCGCGTCAATTGCGTTGTTTGCGTTAACGAGAAGCTTAATCATATAGCTCTGTTGAGTCTTATATGCGCTATAGAACTCCTCAAAGGTCTTCATATCTGTAACTGCGGGAGTCTTAGGGCCAATCTGCTTACCCTTGTCCACACCCTCTGTAAATACGAGCTCCATTGGGCGACACATATTGAAGAACGCCGCATCATGCCAGCCGTCAGTCTTGCCCGCCTTCTGAGGCTCAACACAACCGATGATACAGTAATCTCTTGCGTCCTCAAGTGTGAGACCTCTTGCCATAATAGAGGGGATAATAATCTCGTCGTTGTAGTATGCGGGAAGACCCGTTCCGAGTCTGGTAAGCGCTGCCGCCTTGATAAGAAGAGGCTGAGGTGAGCCATTCCAAACTCTAATTGAAATTGAAGGCTGTGGCAGTGGCACGTGCATTGCCGCCTCAAGACACATGTACGAAAGATCGGTGGTTGCGTCCATACCGTGTACGTTCTGACCGCCTACTATGAGGTTCTGGAACATACCGTAGCCGGCAAAGCCGTCGGCACTCGCCGCATCTCTCACCTTGTTAATATCGTTAAACTTAACCCAAATACAGTCAAGAAGTTCCTGTGCCGCCTCATATGTGATGACACCCGTGTCAAGATCTCTCTTGAAATATGGGTACATATACTGGTCAAAGCGTCCGGGAGAAATTGAGTGACCGCTGGACTCAACCTGCAAAAGAAGCTGAACGAACCAGAATGCCTGGCACGCCTCGTGGAAGCTGGTTGCGCTATACTCGGGAACTCTTGTACAGTTCTTAGAAATCTGTATAAGTTCGGCACGTCTTGTGGGGTTATTCTCTTTTTCACTAAGCTCGAGCGCTAGCGCCGCGTATCTTTTCGCATAGCCTATAACCGCCTCACAGCTCTCGATTACAGCCTCAAGGAAGTTTCTTCTCTGCACGTACTCGGGGTCAGAAACGTCAACTTTTTCAAGAGCCGCCTCAGCCTCGCAGATAATACCGCGATAGCCTATCTTCAAAACCTTACCGTAGTCAACGCACACGTGACCGATACCGTTATAGAAGTAGTTGCCCGGTGTGAACACTGCATGCTCGGTAAACGCCTCGTATGCTTCCTTAGACATATTTGCTTTAGCAAGGTCGGAGCAGGTCTTGCCCTTCCAATAAGGGTAAATCTTGCGTAAAATCTCCTTGTTTTCCTCGCTTATGTAAAACGGGTCTGCCGCACGTGAATGCACAGTGTCAAGCTCCGCCTCAAGCCACTCATAAGAGTACTCAGGGAATACCTGCGTGCCTCTTGGTGTAACGGTTGCGCTACCAACCACAAGCTCGCCATCTCTTATAACGATTGGAATATTTTTTAAAATATGTGAGAACGCAGCACTTCTACGCTTTACTATCGGTAGATTTTCCGTAGCCATATAACTCTCTGTTACAAGCACTCCGCGAGTAGTTTCAATCTCAGGCATCTTCTCGTAAAGCTCGTTTATAAGCTTCTGTATTCTTGCGCTCTTTTCTATAACAAACTTTATATTTTCCATTATAATTCCTCTTTCGGTAAACTATAATTTACATTTGTTTCCACAAATCCTCGTGTGGAGCCGGTATTACCGCCGTGCTTGATAATACGCTCTGTTGCTTTGCGTAATTTGCTCCTGCCTCAACCGCTGCAGTTACATCGCCAATCTCGCCCGTCAGCATCACTATTCCCTTGCCGCCCATACCGCGTGATACTCTTAGGTCGAATATCTCAACACGCGAGGTCTTTACCGCTATGTCAGCCGCCTTGATAGCGGATGCCGCGGAGAAGGTCTCGATAAGTCCGAGTGCTCCGTCGCGCTTACCCGCTTGAGTACCAAACAGTGCGGATATTACCTGCTCGTCAATCCTTCCCATCACCGATGCGTCGATAACGTAGCCGTCGAATTTCGTCTTAACGTGTTCAACCGCCGAGGTGACGTTGGATATAGAGCCCGTCAATATTATCTCGTATTTACCCGGGCAAGAGGGGTGTGCACTCACCATATCAACGCCCGCACTTTTAAGCGATGCGTCAGCCGCCTCAACGCCCTTCGGTATACTCTTTAATTCTATTACACCAATTGATTTAAACATTTTTATACCTTTTAAATTCTATCAATTATTATTTTCGTATCCGTGACGGTTACTCTTCCGTCGATGCTTGCGTGCTGAGGAACAGATAATCCATCCGAGCCTGCGGCAATAATCTGACCTCTGCTTACGACGTCGCCACTCTTTACACAAGGCACGCTAGGTGCGCCTATGTGTCTGTTAAGTGCAATTATAACTCTATCAACATCCGTAATCTCTCCGCCATATGCAGCAACATTATCAAATCTTGTCACACCGAGCGTGCTCTCCCATTTTTCAGAAGGAATCATTCTGTATTCCCTCTCCTCGCGCGGTTCTACGTCGGAGTTTGCCGAATATCTCATCTTGTTTTTCGCCAACAATTTCTTGTAATTGTTGATTACCGCCTTTGGCGATATTCCCTGTGAACAAGCAAGGCTCTCGCAAATACCGCAGCCACAGCACAGTGTCGCTGAAAGCACCATTTGAGGAAGCGTCACTGCGGCGTTCATAGCCGTTCTTACCATTTTGTGAGGCTCCAGCGGATATCCAAGCAGGAATCTCGGACACATATCCGTGCATCTGGTGCATTGACAGCACGCAGTTTCAGCTCTTGCTACCGCACTTCGCTCGTTTATCAGCTTGCTATCCGTTGCTTGTATTCCCTTAGGAAGAATAAGTAACGCCTTCGTCGCCTTTGTAATTTCGGCAACGTTGTGATTGATTATATTACCCATACTGGGACCGCCGTCAATCACTACGTGCTCACTATCAACCGTAATACCAAACTTATCGAACAAATCAGATACCGGCATACCGATAGGCACACGATAAACCTTTGGCTCTTTAACGTCACCGCCAATCATCACCCACTTTGTGCTGACCGGCTCAAAGAACCTTACGGCTCTTCCGAGATTGAACATAGTTTCGACGTTAAATACGATAACACCCTTTGAAATAGGTAAATTACCCGGACGCACAACCTTGCCTGTAGCTTGATAAATAAGGCTGATTTCATCACCTATCGGGTAGACGTTAGGTAAGACCTTAACAAATACTCTTTGACCGAGCTTTTCTCCGTCGGAAAGCGAAAGTCTTTCAGCCGTATGCTCCTTAATACAGAGCAGAGCCTTTGGAATATTCATACTCCTCACCACAGCCTCAAGACCCGCAAGCACCGTTGGCATCTCGCGCTTTAAAATTATATAGTCCGTATACAGAAGTGGCTCGCACTCTGCGCCGTTAATCAACAGAACGTCTGCCCCCTCCGCAAGTTTTGCATAAGAGGGGAATCCTGCACCGCCGTCGCCTATAAGGCCGGCGTCCTTCATCGTTTGCTTTAATTCAGAATTCATATTCCCTTTTATATTTCCTTAATGGACAATTAGTCTACGATACCTACGATAACCGCATCCGCAGGAGCAGAAGTGTTGTGAAGCGCAAGTCTTGCAGAGCTTCCAACGGTTACGAGCACGGTTTCACCGATACCCGCGCCTACCGAGTCAATAGCAACGATGTACTCGTCGGTAAGCTGACCGTTTCTCATAATCTGCACTTCCATAAACTTACTTCCGACTAAGGAGTCCTGCTTTCTTGTAGAAACGATATTGCCTCTGATAATTCCTCTTAACATATCCTTTTCCTCTTACTTTACAATTTTTACTCTTGCGCCGTTGCCGATGCCTACCGCATTCGCATCATCGGTATCAACGTGCATCTCAAGACGGAAGTCCTTATGAACTCTTACCTGAACGTCGTACCATCTGGTACGTCTTTTACCCCCAACGTCAACGGTTACGTAATCGCCGTCCTTGACTCCGAAGCATCTGCCGTCCTCTTCTGACATATGTATGTGTCTGTTTGCAATAATGCAACCCTCTTTAAGCTCAACCACGCCGCAAGGTCCGACTATTCTTATGGGAGCCGAGTCCTTAATCTTACCGCTCTCTCTTACCGGAGGCTTAACCTTAAGCACGTACGAGTCGGTTGCGGAAATCTCAACCTGTGACGCCTTTCTTTCAGGTCCCAAAACTCTTACGTTCTCAATAGGACGCATTGATGGACCGATGAGAGTAAGAACCTCCTTGCAAGCATACTGACCGGGCTGGCTTAAGTCCTTAAGCTGTGTTAGCTGATAGCCCTTTCCGAAGAGCGTTTCGACGTCCTCGCGACAAAGGTGAATGTGTCTGTTCGATACACCTACGGGAACCGTACCATCGTTACTACATTTAGCGCTATTGCAATCACACTTCTTATCAGCGTTATCCATATTGGACAGCACCTGCTTTACGATAGCTTCAATCTGTGATTTGGAAATGTCCATTTTTTCTTCTCCTAATCCTCTTTTTTATACTACAAAAGCATCTAAATCTCTTTGGGTGCTTTTGTAGTATCCAAAGGCGTTGCGCCTTTGGATACTGCCTCTTGTGTTTCTATTAAAATTACTTAATAGAAGGAAGAAGCTTCTCAACGTCTGCGTGAGGTCTGGGAATTACGTGTGTAGCAATAACCTCACCAAGAGATGTAGCTGCAGCAGAACCAGCCTCAACAGCTGCCTTAACTGCACCAACGTCGCCACGTACCATAACGGATACGAGTCCGCTACCGATTTTCTCGCTACCAACAAGAACTACGTTTGCAGCCTTTACCATAGCATCAGCAGCCTCGATTGCGGCAACAAGACCTCTGGTCTCTACCATTCCAAGTGCTTCCATTTTAAAATCCTCCTGTTAAATTTGTTATAAACTAAAAATTATTTATTTCAAGACTATCGTCTCAAAAACATATTGATTAGCCCGTCGTTAAAAATCTCATAACGTCGGGATGCGGGCGTGCGATTACCTCGCAACACTTAACCTTGCCCACCTCGCTAGCCGCAGCTGCACCTGCCTCAAGGGCCGCCTTAACTGCGGAACCCTCGCCTTCGACGACAACCGTAACGAGTCTGCCGCCGAGGCGTTTTTCCACGTGAATGAGTCTTACGTCAGCTGCTTTAACCATAGCGTCAAGTCCGGTGATTGCGGCAACCATTGCCTGCACTTCAAGTAACGCTATCGCCTTCATAAAATCAAGTCCTTATTTTAAAATTACTTGATAATAGGAAGAAGCTTCTCAACGTCTGCGTGAGGTCTTGGGATTACGTGTGTAGCAATAACCTCACCAAGAGATGTAGCTGCAGCAGAACCTGCCTCAACAGCTGCCTTAACTGCTCCTACGTCTCCACGAACCATAACGGATACGAGTCCGCTACCGATCTTTTCGCTACCGATAAGGACTACGTTTGCAGCCTTTACCATTGCATCAGCAGCCTCAATTGCTGCTACGAGACCTCTGGTCTCTACCATTCCAAGTGCTTCCATCATTTTTTGTTTCTCCTTAAATTTTGTTTTTTATTTTAATTTTTAATTAAAAATCATCTGAGCTTGTCTTTACCAAGCGCGCTAAGACGTGCGAACCACTCTATGTCCTCGCTCTGTCTTGCAATAACCTTGTGGGTTATGTAGAGTTCTCTTTTTTCAGCCTCTGCCTTACCTGCCTCTATTGCAGACTCAACAGCCGCGGCACTGCCCTCAATCTTGATTGCCATAACAAGAGGCACCTTAGCAGAGTCACCCGCCGCAGGTTTATTCTTATCAATAGCAACAACCTCGACGTCAGCCGCCTTAGCCATAGCGTCAGCCACCACGATTGCAGTAGCAAAGCCGAATACCTCAATCATTCCAAGAGCCATTTTGCACCTCAATCTGCAACGTAGCAAATCTTAATGCCCTGCTGTGAAACGTTCATTTCCATAGCCTCGTTGAGCTTGTCAAGAGGATAAGAGTGAGTAATAAGCTCCTTGATAGGAATATTCATCTCACGAGCCTGACGAAGGAATGCCATAGTAGTAGGATAATCGTCTGCGGAGTAGTCCCAAGAGCCTACTACGCTAATCTCCTTATTACACATTGCAAAGTGTGGGTTGATAGTGTATTCTCCGTTGTTTACGAAGAAGCCCA
>JAZQRW010000139.1:0-8938 GCA_045629765.1 Eubacteriales bacterium
AATCTTTCGCTTGTTGGCGTTTATACCGTCGCTGATCTTTCTACTGCTCCCATTCAACTTGAGGATGGCAATTATTACATAGTGGTGTCCGACCGCTCCGGTAACTGTTATACGGTAACCGCTAAGGTCAGCAGCACCGATCTTGAGTGCAGTATAAAGGAATCTGCAGATAAATTTATAAGGCTTACATGCAACCGTAAGAACGACCAGATACAAAGATACGAGGTGTATCTTAACGGGGAGCTTCTCACCTCCACTTATTTGGAGGAGCAAACCTTTACCAAGGCAGGACTCTATACTATATACGTTCAGGATGTATACGGAAACGAATTTTCAAAGGAGTATCTCTTTGAAAGAAATTATCCTACCGTTACCTGGAAGTATTACGGTACTGACGGTAAGTATCATACCTACGATCCGGAGAGCGCAAGTACGAATGGATTCGTTATGGTTTGGGTATCCGATAATCAGTATAAAATATCCACCGCTGTAAAAACGAGATTTAGCTTTAGCGCAGACTACGTATACGAATTCGTTGGAACAAAGCCTGTATACAGCGAGACTCTCGGAACCGAAACCACGGTGACGATTGAAGCGGGGCAATCCTTCACCTTGAAGGTATATTATAAGAATCACAAGGATTGCTATGCGGTATATACGGGATCCGTAGATGTTACTCCCCCTTCCATTAACGTATCTGCCGAGATAGATTTAGTAAGAAACGGTGAGTACGATTTGTTTGATGAATGGGTGAAGGGCAACGTCGGTGACGTTATTACGATGAATGACCTCTATTACGTGCTTTCGGAAATTACTCACAGAAGCGTAACGAGAGGTGATACCGTAACCTCGGATATTATTAAAATCAATGCAAACGATGCTAACGCCCTGTCCCTTGTCGAGGTTTATCTTGACGGTGTATTGCTAAAGAAGCAGGACACCAATAGCGGCTTCTCAGAGATCATCGTCAATAAGCGGGGAGAATACCACATCGTAGCAAAGGATACGCTTGGTAACGTTTCTGAATTCAAATTCACAAACGGAGCGTCCGATTATTTCGACTACTTCGTTGACGGAGCAGAGCACGAGTATGATCTTCACGGCTATCTTAACTTTGAAACTGTTGGCGATAAGCACGTTTATAACAAGATAGATTACGGACAGAAGTATTTCTTGCTTAACGTCAAGCAGAATGCCGACGTATTTATGTCGGTTGGCGTAATCGGAGGAGCTTCCGATATATACGGCTTCAGCATTTCCGATGGAAAAATTTATCCCCTCACCTACAAGATAGTTCTTGATAAAGACGGTAATAAAGCTATTGATATTTTCGCAGGTGAAGCAATTCTTGATATGACCGCCAAGGATTTCAAGAACGGTGAGGAATATCTAATCAGCAAAAAAGGCTCTTACGCAGTATATGCCTCAATAGGTCTGGATAAGAGCGTCAGCTTTAAGGTATATGCTCCCGAGGATACCTCGAAGATAGTTTCTGTGGGAGCAAGAGTCGAGGTTTCCGGAAGCAACACGGCGTTTGTTTGCGCAGAGCTTTCTAAGAAAATCTCCGACGTGTCCTTTACCGGACTTGGAGCTCAGACGAACGATAATATACGCATCAATAACGGTTTTACGATTGACGAGTCGAAGTTTGATGATGAGCGTATATCGAATATCCGTCTATATTATTCAAAGCTTAACAATCTTGACGTGAACAACCTTACGGGAAAAACGAATATCTACACAAGCGGTAGGGAATACGGTGACGAGGGCTTCTATCTTTTGATTGTCAAAAATAGCTACGGAACGGAGAGAGTTTACAAAATCGCCGTTTCAAAGAGCTTCGGCATTGCTTCATCAGTTACCTTTGATGACGGTCATAAAATCTATTACAGTAAGGACTACACCGGAACACTTTATTCCAACGGTGAGATTACCCTGGACGTATTCGACGATGGCGTCACTCTTAACGTAACCTTAAACGGAAATGCATATAGCGGCTTCGTTCAGAAAAAGAATGACAATACCACCTATCTTGTATTCTCAGAAGAAGGCACTTACGTTGTAAAGCTGACAGATTCTTACGGAAACGAAATTACAAGACATCTAGAGATCAACAAGTCCGCGTATACAGTATCCGACGAATTGCTTACCGGTTATAATGATAAGGCATTGAGACGTGACGAGGGCTATACGAACCAAATGCTTTCGATAGATAAGACTGTTTATGACAATTCGGGAATATACTACCTTGCCGTGCAGTACGGTGAAACTACTAAGGTTCTGTTCGATGCGTTCGCTGAATCACTTGTTGTAAGCGGTGATTCGGATCTTATCAACGTAATCGGTGCAGCCGGTGACGGAGTATATAAGGTAATCTGCAGAAATCGCTACGGAGCAGCAGTGACTAAGGATATTCATTACAGGGGAACACCGACTTTGCATCTTGAGAGAACTACACGTTCAAAGTCGGAAAAAGAGGAGTACGATTTAAGCTATGCACTATCGCTTGGCTTCTGGTCGAACAATACTTTAAGCTTCCTAACGGATGCAAAGACCTATATATTCACCGTGAACGGAAATGCAACCGAGTGTCCGAGAACTCTTGTATTTGAAAATGCGGGAGATTTTGGCAGCTTTGAATACGTGATCACTTATATTGACGAGTACGGATTTGAGTATAACTTCAAAGCGTATCTTGTAAGGCAGAACGTTGCCGTTGAGATTCCCTCAAGCGTAGTCACTACCGATATAGGCGGAGTACTTAACACGAAGAATGATATTTCCATAAGCTTTGGTGAAAACGTTTACGCAACTTATAGAATAAACAACGGAGAAGAGGTTATTTATCATTCCGGAGACGTTCTGAAGAAGGACGGTACTTATAGATTTATCGTTGTTGATTATGCAGGAAACGCAACGTCGATCACAATTAAAAAGGATACGGCTGTTGAATTTTCACTCGTTGATTCGATTAGCGGAAATATAATTCCAAACGGAAGCGTTGTTAATTCCTCAAAAATCAGCTTCAGCGATGTGAATAAGGATGGCGCGTATATCGAAAAGGTTATTTACAACGGTGTTATTCAACCCGATTTTACAGGCTCTAAGTTCACAGAGGACGGCAAATGGGAGCTGATTGTTTGCGATAAGATTGGAAACAGAGCATACTTCTCCTTCTATATCGTAACTCACTCTCAGAACGGATTTGCGTATACCACGCCGTATGAATATCGCATTATTGAGATGTGGTATGACGGCGGAGACGGTGTAAAGGTCTCGTATATGACCTTCGTAAATCATCAGGACTCCACCTCAAGCTTTAATTTCACGGAAAACGGAAAATATAGCGTCGTAATGGCTTCTGACGTAACGGGAATAACCACCGTGTTCGAGTTTACCGTAAACACGACTGCGCCGACAGCTTCTCTTGTGGGCTGTAATAACGGAGAAACGACGATAAACGACGTGACCTTGACAGGTTATCAGGTCGGTGACAGTATTAGGATATACCGTGAAACAAAAAGGGGCGAAGAGCTTGTCGAGGAGGTAGAGATTACTTCGCTCGCAACCAAGGTTCCCACGATTACCGAGGGTGGAAAATACCGAATCGTCGTAGAAAGCGAAGCGGGTGTACAAACCGAATTCTCTATTGTAAGAAAGCACGTTATGAATACGGCGGGAAGCGTATTCATTATGGTTCTTATCGGTCTATCCGTCGTCGGACTCTTTACAGGCCTCGTTTACAGAAATAAATCGAAAACAGACGATTGATCTTAAATTTTAAGCCTGTTTCAAGTATATTTAATCTTTATCGGCAGTGCATTGCCGTAATATAGCTTTGCATTGCCGATGCGTAAAAAATAAAAATTACTTGTTCCCATTCCTTGTAACACATTTGTAACGCACTCGGTGCTAGAATGGGTTTACTAAATAAAATTAAATGAACAAATTTAAAAATAAAACAAAGGAGAAAAAATTATGTTAAACGATCTGAACTCTATCATTCAACCCGTCTTGGACATCTGTAACACTCTCGTACCGATTATGCTTGCCGTAGTTGGTGCAGTAGGTGCGCTTTGGTGCATTCTTCTTGGTGTTAAATATGCTAGGGCAGACGATCCACAGGAGCATGAAAAGGCTAAAAAGGGACTTGTCAATGCAATTATTGGCTTTGTACTTATTTTCGTTCTTTTAATCATGTTGAACATTGGTACTAATGTTCTTACCGAGTGGTGGAGAGGCTATGACATTTAAAAAAATTGTCAGCACCCTCGTTGCATTCTGCATCATGGCGACCCTTGCGGTCGCCATGACGGGATGTGACGATCTTGGTGCATACGAGGATACCGATGAATATTATAGCTCCTTTGGAGACGTTGCTTTAATCTGCGGTACTTCAAGGGATAGGGAAGAGTATTCAGTAGAAAAGTATTTTTATAATAAGGAATCGCGAGAAGATTTTCTCAAAGGAGAAGACGGCGCATATAAGGGCGTACCGTACAGCGATTACGTGTATATTGCCATTCCCTTGGAAAGCAGTATAAATATGGATACGCTTGCGCTTTACGTTCAATCTCAAAATGACGTAACTTTATATATCAACGCATATGTAACGGATGTAATACCGACCGATTGGAAGGCTATTGAAGATAACGTGATAAATAGCGAACAACCGGATGGGTCGACCGATGAAGAATCGGGTGAAGAAACAGAAAAAACAGAGAAAGTGTACGACGACCCCGACATGAAAACGAGAATTGGGGAAATTACCGTACACCTTAAAAGTGGAAAATGGAACTCTTTTGTTTTGGATATTTTCCGTGTGGGCGAAACAACTCAAAAGAGTATAGAAATAAAGGAAGGTCAATATATTTTGCTTCAAATCAGAAACAACAGCGGAGTCCGTATTTTTGATGAAGCGAATGGAAAATTTGTTGACCCTCAAACGATGCTTGAGCTTCAAAAGGCTGAAATCACAATGACAAATCTTTTGATCAGAGCATTAGATGTAAAGAATGAAAATGAAGTGCAAGGAGGCTAATAAAAATGTTTGATTGGTTTTGGGAATTTCTGTATATGCTCTCAAAAACAATATTCAGGATCATAGACGGTCTGATACTTTGTGCAAATAAATTATGCGGAATTGATACGATAAACTTTGAAGGGGAGGATACCGACTTCCTTACTTATTTGTTCTTCAGTGACGAGATTGGCTTTGCTTTTCGCGTTTCCGCATTGCTAGCTACGATACTTGTCGTTATTTTTACCGTATTTATGATTTTGCGCAGTATCGCAAAGGATAAGGCTGAGGGAACTCCCGCTCAGATAGCCATCAAAGCGTTTAAGACCATTTTGATGTTCTTCCTTGTGCCTGCGGTTATTGTAGCTTTTATGACTATCGGAAATGCATTCGTAACTGCTTTGTACGGAGCAACGTTGCAATCTGCCGCATCACCCGGAGCATTCCTTTTCGCTGCATTTGCTCAGGATGGAGGAATGAACCCCGATTACGTTGTGTTATTTAGAACGGGCGAGCTTGATTATTACAATACTGCAGTAGTATCTACTTATATGCCGCTTTCCGAGTTTCCATTTTTGTTCTCTTGGATTGCAGGCGGAGTAGTTCTGTTCGGAATAGGCAGTGCAATGTTGATCTTCGTAGATCGTGTTCTTTCTCTCGTAATTTTATACATAGCTGCTCCTCTTTCAATCTCTACTAGCACGCTTGACGATGGCGCACGCTTTAAGCTGTGGAGAGATCAGTTCTTGTCCAAATTTATTATGGGATACGGAATGATTTTGGCTATAAATATTTACGCAATGGTGTGCGGCATTGTTACGAAGCCCGGATTTGCATTCTTCAGCGGAGAGAGCTCGACAGCTCAGTTCTTAGATCTTATTATGAAGCTGCTCATTATTGCGGGCGGTGCGCTTACGATGCAGAAATCCATGGCACTCGTCGGAAATCTCGTATCTCAGGGAGCCGGCACGAACGAGCTTCGTGATAATGCGCTCTCCATGGGTAGCCTTGCGAGAATGGCTTCGGGCGTAGCAGGTAAGGCACTTGGTGTGGCAGGCGGCATTGCAAACAACACCGTAGGTCTTCCGTTTAGAGCAGCTAAGAGTATTGCCGGTGATGCAATCAATGCGCAGTCAAAACACTTGGGTAATAGGTTGCTTCGTGGATTACATCTCGACGGTGGATACCCCAGAAAGAATGATAAACAAGGAGAATCTGGTGACGATAGCGAGTCTAAGAACAACCAAAAGGCAAGCTATGGCTCAGATCCCAACTCGGCAAAGAATGCCATCAAGGACAGCGGCTTCAAGCAGTCTTTTAGCGGTGGCAATAGCAACAATAATGCAACTTCAAACAAGAACAATATGGTAGGCAATGCCATCAATGGCAGCCCTAATACGACCGGACAAAATAAGTAAGGAGGAAAATAATAAATGAGAATTATTCCCAAAACAGCGAAAGTAAAAATTGAATTTTTTAAGAATATTTCTCTTGCGGATACCTTTATAGGTCTTGCGGCTCTTGCACTCGAGGTCTTGGTATTCACAACTAATATTCCTCTTATCCCCAAATATGCAATTATGATACTGATCTTGGCAGTTTCGATTTGGCTCTATATGCCCTTTGACGGTCAGCGCTTCTATATGATGTTCGTGAATATGGCAAAATACGTCGTATCTGTCAAGCACTATTCCAAGGACTTTACAAAGGCAAATGCAAGTATTGACAACTTCATAGCCTTCAAGGATATCAAGGACGGCTTTATCGAATATAACGAATACTATGCCGGTGTGCTTGAAATAGACCCGAGAGAGTTTAGGTTGCTTTCGGGCTACAAGCAGGATCAGATAATTGACGTTCATTTTGGAAAGATAATTCGCTCCATCAGCGGAAACACAAAAGCATCTATCGTTAAGGTAGACAGGAAGATGCTTCTTGATAAGTATGTAGAATCCGAGCATGAAAAGGAAAACCAGCTTGAAAAGCTCTTTGAGGCAGGAAGCATCGACGAGCAGGAAAAACTCGTAAGAGAAAAAATCATAGCTGAAAGAATTGCTATCTATGAGAGAATGAGCGGCGCTACCGTTCTTCATAAGCCGTTTTACTATCTTGTCGTATACGATAGGGACAAAACCGTAATTCGTGAAATTTTGACAAACGGAATTTCCTCATTCCTTGATGCGGGAATGAACTCTCGCGTTCTTGATAATAAGGGACTCGCCTTATTCCTCAAGTATACCTTTACCGATAAATTCGAGGAAAGCGACGTGGATATACTTGCGGACGAGGAGCTGATGCCGTGGGTTAAGCCCACCGAGGTGAGGTTCACGCCTAAGAGTGCATATATTGACGGTGTTGAGACGTTTAATTATACTGTTCGTAATTTCCCACTCTCGGTTTTGAACGCTTGGGGCTACCAGATGTTCAACATCGAGGATACCAAGGTGGTAATGAACATTGCGCCGTATGAGAAAAATAAGGCAGTTCGTATGATTGACCGCTCTCTTATCGAGCTTGCAAGCCAGTCGGAGAATTCCTTCAAGGCATCATCAATGCTTGATAAAAAGACGCACATTGAAACCCTCGTTGACGTGCTGAGAATGCTTCAGAACGATAACGAAACGCTTTTCAGCGTAACTCTTCATTTTACTATTTATAACAAAAACAGACTCAGAAACACTGAGGCAAAGAAAAACCTTAAGAAGACCATTAAGAGAATAGTAACCGAGCAGGGCTTTGAGCTTGCCGATAACTTCTGCAAACAGCAGAGAGCCGTTATCTCATCGAATATTTCAAGATACGACGCTTGTCCCGAGTTTGCAAGAGCTATACATTCGGGATCTGTTTCAGCAGTATTCCCATTCGTTCTTTCTACCGTAATGGACGATGGAGGCTCTATTCTCGGCGCTAGCGGAAACTTCCCGGTTATCGTAGACTTCTTTAAGCGTGACAGAGAGCGAGTAAACTCTAACATGGTAATTATGGGAAAATCGGGCTCGGGTAAATCCTTCGCTACGAAAACCATTTTGACCAATCTCGCCGCTGAAAACTCGAAAATATTCATTCTCGACCCCGAGAACGAGTACCACTACATGGCAAAGAATCTCGGTGGAAGACTTATCGACGTAGGAACGGCTACGCAGGGAAGAATTAATCCCTTCCACGTAGTGACGACGCTTGACGCTGATGAGGACGGAGTAGGTGCAGTGGTTGATAACTTTGCGGTACATCTTCAGTTCCTTGAGGAATATTTCAGGGTTATTCTCCCGGGAATAGATGCGCAGGCACTGGAATATCTTAACAACCTTGTCGTTGAGGTGTACGCCAGAAAGGGAATTGGATTTGGCAGTGATTTCTCCCGTATCGCTCCTGAGGATTATCCTATTTTTGACGACCTCTATGCGATTATCAGAGAGAAGCTTGCAGAGGCAAAGGTTGACTACGACGTAATAAATCTTCGTATTCTTTCAAACTTCGTATCAAAGTTTGCAAAGGGCGGACGTGACTCCAATCTTTGGAACGGTCCTTCAACGCTCACCGTTAAGGAAAACTTCACCGTATTCAATTTCCAGAGCCTTCTCGCTAACAAGAACGGCGTTATTGCCAACGCACAGATGCTTCTCGTTTTGAAATGGCTTGATAACGAGATCATTAAGAACCGAGAATTCAATATTAAATATGGCACTAATCGTAAGATCGTCGTTGCAATCGACGAGGCACACGCATTTATCGATCCGAAATTCCCCGTAGCACTCGACTTTATGTATCAGCTTGCAAAGCGTATAAGAAAATATAACGGAATGCAGATAGTTATAACGCAGAATATCAAGGACTTCGTCGGCACGGCGGATATTATCAGAAAGTCCACCGCAATAATCAACGCGTGTCAGTATTCCTTCATCTTCTCGCTTTCGCCCA
>JAZQRW010000140.1:0-10759 GCA_045629765.1 Eubacteriales bacterium
TATTGGAAATATCTATGTTGACATTCTAGGCAATGTTGTGTTATAATGAAGGGGATTTAAGTATATTTTTCGACAAATGGAGTATGCTATGAAGGAAAACGACAAGAAGAATAAACGTAAAAAACGTATTGGTAAGATAAATTTGCCCTTCTTTTTGGTGGCAGGCTTTGCCCTAAGGCTGATTTATAAATTCAAATACGGTCTTACGATTGACCGAAAGGGCATCAAGGGCATCAAGGGGCCTGCGATAGTTTTAGGCTCGCATACGTGCGACCAGGACCACATTCTTTCCGGTCTTACGTTCTACCCGGTGCGTCCTACCTATATTGTCAGCGAGCATTTTATGCACTGCCCTGATACTGCACCTCTTATGAAGCGCATGCACGTTATTACCAAGAAAATGTTCACGCCCGACGTTACAACTATCATAAATATCATGAGAGCGGTAAAGGAAAAGGCTATACTCTTCATCTTCCCGGAGGGACGCCTCTCATGCTACGGTCACACGTTGTACGTCACCGACGGCACGGCGGAGCTTATCAAAAAGCTTGGGCTTAACGTTTACGTTTGGCACACCGAGGGCGGCTATCTCACTTTTCCAAAGTGGCGCGAGAAGGGCGACAACAGATGCGGTAAGATAAGATGCTCTGCAAAGCTCTTGATGACGGCAGAGGAAGTAGAAAAAATGGAGCTCCAGCAAATCCGTGATATTGCAAGCGAGGCCATCTTCAACGACGACGAGCTGTCTATGCGTGGCGTCGAGTTCAAATCAAAGACTATTGCAAAGGGAGTTGACAAAATTCTCTTTAAGTGCCCCATTTGCAAAAAGGAAGGCACTATTACCTCAGAGGGCAATCACATAAGGTGTACGGCTTGCAGCCTCGACGCAACGCTGGATAATTTTTACAGACTGCACGATGCTCCGTTTGAGCGTGTGAACGAATGGTTCGAATGGCAGCAGAATTCAATAGACACCGAAAATGAGTGTCTTGAAACAAAGGCACGCCTCGGCTGTTGCGGCAATGATGATATGATGGACGAGAATGCAGGCGAGGGCACAATATACCTTGATAAGAACGTGTTTAAGTTCTCCGGTACTCTTCACGGCGAGCTTATCGAATTTGAGACAGAGCCGGAAAAGATAAAGGCGTTCCCTATCACGCCCGGCGTGCACTTTGATATATACCACAAGGGTAAGTTAATTTATATTTATCCTCTCCCCGATACGAGAATGTCAACAAAATGGCTTTGCTTTATGGACAAGCTTATGGAAGAAAAGTCTAAAGCAGCCAGCAATACATAAAAAAAACGGCGATTGCCGATGCGAGATCTTAGGGTTATTCCTTCCCGCTTCGGAGCAATCGCCGTTTTATTTGATTTTAGATTGAAATTATCTCTGTAACTCCTACAAAACGACGAGCAAAATCCTTCATAAACAGCTTCTCGGTATATATTTCAGTCTGGCTATTCAAGAATGCAAGCCTGTATTTCTCTATATCCGTATCCGGAATTCGTTCATCGCTATAAAGTCGCTCGGTGTACTCAAAGAGCTTTTTCTCTCTTTCGTATTCAAGCTCAAATAGCACGACACTTTGGAAAATCACTCGGTTTATGCTGTGCATAAAAGATTTTACCGTCGGATATTCGGCAAGCCTTACCGGAGCCTTTAAGGCCTTACCTACCTCGCAAATTTTAGCTCTGTAAAGTTCAAACTGCAAGTGCGCATAAGTGTCCTCATCAAGCATTACAGAGTAGTTTTTCTCCGGATATTTTGAGTTGAATACAACCCTTACAACTATTTGTTTCATAATAAGCACCTACTAAATTTGTTTTAATAAAGAAATTTCGATTTCGCTAAGAGGGCGGTATTCGCCAATTTCAAGATTCTCATCAAGCGAAAGATTGCCGATTTTTATTCTTTTGAGATAATAAACGTAACAGCCTACACCACGAAGCATGCGTCGCACCTGATGCTTCTTCCCCTCGGAAATGGTGATTGTGCCAATTGTAGTAGCATGGGATTTACCCCTCACCTTTTTCAAATCCACATCGTTAAGTAAATGAAGAACATCAGTTATCGGCTGAGTTGAAATTACACATATTGAAGAGGGGCGTGTAAGATTTTCCTCGTTTTTGTATATAGCAACGCCTGCTTCAAGCGTAGCTATTTTATCATCAGTAAGAATTCCTGAGCATAGAAAGTAATACGTCTTTTGCACCTCGTTATCAGGGTGCATTAAGTAGTGACAAAAAGCACCGTCGTCGGTAAGAAGCAAAAGTCCCTCGGTATCCTTATCAAGTCTGCCGACGTGAAACAATCCATCGCGCTCGCTTGCAGCAACGCATGAAAGAACCGTGTCGCACCTTTCGTCAGCGCACGCGCTGAGAAGCCCGCGCGGCTTGTTTAACATATAATATCTTGGCATACTCACTTCTTTCTCATGTGCAAGAGCATACGCATCGAGTTGAGAATAGCAAGCACCGCAACACCGACGTCAGCAAACACCGCAGCCCACATGCCAACTACGGATAGGGACACAAGAATCATTACAGAAATTTTAATACCTATAGCAAAGACGATATTCTGCTTGGAAATGCGCAGGGTCTTACGTGCAATCAAAATCATATCGGTAAGACGCATAAGATTATCGGACATAATAACTGCGTCTGCCGCTTCTATGGCGCTATCGCTTCCCGTGCCGCCCATCGCAACTCCTACATCTGCCCTCGCAAGGCAGGGCGCATCGTTAATTCCGTCGCCTACGTAAACGGTTTTGCCGGTCGATACAGATATAATTTCCTCAAGCCTTCTATACTTATCATCGGGTAAAAGGGAGTGTTCAATATGGGATATACCTAACTTATTACCGACGTAATTACAAGCGCCCTCGCGGTCACCCGATAGAATGTAGGTATTGTTAACGCCTAGCCTTTTTAAGCGTTCAATAGCAGTGATTGCCTCGGGCTTAATTTCATCAATTAACGTAATACTGCCTATGTAAACGCCGTCTTTTGTAACATAAAGTTTACCAATTTCGTCATTTTCCGCAATTTGCGCGCCTATTTCGCTCATAAGCGTGCGATTACCAACAGCAATCTCCCCCTCCGCTAATACAGATATAATTCCGCGACCTACAAGCTCCTTTGTACTAATAGGCATAGATGGGGAGGCGGATAAGATACTTAGGCTCTTAGCAAGAGGGTGATTAGATCCGCCCTCAGCAGAAGAAACAAGATATAAAAGCTCTTCTTGACTCACGCCTACTGCCGATATTTCTTTTACAGTAAACTTTCCGCTGGTCAAGGTTCCGGTTTTATCAAAAACTATATTACGCGCGTCGCTGATGGCAGAAAAGGTATTTGCACCCTTATAAAGAATACCGGAGGAGGCTGCTGCGCCTATTCCTCCAAAGAACGCCATAGGAACTGATATAACCAAGGCACAAGGACATGATACGACGAGGAACGAAAGTGCCTTATATACCGACTCTTCGAGCGTAAATATCTTAAAAATCGGTGGTATCAGCGCCATTAAAATCGCTAGCAAAGTAACAATCGGCGTATAGTAGCGCGAAAATGTGCTAATGAATTTTTCCTCACGTGATTTGCGCTCCTGTGCAGTTTCGACAAGAGCTAAAATTCTCGATGCTGAAGAATTCTCGTACGTGCATACCGTACGTGCGTAAACAGTACCGCCAAGAACTATAGTGCCACTATTTATAACGCTACCTATCTTTGCGTGTATGGGAACTGACTCGCCGGTAAGAGCTGACGTATCAAGCTCACATTCACCATCAACAATTTCGCAATCAATCGGTACTCGCTCACCGGGACGAACAAGTATCAACGTGCCTATCTCAACGTCCTCAGCATACTCCTCACTCGGTACGCCGTCAACAACGGCGGTAGCAGTATCGGGACAGATGTCCATAAGCGATTTTATGGAATTACGGGAACGGCGTACAGCCTTATGCTCAAAGTACTCGCCCACCAAAAAGAAAAGCATTACGGCAACGCCCTCACTATATTCACCAATCAGCATCGCACCAATTGAAGCTATAGACATTAAGAATTTCTCATCAAGAAAATCACGGCGGCGAATTCCACGGACGGCATCTGTAAAAACCGTATATCCCGACACTAAAAGTGCTAAAACGTATAACGGTATAGACACAAGTTCAAGCTTTAGCGAAGAGAAAATCAAGGCAAAAACGAATACCGCAAGCCCGGAAATAATCCTGCCAAGCTCGTTCTTAAATAACAGCTTTGTAGTCTTAACGAGCATATTATTTGCTAACATTTATGCTGGGATCAAAGCTCTTGCAGGTATCAACGATAACTGACATAAGCTCTGCCTCGGAAAGCTCGGATTCAACAGTTAATTTCTCAGTAAGGAAGTTAATCTTAGCACTTACAATACCATCTTTCTTTTCTATCATCGCAGCAAGTTTTGCCGCGCAATTTGGGCAATCCAGCCCTTCGATGTTAAGTTTTGTTTTCATTTTTTCTACTCCTTTATGTGTTCTAAAGCGTATTCAATAATTACCTTTACATGCTCATCGGACAACGAATAAAAAACATTCTTACCGCTTTTCCTATACCTTACAAGGTTACTCTGCCTTAGTATCTTTAACTGGTGTGATACAGCTGATTTAGTCATACCAAGTACACTTGCAATATCGCAAACGCACATTGGCTCTTCTATGGTAAACAGTATCTTTAGTCGTGTTGAGTCAGCAAATATTTTATAAAAATCCGATAACTCAAGGAGCAAATCTTCAGTCGGTAATTTTGCCTTAGCCAATGCAAGCGCACTGTCGTCTAATGCATGCTCGTGTCCTTGACAAATCGGTGCTTCCGCTTCGATTGTTTTTTTCATTTAGGCCTCCAATAGTTGAACATTTGCTCAACTGTTTGTTATATTGTAACATATCAAATGTATCCTGTCAAGAGCGTACGCGCGTTTTCTAAAAAAATTTGGAAGAGTTATATTGCCCTTCCAAATATCCTAGCCGTTACAACTTTATCGCGGTTATTCTTTAGTTTTATTTTCCTTATCCTGCAACTTCTTTTCGGCACGCTTAAGCATACGCAATTCTCTTTTCAGCCTGCCATCCTTCATAGATTCAAATATTCTCATGAAATATGCAATTGGGAGCAAGAGTGGCAACCTTCTAAGCCACGGATAAATTTGACACATATTATCGTAAGGCAGGAAGAAACGTTTTAAATAATACCCCACCTTGCTACTCCTGTTACGGTCATATTCTACCCTGTTGGCAAGCGATCCGTAAGCGCCGCCCGTCGCTATGTAATACTCCATTTCACAAAGCTTGTCGGTAGGCACACCATCAGTAAGATACGCCGAATCCGATGCGTACTCCTTACTCGTTCCATCACCATACCAATAGTGCATAAGATGCAGCATGCCATGATAAAATTCAAGCATCTTTTCATCCTTAAGGCGTTCCAAAAGTAAATAATTATTTACAATATCAGGCTTTTGCTCGATAAACAGTTGTATATCAAAGAGTGAACGTGCTCCGCAGCCGCCATGTGTGTAATGCTTATAAATGTGCGCTATATTAAAGAGCATAAATCGAACATCATCCATCTCATACCAATACGGATTATCGTCCTTTGGACTCCAATCTTCAAAGCTCTCGCACGAGCCCTCACGCAAAATTTTATGAATTTCAACATTCATATACGGTGGCTTGATATACGAATCGTGTACCATTCCGCCATGGCCAAGCTTATATCCTATAGCAAGAAGCCTATCGTTTGCCGCGGCAATCCCTTCCTCACCTACGTAGATGTCAAGATCTGCCATGGTGCGATACTCCGCCTTACGCCACAGCTTCTTGAATATAAATCCCTTTAAGGGTAAAAACTTGATTTTTTCCTTGGTAAAGGTATCGGTCAAACGAGTAAACTCGGCAGTCTGCACCAGATTATGTGCAAAAGCAATGCTACGCTCACGCTCCCATTTTTCGATAAGCTCATTGTCTGTATCAAGGCAATCAGCCTTTACCAAATCGGAAATAAAGTACCATAGAGTGCTTGCGAGCGAATGCTCCTTACTGACAAGAAAAATATCACTCCAGCTTATCTTGTCAGGTAAGGATGGCAATGGATCTCCGTATTGCATGGTACGCAAAACCTTACCTATGTATCTTAACGATAATGAATAAACATTATTTTTCATTACTATCTCCATTACGAATGCCCAAAATCCTTCTTTTTACAAAAGAGCCTATGCGAAGTACCGCACAGCGAATCTTAAAGAAAAGCTTTCTTATAGGGTATATCACCGTCCATACAACGCAATACGCCCTGTATCCTGCGCCGGTCACATCATATCGCCTTCCCTTACGGTTAAAAGCAACCATAACGGCGATTATATCCTCTTTTGGAATATACTCGTTAACGAAGGTATTATCGCCGCGTATAAGATATTTATCGGGCAAAACCTCTATTATTCTATGCATTATGTTTTTACCGTAAGGCGCATTATAAAGAACGACGTCATATTTCTTAAGCTCGGACGTAGGGCGCTGCAAAATAATCATATCGCGGCGAGTGCGAAACAGAGGCTGCATACTCGTACCCTTAGTGGTAGTACCATATACACCGTATTTATCAAGCACATCGCCGATTGACTCGGGTAAATCCATATAATTACACTTCCAAAATATTATTACTCTTAAGCGTGTTTAAAAAAGCAAGGATATCACGCTTAGCCAATTCCTCACTAACGCCCTCGTATTCACTCATAAGAGCCGCAAGCAACTCTTCCTTGGTCTTATCAGTCAAAAGCTGACGCCATAAAAACGCACCCGTCTCATTAAGCCTTACCAGCGCTCTGAACTCCTCGGCAAGCTCACCTACTGCTACAGCAAGATAGGAATCACCTACCTCTTCAAGTACAAATCCATCCTTTATTTTCATAAGATTTCCTCCATAGGTCGTTTTCTATCATTTTAGCATATTTAAAAAGATTTTTCAAGTAAAATTTTTTTATATTTTAACGCCATTTTAAAAACACTAACGTAATATACGACGTAGCAAATACGCAAACCGGGCATAATATATAGTAAATTCATGATTGGAGAGTAGCATGCACATACACAGAGTTAAAGAGAATGAGGACATATACTCACTTAGCCGAGAATATTCCATAGCACCGGAAACGATTATGGCAGCCAACGGAATATACGGTGTCAAAAAACCGCCAAAGGATACAGAGCTTCTGATTGCTGTACCTACGCGCACATATAATGTAAGGCGCGGTGACACGCTTGAATCAATCGCAAAAAGATTTGGTACAAGCGAAGAATATTTAAAGCAGATTAACCCATCACTCCGCGGAAGACGCGAGGTATACCCGTCACAAATTTTGGCAATCAAGTACCAAGACAGACTTTTCGGCACCTGCGTATCAAACGGATATTTATATCAAGGCTGTAATATTGATAAGCTTATTTCCTATCTTCCATACTTAAGCTACATAACTGTATGCGGCGCACGGTTTGCATACGGAAAAATTGAACTACTGTTTCAAGATACGAAAATTTTCGAAATTAACAAGACGGCGAAAAAACGAATTTTGCTAAGAATTTATGCCCCATATATTCCAAAATCCAAAGAGGAGAGGAAAGAATTTATAAACAGTTCAATACTTCTTGCCAAGGCGCATGAATATGACGGAATTACTCTCTCCCCGCCAAATCTAAAAGAGATAAGTCTTAACGAATACAACTATTTTATCAGTGATTTCAAGCAGATGTGCAACGCCTGCAGCCTTGTGCTATTTTGCGAGGGCGACCTTGCTACAATGCCCGAATATATCAGATATTCCGACCACACAGTATTAACGTACGACAAGCTGCATTTAAAAGAAATCCCTACGTTTTTAGAGGGAGAATACACCAAAATGCAAACTTTTGCTGACAAATTTGACGGTATACGAGGCTTTATAGAGTTACCGTCGTTCGCATTTGACGGTCGAAAATACATACCGCGTGATGATGTTGCAAGAAAAATAATCAAAAGGCGTCTGCCCGTTAGTCATGATGAGGAACGCAAGATTATCAGATGCAAATCGCATTCTGCCGAATACTTAATTGATAGCTTAGAAAATACAAAATCCAAGCTCGAAGCTGTAAGCGAGCTTGGATTTATGGGCGTAAGCTTTGATATCATGAGAACAGATATAAGAGAGCTGTTTTTACTTTGTCAAATGTTTGCGATAGCTAATCTTCCAAAAGCCGAAAGCAAGCTGCGTTGTGACGGCTCTGAAGCTTAAGCCATACTATTAACCAATTCTTTATTGAATACCGAAAATGCGCTTTGCATTTTCCTCGGTAATTTTCACAGCATCCTCCTCACTGATTTCCCAAAGCGCTGCAAGCTCACCAAGAGTGTAACAAAGATTGCCTGAATGGTTAATCGTACCGCGCAACGGGTGCGGAGCTAGGTATGGGCAATCGGTTTCAATAAGGACTCTATCACGAGGAAGCGCCACTGCAACCTCCTTAGGCTTTCTGGCATTTTTAAAGGTTAGTGTGCCGGAAAACGATATATAATACCCAAGCTTTACAAGCTCCTCCGCCATCTCCGGAGAACCCGAAAAGCTATGCAAAATTCCCTTTACCTCAGGGAATTTACGTATTACCTCCATCACGTCCCCGTGCGCATCTCTGTCATGTATGCAAACAGGAATACCAAGTCTCTTGGCAAGCTCCATTTGGGCTATAAAGTAACGCATCTGCTTATCCTTATCGGTGTCCTCGTAGTGATAATCAAGTCCGATTTCACCAAGGCAGACGCACTTATTCGCCTTATCGAGAATAAGCGACTCAATATCCGAAATTTCCCTCTCCATATCGCTAAGAAATCGAGTATCGGACGGATGTATGCCTATTGCGGTATACATATTCTCATATCGCTTTGCCTGCTCGATTGCAAGGCGGGATGTGTCGGGTGAGGTGCCTACGTTAATTATATAAGATACACTGCTTTTAAAAAGAGCGTCGAGAATTTCGTCGACGCTCTTTTCACTTTTTTCAGTGAATCTCTCGTCATAGTAATGAGCGTGAGAATCAAAATACTTCATTAGTGAATTCTATCTCCGTTCTTAGCTGTGGGATCGAGGAATACTACCTTAACATCCTCCTCGCCCGAAGCCAAAATCATACCAAAGCTGTCAACACCGCAAAGCTTACATGGCTTAAGATTGGTCACAAGACAAACCTTCTTACCAACTAAGTCCTCAGGCTTATAGAATTTCGCAATACCCGAAACGACCTGTCTCTTCTCATATCCGAGGTCAACCTGAAGCTTAAGAAGCTTCTTAGCCTTAGGAATAGACTCGCAAGCGATAATCTCGGCAACACGAAGCTCAACTGCCGAGAAGGCGTCAATGCCAATCTCGCTCTCGTGCTCTGGCTCCTGCTGTGCCTTAAGAGCTTCCTCTGCCTCCTTCATCTTCTTTTCCATATCGAGAAGGAACTGCTTCTCATCAATTCTTGCAAATAGTGTAAACGCCTCGCCAAGCGGCTTGCCGCTCTCAAGTGTGCCAAATCCGGAAATAGTATCAAGCTCAGTCTTATCAGTACCAAGCTGACGGAATATATTCTCACAGGTTGTAGGAATATAAGGAACAAGAAGTACGGCAGCCACGCGGATAACCTCAAGAAGATTATAGATTACGGTAGCCAAACGGCCCTTAGTCTCCTCAGACTTCGCCAATACCCAAGGCATAGTTTCATCAATGTACTTATTTGCGCGACGAAGCATTGTAAATATAGTATCGAGTGAATCTGCAACGTGATAAGCTGCCATCTGAGCCTTTGACTCCTCGATTGCAAAGGATACAGCCTGATAAAGCTCCTCGTCAAGAGGGTCCTTTACGTCGGGAGTGGGAACGATACCGTCAAAATACTTCTTCGTCATTGCGTGTGTACGGCTGACAAGATTGCCAAGATTATTGGCAAGATCGTTATTGTATCTTGTAATAACGCTCTCATAGGTGATAGATCCGTCGGAGTTGTACGGCATCTCGGAAAGCGCATAGTATCTTACTGCGTCAACGCCAAAGATCGCTGCTAATTCATCAGCGTAAACCACGTTGCCCTTAGACTTACTCATCTTATCGTTGCCGAAGTTGAACCAAGGGTGGCCAAATACCTTCTTAGGATGCGGAATGTCAAGAGCCATCAAGAAAATAGGCCAATAAATAGTATGGAATCTAAGAATATCCTTACCGATAATATGAACGTCGGCGGGCCACCACTTTTTAAATGTCTCACTCTGCTCCTCAAAGCTCTTATCGGGATCATAGCCGATGGCGGTAATATAGTTGGTAAGCGCATCAAGCCATACGTATACTACGTGCTTAGGGTCAAAGTCAACGGGAATGCCCCACTTAAACGAGGTTCTGGAGACGCAAAGATCCTGCAGTCCTGCCTTAAGGAAGTTGTTAACCATCTCCTTCTTACGACTCTCGGGCTCGATAAATCCGGGGTTGTCCTCAATATGCTTGATAAGACGGTCAGCATAGGCACTCATCTTAAAGAAGTAAGCCTCTTCTCTTGCCTGCGAAACGGTTCTGCCACAGTCGGGACACTTGCCGTCAACTACCTGAGTATTAGTAAAGAATGACTCGCAGGGAGTGCAGTACCAGCCCTCGTAGTAACCCTTATAAATATCACCAAGTCGGAGGCCAAGCGGACTTAGGAAGACAATTAATTAAGGC
>JAZQRW010000141.1:0-3302 GCA_045629765.1 Eubacteriales bacterium
TTTTGTGCAAAGTGACAAATTTTGCGATTTTAAAATTATATTTTTGTCTATCTCAATTTATCTAAATTAGTTGACATTTTAGTTATATTATTATATAATGTATTTAGTTTATGCGCTTTGAGGCAGTGCCCAGACGCTAAAATAGTCCCGTGACTGACGGATATTCGCGGATTCAACCGCGGTGCCACGGTGACAATACATACTAATGCCGACCGTCTGGGCGCACTTCTCTTTGCTAGGGTAAGTGCGCCCTTTTTGATTTTTTCAATTGACAGGCTTTTGCTTAATTTATTATTATGAAGTATACTGCTTGTGATACGGCGGCACGTTACGTAAATTTAAAGCGCGATGCGCGTGAAAGGAGCTTATTATGAAAAAGGTTGGAATTGTTATGGGAAGCGCTAGCGACTTACCAATTGTGAAAAAGGCCATTGACATGCTCGCTTCATTAGACGTTCCGTACGAGGTACACGTTTACTCTGCCCATAGGACGCCTGACGAGGCGAGTGATTTTTCTTCATCCGCTAAGGCTATGGGCTTTGGAGTCCTTATAGCAGCTGCGGGAATGGCGGCTCATTTAGCGGGAGTAGTAGCTTCGAGAACCACTTTGCCCGTTATCGGTATACCATGCAAGTCGTCAAATCTTGACGGCCTTGACGCTCTTTTGGCGACGGTGCAGATGCCTACAGGCATTCCGGTTGCTACCGTAGCTATTGACGGTGCAGCAAATGCGGCTCTGCTCGCAGCCGAGATACTTGCACTCTCTGACGAATCACTCGCCATGCGACTTGAAGAAAAGCGCAAGAGTGACACTCTGGCGGTTCTCGAGAGAAATAAAGAAATTGAAAAACAGTTTAACCAATAAATTTATTTTACCTAACAAACGAAAGGAATAATGATATGAAACTCGTATACACAGGAAAAACCAAGGACGTATTTGCACTCGACAATGGAAACTACATGCTTAAATTCAAGGACGACTGCACCGGCAAGGACGGCGTTTTTGATCCCGGTGAAAATTCGGTAGGACTCACCATTGACGGAGTGGGTGACGTAAATTTACGTATGTCAATACATTTCTTTGAAAAGGTTAATGCAGCAGGCATTAAGACTCATTTTGTTAGTGCAGACCTTGCAAACACCACGATGGAGGTTCTCCCCGCAAAGCCATTCGGCAAGGGACTTGAGGTAATCTGTCGTCACAAGGCGGTCGGCAGCTTCTATCGCCGTTACAGCGACTACATCGAAGAGGGCGCAGATCTTCCCGCATACGTTGAGACAACCTTCAAAAACGATGCTAAGGGCGACCCACTCGTAACCAAGGATGGTCTGGTTGACCTTGGCGTAATGAGCGCAAAGCAGTACGACGACATCAAGCTTATGACTCAAAAAATCACAAAAATTGTAGCAGACGACCTTAAGGAAAAAGATCTTATCCTTTATGATATCAAGTTTGAGTTCGGCTACGATAAGGACGGAGAGGTTATGCTCATTGATGAGATTTCCTCCGGTAATATGCGTGCATACAAGAACAGCGAGTACGTTGATCCCATCACTCTTTCAAAGCTCTTCTTCGCATAATTATCACTTAACGGTAACACAAAACCTTAGTCACAGAAAGAGAGATAATAATGGGCGGATTTTTTGGAGCGTGTCGCAAGACGGACGCTATATCTGACGCATTTTTCGGTACTGACTACCACTCCCACCTCGGCACTAAGAGAGCAGGAATGGCGGCGTACGACAAGACAATAGGCTTGCAAAGGTCTATTCATAACATAGAAAACTCACCCTTCAGAACAAAGTTCGAGCACATCTTTGAGGAGATGGAGGGCACGAGCGCCCTAGGCTGTATCAGCGACTACGCGCCTCAGCCGCTCCTTATGAGATCGCACTTAGGCAAATATGCAATTTGTATCGTCGGCGTGGTAAACAACGCAGAGGAATTGGTAGAAAGGTACATTGCCACAGGCGAGGCTCACTTTAGCGCAATGACGAGCGGAGCAATTAACACTACCGAGTTAATTTCCGCCTTAATTAGCACTAAGCCAAGCTTTACCGAGGGTATACGCTTTGCTCAAAGCGAGATTGACGGCACTGCAGCAATAATGATACTCAAAAATGACGGAAACATCATTGCCGCAAGAGACAAGATCGGACGACTGCCGTTGATAATCGGCAAGAACGAGGGTGGCTACTGTGCTACGCTTGAGCCGTTTGCGGCAACGAAGCTCGACTACGATATTGTAAAGGAGCTGCGTGCGGGTGAAATCGTTGAAATTTCACCGGACGGATTAGAAATTCTTTACAATGGAACAAGCGAAATGAAGATATGCTCGTTCCTCTGGAGCTATTACGGCTATCCAACCTCGACGTACGAGGGCAAAAACGTTGAAATAATGCGCTATCGCAACGGCGCTATCATGGCAAGAAACGATGAGAATATTGGAAACATAGAGGAGGTTGATTACGTCGGCGGTATCCCTGATTCAGGTACTCCACACGCAATCGGCTACGCCAATAAGAGCGGTATCCCCTTTGCAAGAGCATTTATAAAATACACTCCCACCTGGGCGAGAAGCTTCACTACCTCAAAGGCGGTAGAGAGAAGCCGCGTTGCAAAAATGAAGCAAATACCTGTTCACGAGATTATCGAGGACAAGAATTTACTTCTTATCGACGATTCAATCGTAAGAGGAACGCAGATACACGAAACAGTAGAATTCCTCTATGAAAACGGCGCTAAGTCGGTTCATATGCGCTCTGCTTGCCCACCTATTATGTATAGCTGTAAATATCTCAATTTTGCAAGATCCACGGGCGATATGGATCTGATAGCAAGAAAGATCATCATGGAGCTTGAGGGTGACGAGGGAGCAAAGCATATAGAAGAATACAGTGACTTTACCACCGAGCGAGGTAAAAAATTACGCCAAGCTATGTGCGAGAAATTACATTTAAAATCCATAGAATTCCAGTCGCTTCAGGGAATTATTGAGGCTATAGGCCTTGAGCCCTGCAAGCTCTGCACTTATTGCTACACAGGAAAAGAATAACTTTGAAAGGGACAGAAAAATGCACTCTAATTCTAAATCTGAAGCTTACGCAAGCGCAGGCGTGGATATAACCGCAGGCTACCGCGCAGTAGAGCTCATGAAGGCTCACGTAGCAAGAACAATTATTCAAAAAAAGTCCGAGGAGATCGGCGGCTTCGGCGGTCTTTTCGAGCTTGATATTACCGATATGCCTCATCCCGTTTTGGTTTCGGGCACCGACGGCGTAGGCACAAAGCTTAAGCTTGC
>JAZQRW010000142.1:0-11095 GCA_045629765.1 Eubacteriales bacterium
TCTGTCATAGTCCTTCACCTCTTCAAGCTCATATTGACTTTATATAACAGCGGCGGCGCTTATTCTGCTTTTTATCAAAGTAACGCCACATACTGTGCACTGCCCCATTCGTTTCCAACATCGGACCGGTATCACAGTATCTTACACCGTTCTTAATACACTTTTTAACAAGCTCCTGCATCAGCAGCATTGGCACACCGTGAAGCTGATGCGCGGGGTCAACTGCAACGAAGTACATCTCAAGTGTGTCGTTCTTCCCTCTCAAAGCTCTCAGCATTCTAAAAATACCAAAAGGAAGAAGCTTTCCATTCGATTTCTTGAGTGCCTTAGCAATGGACGGAACCATAACGCCAAAGCCGACTATCTTACCCTCCTTATCCTTAACCGAGCATATATAATCAAGGTGAACCAGAGGAATATAGCCCTCTATAGTCTTCTGAATTACCTTATCGGTAAGCGGAACTGTGCCGTAAAGCCTTGAAAAAGCAATATCGATAATCTTGAACGCCTCTGTCGCCTCTTTGAAGAGAACCTTTCTGTCCGTATAGGTGACAATCTCATAGTTGCCCCTATTTAAAACACGCTCGGCAAGTCTGTCAATGCGCTCGTCAATTTCGTCGGGAACGAAAATCTTATATTCAATCCAGTCAATGTCCTTAACAAGACCTAAGCGCTCCATATGCTCGATATAGTAGGGGTGGTTATAGAAGGTAATTGACATATTAAACTCATCAAATCCTTCAACCAGCATTCCCTCGTGGTCCATATCGGTAAAGCCTATAGGACCCATTATCTCGGTATATCCGTTCTCCTTACCCCAAGCAACTACTCTCTCAAAAAGAGCTGATGAGACGGCATAGTCGTCGATAAAGTCAAATCGGGTGAAACGAATAGCGTTCTTTCCCCACTTCTTGTTGTATGCGTGATTGATAAGTCCTGCAATTCTACCGACAACCTTGCCATTCTTATACGCTAAGAAAAGGCGTGTCTGACAAAACTCATACGCCGGATTCTTGTCAATTGAGCCTGAGAAGGTACCTATCTCATCGTCCTCTAAAAATGGAACGAAGCATTCGTTATCACGGTATAACTCATTTGGAAATCTTACGAATTTTTTAAGTTGAGCGTGGGTTAAAACTTCTGCAACTCTTACGTCTGCATCAGTAAATTTGTTAATGCTCATAGTGCTGTCCTCGTTTCAAAAATAAAAAGATTCATGTACAAGACTTATCTATTATATCACAAACAAGTTGAGATGTCAACAATCATATATATCTAAGTCATTTCCCCTGTGAGTAGTAGGCTACGGTAATGCGTACAACGTAAGAATAGCTGACTACGCCCTCAGTGCCGTTTGCCTTAAGATAGGTGTCGTTTACCTTATTCATAAGCTTATATAAGAAGCTGTCCCGGTGCGCCTTTGTTACCTCATTTGAAGCAATGATATCAGAACGTGCGTCAACGTCAAGCCCCGAGAGCACCTCTGGGTACAATTCCCTATCGGTTTGATAAAGTGCTGATGCAAGATACTCGTACATATTGAGATAACCACTGTACTGAATATACGACTCGGGCGACGATATACAAACGAGGTAAGCAATAAAGTTTGCCTCATTCTCACGTGCAAATCCGCGCTGATGTGCAAGCTCGTGAGCGACTACAAACGGCAACGTATAGTCGGGATATTCGGTATTGATATTTGCCTCTCCCGTAAAGTAGCTGTATATGCCCGTAATTCCCATATCGCTCATAATGGAGCTATGCTTTATCGGCTTTGCAAAAGAGGAAAAATTTTCAAATATAGGATAGTTCTGTTCAAGTGTATCGTAAGCTGAGCAAATATGCTCTGAAAGGTCGGCAAAGGAATACGGCATACGTGATTCACCGTCCGAATAGTTTACTATACGAGCAAGCTCGTTTACCTTATCGCGAACAAGCACTGTAGTGCTGTAAAGCTCGTCTAAATCCACTTTATCATCTTCTGCAAGTCCTAGCTTATCAACAAGACTTGTCGTATGGTACGCAATGCCTAAAGTGTAAATATGCAGTGATAAAACGAGGCAGATTATCGAAGCCGCTAATGAAACTCTTCTTACTCGCTCTCTTAAACTACTCGTATATTTAACTGTTAGGACTATGAAAATTACTAAAAGCGGGATTAAGAGAAGAAGAAATAATTCAAACAGTGAAAACGGTAAAAACGAGGTCAAAGCAGCGAGTGAAAGCCTTATATACTGAAGAAAATATCGATTTAAAAAATCACTGATACGCGGGTTTGCTTGACATAGAAAAAGCAACAAATAAGAACACGTCAAAAACGATATGGCAATGATGAAAAATGTAGGAACGTATTTTTTACTCTTCTCTTTCATTATTTCCCTCTTATCAGTTGCTTTCAAATTTACTGTATCAAAATACTATATTATCACCAACGTTGCGAAGCGTGGTTGAATAGAATTCGGCTATCACACGGCACATATCGTCAAGGTCGCAAACACCCATAGTCTCGTTAGCAGAGTGCATAGCAAGCTGAGCCAGTCCGATATCAATAGTAGGAATGGAAACAGCAGTATTTGCAATCGAGCCAAGTGTTGAGCCGCCGAGCATATCAGCCCTGTTATAATAATCTTGTGTCTTAATACCGCATCTATCTGCAAGCGTATAGAATATACCTGCGCTTACAGAATCGGTGGTGTAACGGCAATTAGCATTATACTTAACTACAACGCCGCCACAGAGTGTAGGCGCGTTCTTGCTATCAGACATCTCAGGGTGGTTGGGGTGAATGGCGTGGGCGTTATCAGCGCTTAGCATAAAGCTGTTGGCAAGCATTCTCTGATAAGTTTCGCTATCTCCTGCAATGCGGCTAAGCACGTCGTGAAGGAAGGTAGATGCAGCTCCCTGCTTGGTAGCAGAGCCAACCTCCTCGTTATTGAATACTGCAAGCACGGGAATTGAATCCGCAGTTCTGGCAGTAAAGAATGCGTTAACCGATGCGTAAACACACGCAAGGTCGTCAAGACGCGGACAAAGTGCAAACTCCTCGTTCGCACCGAATACAACGCCGCTATCCTTATTATATACGTAGAGCTCGTGAGAAACTATATTCTCTTTGTCCACGGAGATTGATTCCGCTATTTTATCGATAAGAGGCGCGCCGCCGTTAAGAGAATAAAGCGGAAGAAGATCAACTGCGGGATTAAACTTAAAGCCGTCGTTAACTCCACGGTTAAAGTGAATAGCAACACTTGGAATGGTTACGGTGAGGTCAAGATTACAGAGCAGCTTCTTGAGTCCGGTATCGCTCTTTACTACTACCCTGCCCGCAATTCCTAATGGTCTGTCAAGCCAGGTGTAGTGAATTGCTCCGCCGTACTTCTCGGTATCCAGAACTGCGTATGCCGTCCCCTTTTGCACATTCGCCTTTACGGCAAAGGCGGGCTGATCGGAGTGAGTAGCGCAAATATTAAAGCTGTGTCGCGCCTCGCCGAGTCTGAAGGCGATTATAGACGAGTCGGAGCGCTTTACGTAAAATTTACCGGTCTTGCCCTCCCAGCTATCACTTTCATAAAGTTCAATATAGCCGTTAGACCTCAATGCGTCCGTAATGGTCGCAACGGTGTGAAAGGCAGTAGGCGAGGTTTCTATAAATTTAAAGAGCTTGTTTATCTTACTCATATTTTACTCACTTTCAAAACAAAAATGTTGATTACTATATATTTTACAAAATATTTTACAAAAAGTCAACTTAGATGTTGAAAAATATTTCACTTTGGTGTAAAATAAAGTAAATCATACTTTTAGGAGGTCCTATGTTGGATTTTACAGGATATGAAGCTGCTCAGGCGGCACTTAGATTTTTTGAAGATTTTTCAAGTATTCCTCACGGCTCGGGAAATACGAAATACATAGCGGATTACCTTGTAGAGTTTGCCAAATCTCGCAAGCTCCAATACAACCGCGACGAATACGATAACGTTATAATTAAGAAGCCTGCAAGCCTCGGATATGAAAACAAGCCGGGCATAATTTTCCAAGGTCATCTTGATATGGTAGCGGAAAAGCTCCCCAATCTTGACAAGGATATGGAAAAGGAGGGACTCGACCTTTATATTGACGGTGAATTCCTGCGCGCACGCGGCACAACGCTCGGTGGTGACGATGGAGTTGCTCTTGCATATGCTTTGGCAATTCTCGACGGAGAATACGAACACCCAGCCTTTGAGGCAATATTCACTTCTGACGAGGAGACCGGTCTTATCGGTGCAAATAAGCTTGACGGAAGCCTTGTTGACGGAAAAATGCTTATCAATATTGACTCAGACGAGGAGGGTGTGTTTACCGTAGGCTGTGCAGGCGGTATGAGAAGCGATATTGCCCTTCCCGTAAAGCGTGCCGAATTCAAGGGTGAAGGCTACGAGGTAAAGGTAAGCGGTCTTATGGGCGGCCACAGCGGAGTCGAGATTGATAAAGGCAGACTTAACGCAAATAAGCTCCTTGCTGAACTCTTAAACTGCGATATTGATTACCGCTTGGTAAGCATCAACGGCGGCAATGCCGATAACGCAATTCCACGTGAGAGTGCAGCTATAATTTCTCTTCCCGTAGGCATCGAGGTGCTGGCAAAGAGAGCAGACGCATTGGTTGATAAATACCGTGCTATAGAAGGTGCATTAGAGGTGGAGATTGCTCCTATACAAATCACCGATATTCCTCTCGATGAGGAGTCTACGTGTGCCGCGGTGGCACTGCTGTGCGAGCTTCCCTCAGGAGTTATCGCAATGAGTGAGGATATTGAGGGCTTGGTAGAAACCTCTCTGAATTTAGGTATTTTGAAAACCACGGGCGAGTGCGTGAATGCTTCATTCTCCGTTCGCTCAGCTAAGGGCTCTTCAAAGCGCGCGCTCGGTGACACGCTCAGCGAAATTGCTGTAAGATACGGTGCAGATTACTCGGAAAGAGGCGAATACCCCGCCTGGGAATACCGCAAGGAATCACACCTTAGAGACGTAATGAAGAGCGTATATGAGAATATGTACGGCAAAGAGCCGCAAATTATGATTATACACGCAGGGCTGGAGTGCGGCCTGTTTACCGAGAAAATTCCCGGTATTGACTGCGTATCAATCGGCCCTGACAACTTTGATATACACACTACAGAGGAGCATCTTTCCCTGCCCTCGTTCGTAAGAGTCTGGGAATATCTAATTAACGTGATTAAGAACATATAAAGGAGACGTAAAATGAACAAGACAAGACTTAAGAAATATGCCAACCTCATCGCTAAGGTCGGCGTGAACGTACAAAAGGGTCAGGAGGTATTCATTACCGCAGAGCTTGACCAGCCGGAATTCGTTAAGATGGTGGTTGACGAGTGTTACCGTCTTGGTGCATCAAAGGTCGTCGTAGACTGGAGCTATCAGCCACTTGAAAAAAGCAATATCAGATACTGCTCGCAGAAGGTACTATCTACCGTGCCCGACTACGTGATAGCAAAGCTTGAGCATCAGGTAGACGTTCTGCCCTGTAAAATCTACTTAATGTCCGAAAATCCCGACGGTCTTAATGGCATCAACCAGGCAAAATATATGAAGGCTATGTCCGCGCGTGGCAAGATTATCAAGCCTATCCGTGACAAGATGGCTAACAAGTATCAGTGGTGTATCGCGGCTGTGCCCGGTAAGGAATGGGCAAAAAAGATATTCCCCACCGAGAGAGCAAGCGTTGCTATGGAAAAGCTCTGGGAAGCAATTCTCGACACCTCAAGAGTATACGAGAACCCAATTGAAGAGTGGAACAAGCACAATGACAACCTCTTAAAGAAGTGTGAGTATCTCAACTCCTTAAAGCTCAGAACGCTTGAATACAAGGCAAGCAACGGTACCAACCTCAAGGTAGGTCTTATCCCCGAGGCACTCTTCTGCGGTGGCGGTGAGAACGCGCTCGGAAGCGGAATTTACTTTAACCCCAACATTCCCTCGGAGGAGGTATTCACATCTCCTATGAAGGGTGAGGCTGAGGGTATCGTTTACTCCTCTCGTCCTCTGTCTGCAAACGGTAGCCTTATCGAGAACTTCTGGATGAAGTTTGAGGGAGGTAAGGTGGTGGACTGTGGTGCTGAGAAAAATGAAGAGGCACTTCGTGGCTTGCTCGCTCTTGACGAGGGTGCGCCATACCTCGGTGAATGCGCGCTCGTACCCTACTCTTCCCCAATCCGCAAAAGTGGTCTACTCTTCTATAACACACTCTTTGACGAGAATGCGGCGTGCCACCTTGCGATCGGCCGCGGATTTACCAACCTGCTTCGCGGATACGAGAATATGACCGAAAAGCAGGCGCACGAAATGGGCATCAACGACTCGATGCTTCACGAGGACTTTATGATAGGTACGTCCGACCTCTCAATCGTCGGCGTATGCGAGGACGGCACGAGAGTGCAGATCTTCGAAAACGGCGAGTGGGCGTTTTAATTGATTTAAAGTGAGAAAAAGGAGCATTGAAACCAATGCTCCTTTAATTATTCTCAATTTCACTTATTCTCTTCAAGCCATTCGGAGATGGCGAGGATTGCGTTCTTGTTACCGCAAAGGTAAAGGACGTCGCCCTCAACGAAGGTGTAGTCGGGCCTGATGCTGTCAAGCACGTTACCAGCGTTCTCAATAGCGATAATGTTAAGACCGAATTTCTTTCTTAGGTCAATATCAATAATCGTCTTGCCGATAAACTGACTCGGAACGTTAAAGGTCGCGACCTTAACCGACTCGGAAAGCTCGATAAAGTCAAGTCCCGTACCCATCTCAAGTCTGTTTGCAAGGCGGAACGCCATATCCCTCTCGGGAAATACGATCTCTGCACCGAGCTTCTCAAGTATCTCACCGTGCTCAATGCTGTTAGCCTTAGCGATAATACGGCGAACGCCGAGCGACTGAAGCTTCATAACGGTAAGAATTGAAACGTCGATAGACTCAGCGATACACACGATAACGACGTCACAGTTCTGGAAGCCCATGCTCTCAAGAGTCTTTTTATCAAGGCTGTCGGCAATAAAGGCGTTCTCGGTAATGTCGCGCATTACCATAACCTTACTATCATCCTTATCCACAACCATAATCTCAGCACCCATAAGCGAAAGCTTTTGTGCAAGCGCCATACCAAATCTGCCAAGACCTATGATACCGTAGGTCATTTTTTTATTTTTATTTTTCATTTTCATACCTCGTAAAACATTTTAACCGATTGTGATATTTCCCTCAACATAAGAAAATCTCTCGCCACGTGAGAAATACCAAAGCGATGCGATAGTTAACGGACCTAATCTGCCAATATACATGATTATAATAGACACAATCTTACTTCCAAGAGAGAGAGTAGGCGTAATTCCTGTCGAAAGTCCTACAGTAGCAAATGCACTGACAATCTCAACAAAAATGTCAATAATATCAATCTGTGGATCGAACATAGAAACCAAATACGTGCCTACAAGGACGACGCATAAGCCAAGAAGGCAGATTACCGCTGCCTTTCTGAAAGCGTCCTTCGGCATCGCGTATTTGAACGCGCTCTCCGACTTATTAGTCGCACTGGACTTAATGCCAAGAAGGAGAGTGAAGAGCGTGGTCGTCTTAATACCACCGCCTGTAGAACCGGGCGACGCACCAATGAACATTAAAACGCAGATTAACAGAAGTCCTGCGTTAGAGAATGAGCCGAGCGAATAGGTAACAAAGCCCGCCGTTCGCGTGGAAACGCTGAAGAAGAATGCGCCGAGCCAGGATATATCCTCACTAAGCTTAATAAGAAGCGTGCCGACAAGCAAAAGTACGGCACTCATAGTAAGCACGACCTTGGTATGCATTGAATACTTACGCCAATGCCACTTTTTCTGCAACACCTCACGCATTACTAAAAATCCGATACCGCCAAGAATAATAAGCATTGCGGTCGTAAGGTTGAGAAGCAGATTGCTCTGATACGGAATAAGGTTCTCAAACGCATTCATAGTATTGCCGTCAAGACTCATCATACCGCCAAGAATGTCCATGCCGGCGTTATTAAATGCGGCAACGGTATGAAATAGGCTGACGCCGACAGCCGTCCAAAACGGCAGGTCCTGTATAAATACGATAAAGCTCAAAGCAGCGCCAATAAGCTCGATTACAAGTGTGTATACGAAAATGTCATAAACAAACTTTTTGAGTCCGCCGCCTGAATCGAGATTTGACGCTTCCTTGATTACGTTCATTCCCTTAAGATTGATTTTCTTACCCACGGCAAGCATAATTCCCGCTCCGATAGTAGTAACACCAAGACCGCCAATCTGTATAAGAAGTGCCACTATCAACTGTCCAATCGGCGTAAAGGTAGAACCGATGTCAACAACGACAAGTCCGGTAACACAAACCGCGCTCGTTGACATATAAAGCGAATCTATATACGTAATGCCCTCTGAGTCGGGTCTTACGCTAAACGGCATCATAAGCAAAATCGAGCCCAGAAGAATCGTAAACAAAAAGCCAAAGGCAATAATTCTGACCGGCGGCTGCTTAAATATAAAATTTATAAGACGCATAATTACCTGATAAGCACTTCCCTTTCTAAAGTTTTACACGCAAATTATATCATATATATGCATCTTTGTCAAGAAAGCCACCGAAAAATAGACGATACTGTTGCATTCCCACAAGACGTGTGATATAATAAAATAAAAAGGCTTTTTTATGGTACATATAGGCAACGACTGGGACGACATCCTGAAGGACGAATTTAAAAAAGAATATTACCTTAGGCTACGCGAGTTTTTAAAGAAAGAATATTCGACTCGCACCGTATATCCGCCGATGAACGATATTTTCAATGCGCTACGGTACACACCATACTCCGCAACCAAGCTGGTAATTTTAGGTCAAGATCCCTACCACGGTCCGGGGCAGGCGCACGGTCTGTGCTTTTCGGTAAAGGAGGGGGTCAAAGCGCCGCCGTCGCTCATAAATATATACAAGGAAATTACCAACGAATACGGTCAATGCCCACGCACAACCGAGCTTACATATCTTGCAAAGCAAGGCGTTCTGCTCCTTAACACTACCCTCACCGTTCGCGAGGGTACACCGCAAAGTCACAAGGGTCAAGGCTGGGAGATATTCACGGATAAGATTATATCTCTTATAAATGAAAAGCCGGAGCCTGTAGTATATCTATTATGGGGTGGAAACGCTCGTGCAAAGAGAACGCTTATCACTAACTCGCGCCATCTTGTTTTAGAATCCGCACATCCGAGTCCTCTGTCCGCCTACAACGGATTTTTCGGTAACGATCATTTTATAAGGGCAAACGAATTTCTCGTTAAATCCGGACTTGAGCCTGTCAACTTCAAGGGATAAATTTTCAAAACTTATATTTTTTACAAAATTTCCCTTGAAAAGGAAAAAATACGGGTGTATAATTAAATAAAAAATAGTATATGGAGGAGCTTATGAAATTACTTGAAGAACGAATTTTAAACGATGGTATCGTATCCGGAAACGTGCTTAAAATCGACAGTTTCCTCAACCACCAAATCGACGTAAATCTAATCTCGAAGTGCGGCGAAGAATGGTATAGGCTCTTCGCAAATGATGGAGTGACGAAAATCCTCACTATAGAGTCAAGCGGAATCGGCATTGCTTGCATTACGGCTCAGCATTTTGGAGTACCGGTGCTGTTCGCTAAGAAAACTAATAATCCCAACCCGGGAAGTGACTATCACTCTGTAACAGCCGTTTCATTTACTCACGGAAATACATATCGCGTTATTGCAGCAAAGCAATTTTTGACTCCTGGGGACAGAGTTCTTATTATTGACGATTTTCTTGCAAACGGAACCGGAGTTAAAGCACTAATTGACATCTGTACGCTTGCAGGTGCAAAGATTGTGGGCTGTGGAATAGCGATTGAAAAGGCGTTTCAGCAAGGCGGTGCAAGGATACGAGAAAGAGGAATAAGACTTGAATCACTTGCAAAAATTAAATCCATGGACGGTGGAAAAATAGAATTTTGCTAAACAAATGTAAACTTTTGTTTTCATAATTACATATTTATATAAGAAAAACGCAGAAACTACCTTTCTGCGTTTTTGTGTTTTTCTGCCTCTAATCGCGCGGATTAAAAGCAAAAAGTGCTAAAGCGTTCGAATTGCTTCCAAGCTTATTATAGCTTGCAAAGAGCCTATCAGCCGTATATTCGCTAAGCGGAACAAAGTCAAAATTCTCATTCACAATAACGTACTTTACACCCTCAGCACCATCTACCGAGATGATAATGCCCTGATCGTCGCGAGTAATTTTCTCATCGGCAATCTCACTTACGGTAGCGTATAAATAGGCAACGTCCTTGATAGTGCCACCGCTGAGTTGCGTGTTACCGGGATAGCTCATCGTTGATAGCATATAACCGGTGTGCTTAAACGTTATACTGTCACCGGGAATAAGAGTCGTAGTAGCCTTTTCATATTCAAAGTCAAGAAAGCAGCCGTTATAAAGCGTAGTAATCTTACCCTTATTTATTCTGCCGTAATCGAAATCGACGTACACGGTAGTCGTCCGTATATCCGAATCAGTAAATCGCGCACAAGAAAACAGCGATGCACCAATAGCCGCCAAAATAATGACGGACAATATCTTCTTCATAGTGTCTCCAATAAAATTTATTTATATCCTATTGTAACGTTTTACTTGCAAAAAATTTATGCTTTACCCTATGAAATTTTTTACAAAAGCTTAATGAGCTCCAGAACATCCGCCATTTTTGTGGCGTAGCTTGTCGCAAAGCGAATGACTGTATGCTCGCTGTCGTAAGGTTCCCATTCTTCAAAAACTACTGAGTTTGAAAGCTCATCGAGCTTCTTATTCGACATAATTGGGAAGAGCTGGTTAGTGGGCGAGTCAATCAAGAATTTATATCCACGCTCAATGAGTGCCTGGCGTAGAGTTGTTGCTGTTTCAATAGCATTCTTTGCAATTTTTACATACAAATCGTCGGTAAACAGAGTATCAAACTGAACTCCGTTAAGTCTTCCCTTTGCTAAAAGCGCACCGTGCAATTTGATTTTTGTCGTGAT
>JAZQRW010000143.1:0-2545 GCA_045629765.1 Eubacteriales bacterium
AGCCACGACAACAACTCAAAGGAGCAAAACACAGACGATGCCAATGACAACTACCAGATCCGACTTAGAGACAACTACCACGAATACGAGCAGCATTGTGACAAGTACAACCCGTTCAACGGTGAAAACAACTGATACAACGACTCGCACAACGACGGTCTCTGTGACAACCACAACTACGAAAAAGCCGGTGGTTGCGCCGACTTACGAATGGCAATCCCATCCGCAGGACTTTAAACTGATAGCCTTCGGCTTTGACGATCTTCCCACTAGCGCTGCTAACGTGTATATGATTATAGACACGCTGGCCAAATATGAGGGCTTCGGCACGTGCTTTGTGTTGGGTGAGAATCTCGAAAAAGCAGGGCCGAACCTGCTCGAATATGCTTTGCAGAATGGCTTTGAGATTGGAAATCATTCCTATGACCACGCGAACTTGAGTAAATGTTCTTACGAAGAGGTTGTGTCGCAAGTGCGAAGAACCAACGATATTATAGAACGGAGCGTGGGAGTAAAACCGAAATGGTTCCGACCGCCATATCTGGCGAGCAATTCCACGATTCGGGCGGCTTGTGCTGCTAATGGTTGGATGCACGTGGTTAACGGTAACAAAAACAGTACAACCAACACGTGGTACAATGTAGAGGATGGCGGAAACGTACTTCGTGATGCTGTGAATAATGCGTATGATGGTGCTATCTACGTGATGCACCCTGCGCGAACGGCAACTGCTCTCTCGATGGACGAGATTTGTAAGCAACTCTACGATCAAGGGTATCGCTTCTGTACGATGAGCCAACTGTTCGAATACAAAGGTGTTGAACTTCAGTACAACAAAACGTATCACGATGTTAATGGATAATGTAGTCGACCGTTTTCTTGATTTTCTATCTTATCAAGCGTATAATTAAAGAAAAATCAAGCTAACAAGGAGCTTACTCTATGAGAGAAATTATTTTTCATGGCAAGATGCCCGATCCTTTTTTAAAAGAGGACGGTACACGAATGACACCTGATGAGTGGCTCAGGAACAAGGATGCCATTCGTCAGAAGATTGTTGATATTGAATATGGCGGTATGCCGCCTCGTCCCGAGGTCTTAGAAATCGAATACTTAAACACCTTCCGCCGATCAACCTCAGATCACGCGGCCGGAAACTTTATCAGAGTTCGTGCAGGAACGCCCAAAAAGCAGCTTACGTTTTGTATTGAGCTGTTCGTTCCCGTTGTTAAGGGGATAAGCCCTGCAGGGGATTCCGAGCCACTATCGAGCGAGGAAAAATATCCCGTTATCTTAACAGGTGACGGATGCTATCTCAATATGACTCCCGACGTAATTTCAAATATACTCAAAAATGGCTTCATCGCCGCTCGTTTTAACAGATTGGAGATTGCTGCCGATTCGGGATGCGTCCGTGGTGACGGAGCGATCTACAGCGTCTATCCGGGCGATTATTCCGCCATCTCGGCTTGGGCTTGGGGCTATATGGTATGTATGGACGTATTCGAAAAGCTCTCTTACACCGATGAGAGCGAGGTTGCCATTACGGGACATTCCCGTGGCGGAAAAACCGTTATGCTTGCTGCGGCAGTTGACGAAAGAATCAAATACGTCTGTCCCAACAACAGCGGCTGTCACGGTGCCAATTCTTATCGTTGCGAGGTTCCTGCGCAGGAAGAATCACCCCACAGAACAGAAACCTTAAACGATATGCTCAATAGGTTTAATTCTTGGACGGGTCTTAAGCTCGAAGCTTATCGCAACTGCGTCGACAAACTCCCCTACGATATGCACTATTTCGGTGCGCTGATTGCGCCTCGCTACTATCTGCAGTGCGAGGGTATGCAGGACTATTGGATTAACCCGATTGGTGCTTGGCAGAATTTTATGGCGGTCAAGGAATGCTATAAGTATTTGGGCTGCGAAGGTAATGCAGGCGCTTGGTTCCGTTCCGGTGGTCACCGTCACCAAGAGCCCGACTACGCAGAATTTATAAGTTTTATCGTTCGTGCGAAAAAGGGTCAGCCCCTTAGCGAGCACCTTAAATTAAATCCATACCCCGACGTTGAAAGAAATTTTGATTGGTAATATGTGATATTGAAAAAGGCGGGCGCCTCATCAGCGCCCGCCTTTACTTATTATATCTCCATTATTTTCGTTTAAAATGTCCTTGGTTTTGCGGTTGACTCACTGGGCAAAAGCATTGAGGGAAACGTCAAGTGTATTTGTTGTGGTAACGTCCTTGTCTGGGCATCCGTCCCACTTTTCTGCGTCTGCTGTAAGGGGAATTTGTTTTCTGAAAGGACTTGAACCATCAAACAGCACGCTTGTGACTTGACAACAGGTCACTCCGGCGTTACAATTTGTCTGAAAGCAATTTGCTTGAAAGGAAGCCTAAAAATGAAGACCGCTTACGATAATAACAAAGCGTTAATACAAAAGGTCACTCCCTCTATGTCTTGTGATATTTCCGCCTTTGAGGAGTGGCAGATTTCCGCCAGAAATAAACTTTCACAGCTTTTGGGGTTGGATAAGTTTAATAAGG
>JAZQRW010000144.1:0-2155 GCA_045629765.1 Eubacteriales bacterium
TGTTGCCAGACCTCAACGGGTGAGTGAGCAGGATAATTAAGGAACAGAGTTATATCCGAGCTATCCGCGTCAGTCGCTCTTATGCAACCCGCAGATTCAAGCTGATGCGGAAGCGTTTTGCCAAGCGGTCTGTCCTCGTAAAGAGGTATCATATTCTCTGCCTCGCTATTAGCGAAGTCACAGAAAATTCTGGGAGTTACCTCCTTATAATCAACGGCGGCTCTGGCAAGGAGAGTCATACCCACCTCGTCGGCTCCCGGGTACATCGCAACGTCGCAAAGCCCATTTGCATTAATGGCGCGCTTTATCTCCTCTCTGTCCATAGAGGTATATCCGTATTCCGCAGAGTCGTCCTGTGGAATTATAAGATAATCTATCTCGTTTCCAAGCATACCGATGATTTTGATAAGCATATCTCTGTTCTTTGCTCTTCTGGTCTCAAAATCCACGAGGCTATCGCCTATAATTAAGGAATATTCGCTAAGCTTCTCGTCTGCCTCGTCCTCGGAGATAAGACCAAGCTGTAATTTATGCTTTATCTGCCCCGTAAGGAATATTTCCCTACCGCAGCGTTCGTAATAATCAGGCTCCTCGTCGGAGCTTGAATACTTGGGACATCTCATAATCAACGCAAAGGCGTATATTTTAGCCCTTGGATTAAGAGTCTTTATTTCCTTCAGAACCGAAAGTCTGTCCTCAAGCTCGGAGTCCGAAAGATTATGCAATCTCGACGGAAGAATGCCACCGTACAAAAGCATATCCAACGAAACGACGTACGCGTCAGCATCCTTTGCATTCCGAAGCATAAACTCTCTGATTTTATGGAAGTCACCGGGAGTCTTTTTTGCCCCCATTGCCTCGCGCTCGGGAGCTATAAGCTCCACCTCGCTTCCGCGGGCAATGCGCTCTGCAAAATAATAATTGCAGGGGCGCTCGTCAAGAGGAATATATATTAACCTCATATCAGTCCTCAAGCTTCAATGCATTATTAAGTCTTTCGGTAATTACGGCAGGACGCGTAATCGCGGAGCCAACCACCACCGCATAAGGATTCACCTTGGAGATTGCCTCCATATGAGATACCTCAAACACACCGCCCTCGGCAATAACCTTCGCATGCTTCACGTTGGCAATACACTCAGCAACGAAATCAACGTCGGGAATCTCATACTGCTTTGTATAAGGGGTGTATCCTCTCATCGTCGTAGATATGTAGTCAAATCCAAGCCTGTCAGCGTTGATAGCCTCCTCAAGAGTAGAAACGTCTGCCATTATCTCTCTTCCGCCTGCATTAGCTCTCGCATACGCATAAAGCTCGTCAAGCGTAATTCCGCCCGGACGCTGACGCAGGGTGGCATCCATACAAACAACGTCACACTTCGTCTGAAGAAGTCTGTCAACCTCCTTCTTAGTAGGAGTTATGTATATTTCACTGTCCGAATAGCACTCCTTTACAAGTCCTATCACAGGCAGATTTACCTCGTCCTTGATGCTGTCAACATCATCGCACAATGCTCGAATGCCCCGCGCACCACCAGCCTTTGCAGCCTTTGCAAAGAGGTGCATTATGCCATACCCGTAAAGAGGCTCTCCCTTTACAGCCTGGCAGGATACTATCAAACCACGTTTAAGCGCGCTCATCGTATATCCTTTCTGTACATATAGATTTTCGCTTTTTGTGCAAGTTGCACAATTTATTAAAAGAATATTATCTTTGTACTTGCATTATATACTAAATCTCTTGCCGTGTCAAGATGTTTTTGCTATTTTATTTCATTTTTTATTGTGAAATTGAAAATTATTTTCATTATCAATGTCTATAAAAAAAGAGGAAACCCGAACTCTGTCGGATTTCCTCATGATATAGAGATATTATTGTTTAATTTAACTTGATGGTTTTGATTTCAAAAGGCTTAAACGCAAGCTTAACCTCGTCTGCGCCTAAGTTCAGGCGCTCGTCCTCAAGAATATTGCACTCGACGATTTCTCTACCCTTTGCAGTAAGAACAATTTCATCAGACGCACCCATGGCCTCATACATACGAAGAACCACTCCGCCATCCTCGCCCTGCTTTACGGTTTCCACAACGACGGAATTGCCGTTTACCGCAAAGGGAAGCTTGAAATCTCTTCTCGCGGTTTTTGGGGGAGCATA
>JAZQRW010000145.1:0-2442 GCA_045629765.1 Eubacteriales bacterium
AGTGCAGTACCAGCCCTCGTAGTAACCCTTATAAATATCACCCTTATCGTAGAACTTCTTAAAAATCTTAGCAACCGTGCGCTCGTGCTCGATATCTGTGGTGCGGATAAAATAGTCGTATTGTACGTTCATCAAGTCCCATATACCCTTAATCTCGCCCGCTACCTTATCAACGTACTCCTTGGGAGTAATACCTGCGCCGTTAGCTAAATCCTCAATCTTCTGACCGTGCTCATCAGTACCCGTGCAAAGAAAAACGTCCTTACCCATTCTGCGCTGAAATCTGGCAAACGCATCAGTCATAATAATCTCGTAGGTATTGCCGAAATGAGGCTTACGAGAGGCGTACGCAATAGCCGTAGTCAAATAAAATTTTTCCATCTTCTCACCTTTCCTTCGTGCAAGGACAAGCAACAGTCCTCGCATAAAGTGCGTATATTTTTACATTATAGTATTCTAGCACAAAAAAATTAAAAATTCAATAGATTTTAAATATTTGTCTTCTCTTTTTGTATTTATCATTGACTTTTAACCGAAATGGTGATAAAATATATGATAGAGTAAAATTGCCAAAATGCAATCAAGGAAGGTTTTATGTCAGAAAACGTGTTCTCACGCTTATTCGGCAACGACAGCGTCAAGACAAGAATTGCAAATTTAATAAAGACAAAGCACTTGCCGCACGCCTTATTGATTGACGGCGGAGAGGACTCCGGTAAGATGACGCTGGCAAAGGAAATCTCTGCAGCGCTAAACTGTGAGTCAAGCGAGAGCAAGGATATTCCCTGTCACGTATGCAATAGCTGCCAAAGAATTATGAACGGCACATTTACCGACGTTAAAATACTCGCAAAGCAAGCGGACAAAGCAACAATAGGCGTTGGTGAGGTCAAAGAATTCCGCAAAGATATGTTTCTTACCTCCACCGAATCGGATTATAAAATATACATCATCGATAATGCCGAAAGAATGACCGTCGAAGCGCAAAACGCCCTACTGATTATTCTGGAGGAACCGCCCAAAAACGTAATTATTATGCTGCTTGCAGATGGCACGGATAAAATTTTGACTACAATTAAAAGCCGCACGCAATACATTGCCATGTCACGCTTTACATTCCATGAACTGAAAAATTACTTGATTACAAACAGTCAAGAAGCTGCGCGCCTATTGAGAAATGACGAGAAAAGGCTTGACGAAATAATAGTCAGCGCAGATGGTAAAATAGGACGGGCAAAAATGCTGCTTGACCCTAAGTTATCCGAGAAGGATAAGCAATGGCGAGAGGTTATAATTGAAGTTTTAAGCACCTTAAATTCACGCGGGAACTATGCAAGATTACACGCCGCTATATCCAATCTGCCCACAAAGCGAGATGAGCTTGGCGATATACTTGAGGGTATACAAAACGCTCTGCGCGATATGCTGCTGAGTTATAAGAGCACATCCTTTGTGCCCATATTCTTTACCTCGGTAAACGATGCGGTAAATATGCGTCGGGACATCAATCAAAAAAAGCTCATAAAAATTTACGATATAATCACCAAATCCCACGCTGATAATGAGAAAAACGCTAATATCAATCTCATGCTAACGAATTTGATGCTCAGTATAAAAATGGCATAAAATGTAACAAAACAAAGAATCTATACCATAAAGGAATATATAAATGGCAAATGATAAAATAACAGAAGTCCTTAATGAAGAAATGCCAATCGAGTCCCCCACGCCGATAGAAATAGTTGGTATTAACTTCCGTGAGGCAGGAAAAATATATTACTTTTCCCCGCGAGATATTAGTTTTAAGCTTGGCGACAGAGCCATAGTTGAAACCACACGCGGTGTAGAAATAGGAACTGTAAAAATCCCCAATAAAACCGTTATGTCCACAGAGGTCGTATCACCTCTTAAGGATGTTATAAGAAGAGCAACCGCGGACGATCTTGAAAGAGATGCACGCAATCACGATCTTGAAATGGATGCGGCAATTATTTGTAAAAAGAAAATCGCCACACACGGTCTTAACATCAAGCTCGTTGGTTCGGAATATACGTTTGACAATTCAAAGTTGATTTTCTACTTCACCTGCGAATCACGCGTTGACTTCAGAGAATTAGTTAAGGATTTGGCATCTACATTCCACACAAGAATTGAACTGCGCCAGATTGGAATACGCGACGAGGCAAAGCTTATGGGCGGTCTTGCTCTTTGCGGTAGAAAATTCTGCTGTAGCGGATTTTTGACAGATTTCGTTCAAGTATCTATAAAAATGGCGAAGGAGCAAAATTTCTCGCTCAATTCTGCTAAGGTATCCGGTGCATGCGGCAGACTTATGTGCTGTCTAAGATACGAGCACGAAACATACGAGGAGGCACTCAAACGTACTCCCGGTGTAGGCTCTATTGTTCCAACACAGGACGGTGAGGGCACGGTTGTGGCAAC
>JAZQRW010000146.1:0-6924 GCA_045629765.1 Eubacteriales bacterium
CCTTTTATTTTCTCGTTGTTCGGGATAAATCTTTTGTATCTAAATTTTGGCAAAATCAATAGCTATATCCACACACGCCCTGTCACCAAATTCGTTTTAAATTTAAACAATCCGATAAAAAAACAATTTAACTACTAGGTAAATCAACTGTTAAAGAGGTTGTTTATATAATCGGAGCATGTATGAATTACACCATTGAGTGAATACAAACTTAGAACATTGGTTTATTCCTGCCTTTCTCTGAGATATCATTCTCAGTGATTAACAATGGGGAGTATTCTTACGCTTCAGGAATGATTAGTCCGTAGCTTCCCTCCTTACGCTTATAAACGACACATACCTTACCGCTGTCTGCATCGGTGAACGCATAGAATGCGTGACCTATAAGATTCATCTGTAAAATCGCCTCTTCAGCAGTCATGGGCTTAAACGGGAAGGTCTTAACTCTTATTTCAAACTCGCCCTCCTCGTCATAACCGTCATCGTCGTCCTCGGTAATTACGAAAGCGCCGCGCTTAACCATTTTTTCAAGCTTAGTTTTGTTTTTACGAATCTGTCTTTCAAGTCCCTCGCATGCTCTGTCAAGAGCGGTAATGAAGGTCTCATTTTCTTCTTCACTTCTAAACAGCGTACCGCCGTAATTAACGGTAATTTCGATTATCTTGACTCCTTTGCGCGTCTTACACGTGACAAACGCCTCAGTGTCATCGCCGAAGAACTTGTCAAACTTTGCAAGCTTCTTTTCAACAGCCACCTTAAGTGACTCACGCACAGTCATTTGTTTTCCGTAAATCGTAATCTTCATACCGTTACCCGTCCCGCCATTATTGGCAGAACTGCCTTTCCTGTGGAATTTGCGAATAAAGGAATTTCCACACCGCGTAAGCTCGCGTAGGGGATTTTCCCCTTTCGCACTTTTATTATACCACATCTTTTATGAAAAGTAAACACTTTTTTCAAAATTTCTTGGATTTTTTTATTAAATATGTACAAAATGTAAAACTTGAGTCAAATAAAAATGATTTTGGAATTTTCTATTGACCAACACCATATTTTGTGATATAATTTAAATTGTGGGTGCTAAATTTTGGCATCCTTTTTTAATTTTATTTACGTTTGGTTAAAATATTTTTCATATTATATTGACTTTAGCTCAGTATTAGTGTATTATATGGGTAGTAGAAAATCTTCATTGGAAAGGAATTTTACATATTATGCAGTGGATTCAGGATTTTATCGAATACATCAACACTTGCATTGCAAGCACATCTATAGGTGCATACGTTTCACTTGGTTGTCTTGCGCTTATCGCCTTGCTTGCACTCAGCGGCCTACTCTTTGGCTTAATTCGTGGATTTAGCAAATCTACAATAAGATTTATCACTATAGCCGGTTCTGCCGTAGGTGCTTTTATGATTGCAGCATCTGTCAGCAATTGGTTGTTCACTTATATCGAGGCAAGAACGCTTGAGCAGCTTATCACGTCGATCTACCCGGATTACCAAACTCTTGGCGAGGACATAAGAGGCATCGTTTCTTCTATCGATTTGCCCACTCTTGAGCATCTTATCGCATTTGTCCTCTGTATCATGCTTCCGATAGCATTCATCGTTATGTTCATTCTATTTAATGCAGTGACGATGCTTGTATATTGGCTCTTCTCCGGTCTTATGGCAATAACTTCTTACGGAAAGAGCAACTTGTCAACTATTGCAGGCGGTCTTGTAGGTATGGTTCAGGGCGTATTTATCGCCTTGGTAATCATCTTCCCTGTTGCTGAGTTATCCGTTGTTGCGGATCACGTAAGAAGCGACCTCACCACGGATACCGTTTCAGCCGGAATTACCGAGAAGGTTGATACAATCTACGATGAACACCTTGATATCGTTATCAAGAACCCCGTGTTTAAGGCTATACATAAGTATGGTGGCGGCGGACTTTACAATTCTCTCACTACAGTAAAGATTAACGGCGTTGACTACGTTATGGTAGAGCAGACCGAGAATATGGCACAGCTCTTCTCACACGTTTCTTCGCTGATAGGATTTGACTTTAAGGCTCCTAATGCAGAGGATAAGGCAGTTATTGATGCTATTATCAGTGATATTGACGACACTCCTTACGTTGCGGAGATTATCGCAGGTGCATTACGTACCTTTGGTACCGTAATCGATAACAGCTATTATAAAATAGATGCAGGCGAGCTCATGACCGATATAGTACGCACTACCTTAGCGATATTTAAGGATAGTACTACCGATACATTACATAACGATTTAGTAACAGTTAAAGAAGTTTACTATATCCTTGCAGACAACAATCTCTTCTCTATCCTTACAAACGGTGACACTGAGGAGATTGCGAAAACACTATCGGAAAGCAAAAACGGTAAGCCGTCCATTATCAACCAAGTTACTACCATTCTTGATGCTAACCCACACACCCGTCCTGTAGTTGCATCGCTTACTAAGATTTCTCTTTCGGTTATGGCGGAGAGCACGGGTATGGCTACCGAGGAAATGGAAGAGCTTTATAACAACGTACATTCCGGCGTTACCGACATTCTTAAGATAGAATTTACAGCTGATCCTGAGACTATGACCGAGCAAGAATACGAAGAGGCTAAGACCGAGTATACCAACCAGATTTCCGATCAGCTCAAGGATACTCTCACAGAGAATAACATTGAGGGTATTACTCAGGAAACCATCGACGAGATGGCTGCAATTATTGCCGAACAGAATATTGAAAGGCAGAAGGAAGGCAATACCGAAATCACCGATGCGAACGTAAACGACGCTATTCTCTCTTACTACGAGGCTTACGCTAAGCAGAACGGTCTGTCCGGTGACATCTCACAGGACTTCCCAGACGGTATCCCCGGTGTTGACACCGAAGGCGGCAGCGAAGAGTAATCTTCATTCATAATAAAATTAACCAAATAACAAAAATCCCATAGATACCGAGCAAGGCGTCTATGGGATTATTTTTTTGTTTTATTTTACGAAATTCTTGTTGTTCTCTCCATATATTTCGCAAATCAGCTTTTGGATTTTCAGCGCTTCTCTGCCGCTTATCGTAGGCTCTCTGTCATTTTCCACCGCCTCGTAAAAATCAGCGATTTCTCTTATATGCTGGAAGCCCCAATAATCCTTACCGCCCTCGTAATTAACCTCGGGGTCTATATTCGTCTTAGCGGTAATTCGAGTGCCGTCGTTCAACACTATTTCAGCGTTGTCGTAGTCCATAACTACTCTTCCGTTTTCACAGCAAAGTCTGATTTCAATAGGGTCGTCACAGCCGTAGTTGTTCATCGCCCAGAAGCCAAGCGTTGCGCCGCCCTTATACTTGATGAAGCCCTCTGCGCTGTCATCAACCTCCATAATCTCGTGTCCGCGGTTTGAAAGCTGCGCCTCAACGCTTACGACCTCGTCGTTTATAAACCAGTTAGCAAGGTCGATAGAATGGATAGCCTGGTCAATTACGACTCCGCCGCCTTCCTTTTCCCAAGTGCCCTTCCAATCCGAGAGGCTATAATACTCGTCAGGCTTTGACCAAGTCAAAACTACTCTTGCGGAAATGATTTTTCCAAGCTTACCGTTATCAAGGTTTTCCTTTACCAGCTTTGCCGAGTCATTGTATCTGCACTGGAAAATAATGCCGTACTTAACGCCCTTTTCCTCCGCCAATTTTACGTTGGCAACCGCATCCTCGTACTTAATGCTCATCGGCTTTTCACAAAGCACGTGAACGCCCGCTTCAATAGCATACCTCGATATAATCGGGTGAAGATAGTGCGGAACGCAGATATGTACTACGTCCACGTTGTCCTTATTGATAAGCTCGCGGTAGTCGTAGTAAGCCTTACAGTTATACTTTGCCGCCGCCCTATCGGCTCTGTCCTTCTTAATATCACATACGCCGACGATGGTGGAATTTTTCAAATGATGCGCACTCGTTGCGTGCATAGTGAATATATTGCCGCAACCAACTATACCAACTCTTAACATTTTTTACCTCGTAAAAATCAAATATCAGTCCAAAAGAACCTTATAGGCAAATTATATACCATCTCGGTTTTCTTGTACATATATTTTCATATCACAATAGTTCAATTTCGTTCACAAGCCTTGTTCGGCTGTGCTTTTGTAAGGATACTTTAAATCTGAACCGCCTTAGCAAGTGTCTCTTTTACAAGTGCGATTGAGGCAGCAGAGCTGTCGATAGTAACCATCTCCGGCTTCTTACCCGCCTTCAAGCAATCAGTAAAGTACTGAATCTCACGTGCATAACCGTTGCTAAGCTTAATGTTGATGCCAAGATCCTTAGCCTCGGTATTATTCTCAAAGCTTACCTCTTTGCCGTTGTCAATAAGCTTACCGCCGGCAAGCTTGATATATCCGTTCTCAAATATTGCGGTAAAGCCGCTTTCAAAGTCCATCTCTGCCTTATACCAGCCGCCCTCTACGTAAACCGAAAGGCCGTCGTAAATATAAGTTGCGCCAACGTAGTTATTAAGTCCCTTAAGGTCGTAATTCACGCTTACGATATCCTTTGGCATACCAAAGCAGTACTGCATAAAGTCAATGTCGTGAATAGACATATCAAGGCACTCAAGACCGCTTCTGTTTACGTCCTGGAACCAGTTTTCAAAGCCCCAAGTGGGAATGGAGCTTATTCTCTTCATCGAGAGTCTTATAAGCTTACCGTACTTATTCGTGTCAATTGCATTCTTAAGATATACGTAATTGTCGCCAAATCTGACTACGTGCGCTACCATATAGGTCTTGCCGGTCTTATTGGCAACCTCTCTGATTTTTGCAGTTTCTTCGGTATTAAGCGCCATAGGCTTCTCGGAAAGCACGTGGAAGCCCGCCTCCATAGCCTTTATAGACTGCTCAGCGTGAAGATAAGTAGGTGTGCAAATATCAACGTAGTCAACCTCTTCATTCTTCAAAAGCTCGTCATAGCTCTCATACATTCTGACGCCGTCGTTGCCAACCTTTTCCTTCATCTTCTCTACGTCAACGTCACATACGGCAACAACCTCAACGTCCTTAACATCCTTATATGCGAGATAGTGGCAATAGCCCATTCCGCCAATACCAATAAGTGCTACTTTCATTTTCTTATCTCCTTAAATCAACTTCTCAAGTAATTCCTTAGCGTAAAGAATATCCTTAATCTGCTCGTCACCGGAAATCTCACGCTCAATAGTGATACAGCCGTCGTAACCAATCTCCTTAAGCTTTGCGATAAATGCGGGGTAATTAACCTTACCGTCGCCCATTCTGGTTTCCTTACCGGTATATTTACCGTTTGTAGGATAACAGCCGTCCTTACCGTGAACGTTTCTTACGTATTCACCAAACACGTCAAGTGCGTCAACAGGATTTGCCTTACCGTAAAGAATAAGGTTAGCGGGGTCAAGGTTGATACCGAGGTTGCCGGTTCCAACGTCCTCAATGGTGCGGCGAAGAGTAATAGGTGTCTCCTGTCCTGTCTCGAAGAGGAAATACTGTCCCTTAGCCTTCATATAATTAGCCAAATCGCGAAGTGCCACAACAAGTCCCTGATATTCTGTGCAGGTAGGTACCTCAGGAATATATCCTACGTGTGTTATCACGTCGGTAACGCCGATTTTCTCAGCGAAATCAGAGCCCATCTTAAGCTCGCGAAGACGAGTGTGACGGTATGCCACGGGTACGAGACCGAGAGAATGAGGTCCGTCGTAGAAATTCCAGATAACAGGAGCACTCCAGCCTGCCCAAAGAGCAGAAATCTCAACTCCCGTTTCCTTTACAGCCTCCTTAACAAGCTCTGCCATCTCATCAGTGTATAGCTCCATATCCCAGCAAAGCACCTGGCAGGAGTAAATTCCCATATCGGTTATTTGCTTAAAGGTATTCTTAATATCCTTGCTTAAGCTTACAAGTACGCCTACTTTCATAATTATACTCACTTTCTTTTGTAAAATTGATAAAATTAGTTGACATAAGTCTAAAGTTATTGTACAATAAAGCAAAAGAATAGTCTAGTGTTTTTTTTGATTTTGTATAGCACAAATTTGAGGTGTTTTATGAACGATATCAACTTATACGAGAATCACCCCGCCGCGTCCTTCCCCATAAAAATCGTCGAAAACGGCTATTATTTCCCCTGGCCGCAGGCGCATTGGCACGAGCATTTGGAGCTTCATTTTATATCTGAAGGCTCCGCTACCTTCCGTTGCGGTAACGAAAACGTCGATTTAAAGAAAAACGATTGCTTAATCATCAACGGCAATACCTTGCACCAATGGCTAAGCAATGACCCCTGCAATTCGTTTTGCATTATAGTTCAGTCCAGCTTCTTGGAAAACAATTTTGTTGTATTCGAAAATCATATTCGCGACGAGCGCGTGGCTGAGCTTATGCAGCTGATATATTCCGAGTACAAATCAAATGAGTCCTCGCGTGAATTTAGCGTGAAGGGCTATACCTATCTTTTACTCGCCCACCTTATCCGTAACTACTCTCGCGACAGTATGTCGGAGCTTCGCTTTAAACAGCACGCAAACAGACTCGACACGCTCAACAACTCGATAAAATACATAGAAAGGCACTTCAGAGAGCCGATTACCACTAAGACGCTTGCGGATTTATCGCACGTCAGCGAAGGACATTTTTGTCATATATTTAAGGAGACGTTTGGCAAGACCGCCAAGGAATATATCAACGAGGTGAGAATCGGCAAGGCAGTTGACCTTATCAAAAGCACGGATATGACGATTTACGAAATTTCGTTTTACTGTGGCTTTACCGACGCAAATTACTTCTCAAGAATATTCAAAAAATACAAGGGCACAACGCCTACTACGCTCAGAGAAAACCGCTAAATATAAATAAAGAATTGAAATGAAAACGGAAAATTATTTTAGATTTG
>JAZQRW010000147.1:0-20702 GCA_045629765.1 Eubacteriales bacterium
TATTCTATAGAAGCGAGATGACTTACGTTGATAAAATACAAGTAATTTGAAAATTTCATTAAATATGTAAATATAACTTTACTTTTTATACTGTTTTTATGTGTCTTTGCTTCTTGTAAAAAGAACGATGACAATTTTGGAAAGGTTGAAGATCCAAGCAATAATGACAGTAATACCTCGACCGAAAATGGCAGTAACAATGAAAACGAAGGTAATTCGAATACAAACAACGGCGGTGATTCCATCGAAGACTCCGAGCATACTCACAGTCTGATTTTACTCACAGGCAAGGATGCGACGTGTACTGAAGAGGGCTTACTTGAGTGCTATAAATGCACGGTATGCGACATGTTCTTCCTTGATGGCAATGCAGAGATACATATACAAGGACAGTCTATACTTCCTAAAATTGCGCACAATTTAACTCAGCACGCCGCAGCCGCGGCAACCTGCACCGAGAGCGGCTGTGACTCATACTATTCTTGTAGCGTGTGCAAGGGACTCTATCGTGACAGTGCAGCTAAAACAGAAATTTCCGAGCCACCATACGTCACAAAGCTCGGACATACGTTGTCGGCTATTCCTGCAAAGTCCCCCAGCTGCACCGAGGAAGGATATAATGAATATTTCAAATGTGGTCGTTGCAACAAGTTGTTTTCAGACAATACTGCAACGACAGAAATTCATGAGCCTATCGTTATTGAAAAATCCACCCACTGCTTGGTAAAGAATGTCGAAGTCGTGCCAAGTTGCCAAAAGAGTGGCTGCGACGAGTATTTTACCTGTATAAATTGCGGGGCGTACTATGCTGATGAAGCCGCGAGTCACAAGATAGACTCACCGCCAATCTTGGAGCAGTTGCCACACGCACTGACCGAATACCCTGAAAGCCTTCCCACCTGCACTCAAGAAGGCCGGAGTGCTTACTACGTTTGTAATAATTGCGACACACTATTCTTAGACCGAGATGCCACACTCCCTGCAAGCGCGCCGAACGTTCTTGCCGTATTGCCCCACACGCCGTACAAAATTGATGAGATACCTTCCAGCTGCACTGTTGCCGGTACTGAGGGATACTACAAATGCGAGGTTTGCAAAGGCATTTTCTCAAGTGTCGAATGCACGGAGCAAAAGAGTGAAATCAATGCGCTTCCGCTGGCTGCTCACGAAACTGTTTTAATCCCAAAGACTGATTCAACCTGCACGGTTAAGGGGTCAGCAGAGTATTACAAATGTTCTGAATGTAATGAATTATTTACAAATTCCGATGCTACTGAAAAATTTAGCGGTGATTTTGAATTACCGCTTGTTCCGCATATATTTGAAGGCAACGAATGTAAAAGCTGCGGACAGAAGATACTGCTAACCGAGTATCTTGACTTTATACTTGCAGATGAAAACAGTTCTGTCGCCGTTTGCGGCTACGTTACCGCAATCAGTAAAACTACCAATACAGTGTATGTGCAATACGGTGATTACGCGTACCGTTTATTAAACTGCAATACAAACAATATCAAGGTAGACGATGTAATTATAGCAATGGGAATAAAAGCGGATAACGCTACCGTTGATTGCTCTTACGTATCGCACTATGAGTTGAAAAATGATGAGGATTTGCCAACACTTCAGAACGTAACCGAGCTTTTGCAAAATGATATGCAAGCCATTCTGCCCATAAAGCAATATACCTATGTCGAGATAAATAATCTTACCGTACTTTATTCAAGCGGTAATAAATACGTAATGGCATATATGAATGCTGACGATCTTTCCGACGGTGCAACCGAAAGATACGTTTATTTCACGCTTGACACCAATACTCCGATTAGCGAGCGCGACATTCAACTCATAGACTCTAATTTTGTGCCAATGTACAACGTAACGGCTCGAGGCCTAATATATCAAGATGGCAACTCGATACACCTAATTCCGATCTCAGATAATTTCCTTACTGATATAGCAGAGCCGGTTGAAGTGCCGCCCGATGTTATGCTCAGATATGAGTCCTTGGTCTACCAATTTGAATATTCCGTTATAAGTGAGGACTGCGTTATCAATCTCAATTGCACACCCTTGTATTATGAGGACGTAAGGTTAAAGTGGTATAGCCTAAGTGACAGTGTCGTAATCGGTAATGCTTGTGATGACGGCTACTGCACCGCTACGGTAACCGTTAACGGTTCGGAACGGGTTTCTCTGATTTTAGAGTTCTCGATTGATTATGGGTCACACTCTCCTCTAATCTACAAAATCCACTATCACTTGAATTTAACATAAGAAAAAGAGCATATACGCTAAGTGCAAATTCGGCGTATATGCTCTTTGTTTGTATATATTTGTTTACATTTTTGGAACAAATTCGTAAATTACGTCTTCCGACGGATTATCAAAAGGCGCATCAACACACAGGCTTATATGATATTCACAGTCCTGGTATCTAGTCTCCTTTGACACGATATTATAGCATCCTGTATCAATTAAAGACGGTGTAAAAGCACCTGCTCCGCGCATTTTATACACACTCTCCTTAGCTGTCCATAGGAAAATCAAATTTTCAATCGTGGGGGCATTATCCTCGTTACCCGTTCGGATTTTATTCAAAAACCCAATAAGGCGTGAGGAATCTGCGAAGCGAACATTAAAACTATGACTATTCTCTATATCAATTCCAACCGGCGAAAGAGATACGGCAACCCCAAGCAAAGAGTCGGAGTGAGAAAGTGAAAAATATAAGCTATCCGAGCACCATTTACCACTCTCGTTTTTATATGGCTGTATAGCTTCAATACTACTGCCTAAACGCTCTAGGGCAGTCGCTAACAGTTGCCATACACCTTGCTTTTCAGAGCGTAGCCTTTGATTTTTTACGGCTATGCACTCGTCGTTTCTCTCTTTTGGAAAAAGTGTAATTTCAGGTGCATCGTAATCACATTGAGTTAAAAATACATATACCTTACCCTTTTGCATTTTTTCACCTCACTTATCCTTTTACTCAATTATACTAAATATTTAAAGTCATGTCAACATAAATAAAAAATTTCAAAAAACCCTTTACATGTTTCTGTTTTTATGTTATACTATAGTGTAAAATTTTTATATTTAAATGTTTGAGGTATTATTATGAGTCGTATGATTGGTACAGTTTCACGCGGAGTGCGCGCACCGATTATCAGAAGCGGTGACAATATCGTGGACATCGTTATAGATTCAGTTATTGAGGCTGCAAACGAAGGCGGATACAATATAGCTGATAACGATATTATCGGCATCACCGAGACGGTAGTAGCAAAATCGCAGGGCAACTATGCAACAGTGGACGATATAGCTACTGATATAAAGGCTAAGTTTCCCGAGGGAACTATCGGCGTTATTTTCCCAATTCTCAGCCGTAATCGCTTTGCAATCTGCTTACGCGGCATAGCAAAGGGTGCGAGAAAAATCGTTCTTATGCTCTCCTACCCCTCTGACGAGGTCGGAAATCACTTGGTTTCACTTGATATGATTGACGAGTCGGGAGTTAATCCTTATACTGACGTGCTTGACCTTAAGAAATACAGAGAGTTGTTCGGTTACGCTAAGCATCGTTTCACGGGAATGGACTACGTTGAGTATTATCAAAGCCTTATCGAAGAATGCGGATGCGAGTGCGAGATTATATTTGCAAATAATCCACGTGCTATTCTTACGTATACAAAGGACGTTCTTTGCTGTGATATTCACACAAGACAAAGAACCAAGAGAATTTTGAAGGATGCAGGCGCCTCTACAGTATTCGGACTTGACGAAATACTTCGTGAATCGGTGAACGGTAGCGGCTACAATGAAAAGTACGGACTTCTCGGTACTAATAAATCAACTGAGGATAAGGTTAAGCTCTTCCCCAGAGATTGTCAAAGAGTCGTTGATGAAATACAGAAAAAGATCTTGGCAAAGACGGGCAAGAACGTCGAGGTTCTAATCTACGGTGACGGTGCCTTCAGAGATCCTGTAGGTAAGATCTGGGAGCTTGCTGACCCGGTGGTTTCTCCTGCATACACCAAGGGACTTGAGGGTACTCCAAACGAGCTTAAGCTTAAGTATCTTGCGGATAATGATTTTGCCCACCTTTCGGGCGAAGAGCTGAAGACGGCTATCAAGGAAAGAATAGTTAAGAAGGACACAAATCTTGTCGGTAATATGGCATCAGAGGGCACTACTCCAAGACAGCTGACCGACCTTATCGGATCACTCTGTGATCTTACGACAGGCTCGGGCGATAAGGGTACGCCTATAGTTTATATCCAGGGCTATTTCGATAATTATACCGCTGAATAAGTTTTTTTGTAAATCATAGTTTACTTTAATCCAATAAATAAAAGCAAGAGAGTAGAAAAAACACTTCTAATCTCTTGCTTTTTTATTTGTTTTTCAGTTTAAGAACCACAGTTTTTTTACCTTACACGTTGGTAGTAGTCCTATCCTTTTCCTTTATGGCATTGCGCTTTTCTTCCATCTTTTTATTTAAAAGACGAGCCGCCTTAAACATAGCAAACATCCAGAAGGCGCATACCGTAATAAATACTATCCAGTCGTAAGGGCCGCTAAAGCTCTCAAACGGTACAAGTGACATACCAAAAATTATTGTGGCAATTCCCACGCCTCTGCCAAGAATTATAGATGGCAAAAACCACCTTAACGACATTCTCGATGTACCTGCAATCATAACCAAGGCTTCGTCCGGGAAGAACGGAAACATCATCATAAGCGGAAAGTACACAGTACCCTTGTTGCGAAGAAGCTCCGTTGCCTTTACACAGTCCTCTTTACCTAGAAATTGCTCGCAAATCTTATATCCGCCAAATCTACCTGCAAGATACATAACAAGACTCGAAATAATAACGCTGGTAAATGAGAGCAAGAATGCCGAAACATCATCGGTGTAAAGCTGATTGCTGAGAATAATAAATGCCATTGAAACGCCCGGGATAAAGCAAAGCAGCATTGTAAACACCGATTGCATTAACATAAAGCTCATCCAGCCACCAAATGACTTTTTAAAATCATCAAAGATGTCTGCTTGAATTTTCAATCCGTCATCATAATAAACAACACCCGTAAGTGTAAATATCGCCAGCGCTATCAATGAAATCGCGACAACCACCAAAAGCGCACCGCAAAGCTTAAGTAATCCCTTCTTATTTCTACTAAAAAATGCTTTCATATTTTCCCCTTGGATATATATATGAAAGCATTCTAACATATTAGATTATATTTTTTGCGAATTATTTATGAACGTTTTGTTAACATTTAATATTTGTTAATTTTTAACTTATTTTTCAAAAGAAACGTCAATACCATTTACCTCTACACCCTCTTCAGCACGGATAAGTACGTATTTTACACCGTTTATCACCTGCGTGGATACGAGGTCGGTATGTTCGGGATTAACTTTAATTGTGACATTAGGTGATTTTAGCTCAAATTTCCCGACATTTATCATATTCTTCGGGGCTAATTCGGCGTTTGCACCAAAATCACGGTCAAACACCTTTTTGAATTCCTGAATTTCCTGCTCTTCTACGCCTAAATTATCAAGTATCTGTGTCACCATTGCACTCGATATGAGCAAAGGCTCAGGATTTTTAGTTTCCTTATGGATTTGCTGAAGCTCGGAAATCTCGCGGTGAACATCTCTGACGAGCTGTAAATCGCATTCATCCTTAAGCCCCTCCTTCAAGCACTGGTTAAAGGTGGCGCGCTGCATAACTGTAGGCATCGGAGGTAGCGTGCCAAAAATTCCGTCAATAAACCCTGCACGATTGTTGGAAAGACTTCTCGTATAGTAAAGAGCGTGATAGATGTTCGCTTGACGGTCATCAAAAGCAGGAAACATAAATCCAAGCTCACAAGATGTTAAAACAGACGCCGCCGAGAGCGAATGGAAGAGCTTATCAGACTCACGAAACGTCAAGGTATCCGGCGTATTTTTTATTGGGCAAATGCCACATACGATGTAAGGAAATACAGTAGACGACTCTCCCTCACCTTCGTTATCACGTGTAAAAACGTCATAAACGTCGCAGGCAAGAAGAATACAGTAGCTGCTATCAAGCTCGGTACATTCAATCACCTGCTTGTAAAAGCTATCTCGCAAGGTCTTGTCGGTGAGCTTACAATTGCGAAGCTCGGTGAGCAGCTTATGCTTCTCACTCTCAAGAACTTGCTTTGTGCTAAACTCAATATCAATAAGGTTTGTGCCGAGTCCGCCGGAGAGCACTTTCTTCATAGCCCTAAGCAATTTTTCACTTTCATCGGTATCAGAAAGAATTATCGATTGCTCAAAATTTGCGATAATTTGTTTACTTTCGTTTACAAAACAGCCGTAAATCGTCGGGATATTACTTTTTTCAGGTTTAAACCTTCGTCTTATTTCCCTTACTTCTCTTTCATTCATATCAGTTATCCTTGCCTTTTAAAATATCTCTGATTTCACGAAGAAGAGCCTCCTCGCGCTCCAATCTTTCTTCAGCTCTGCGTTCTTTTTCAAGACAAAGCTCCTCTTTCGCACGAGCTAGTCTTTCTGCCTGCTCAGCTTCAGCTTTCTGCTTTTCTTCCTCAGCTTTTTTCTCAGCCTCAAGCTTCGCAATTTGATCGTGATTTATCTTCTTCTGAAGCTCCTCACGAATTTTAGCAGAACGAGCAGATATTCCCGACGCTATACGCAAAACGATAAACAGCACCAACGCAATAATCAAAAAGTCAATTATCTTCTGCAAGAGAGTACCCCATGCAAAAACGATCTCGGGAGCTAACTCAGCACCGGTATCATCTAAAACCGCATCACGAACTTTAGTGTCCCAGTTAGATAAATCAAAACCACCGGTAACCAATGCAATCAGTGGTGTTATTACCCCTTTTGAAAACGCGGTAACAATAGCGGTAAATGCCGAGGCCACGGTTACACCGACTGCCATATCGACAACGTTGCCGCGCGTAATAAATTTCTTAAAATCTGCCCAAAGTTTTTTCATTTTCATTCCTCTTTTCTGCGTACTCGCTTCATCAATGCAACTTATTATCTTCCGACATCATAAGCGGATTGTATCTTTAACTCGCGGCTTAGCTTCGCCATAGTAGTCGACTTTGCAGTTTTAAATCTCAGCCTATGTGAATACGTATCAGTGACGTCAAAGAAATTATCTTCAAATATACAATCGGTATCCTTGAATGAAAACTCCAGATTTTTCACGTAAACGTCAGCCTTGTACGTCAGCGTGTATTCACAGCCTGTTCCGGTTATATTGCACTCTATACTAGGCTTCAATAATTTGAATGATTTTTGGTTAACTGCCGTTTTTTCACCGCATTTTGTAAATAAAAGTGTACTTTTAGATAGCACATTGCTATTTTCTACGACCTCAAAAGACAAATAACATTCGTCTTCGTATTTTAAAAATGTTTTTGACAAATCCTTTCTCAGCACCTCGACGGTAGCGAAAGCGCCGACTTTTATCGGCATATTGTCGGTAAGTACCGGTACGTTTCGATTATCAATTACAGAATAACGGAGCGTGGCGTCTATTGCACTATCCGTATCGTTGCTCACGTAAAATACGATATCATTGTCTATCTGCTCGGCGATGGCGAGAATTGGCGAAAACTCGCGCTTTAGCATATAGCTGCTCGCCTTCCATCTGCCAAAATAGTCAACAACAGACTGTGAAATACCATACCACGTATCATTCGCCTGCGACATAAAGAGTGCGCGTTTATTGTTGCTAATGCGCGCTTTTTCAATTAAATTTTTTATCTCCTCAGCAGCGCTTTGCTGTGTAACATAAACCAAGGTATCAAGTGTCGTAGGATAGAGATATTTATTGAAGCTATGCACAATAAATGATAGGTTGTCCGTTCTTGCAAGCTGATGCGCCTCCATTACGGGAGAGAGCAGGTTTATATTATCACTTTTTGATATTTCCCGCAGTGTTTTTACATCGGGAATCGAAACAAGAGCCATACTGTCCGCAACGTCACATAGAGAGGTGTTGGAACAGTATCCATCTCGCACTGTCTTGGGAAGTGCAATGCTGTATTGAACGTCCATGCCTTCGACTAAGCACCGCACCGTGTCGTCATAGTAGGACTCATATAGTTCAATGAACGAGTGATTATCCAGCTCCGAATGCGGTAGACAAGCCCTCTCAACGTCAACCGCACCAACAACTCTGGCAAAGCAGGCGTGATACGAAAGTCTTGATATATTTTCCTTAATTTCCCGCTCAATTTCTTCGCTGTTAACACCGTCGGTAATATTGCTAAGTACCATAACATCCTGCCAGACCATTAGTCCCAATTCATCGCAGTAATCGTAGAAATAATCAGGCATATAGTAGCCGAGCGCGCTGACACGCACGGTGTTACAGTTAGCATCCGCTACAGACTCCAGAATCTTGCGAACTCTCTGCTTATCAGCGTAAGGTACTATTGAATCTGTGGGCACGAAGGTGACACCCTTTGAAAAATAAGGAGTGCCATTGATACTTACATTTTCTTCTTTCTCGCCATTATCGATGCTTAAGGCTCTTAAACCTACCTTTATTTCTTTAGTATCAATAATATCACTGTCAGAGTAGAGGTTTACACTCAAGCGGTAAAGGCTCTGCGATCCCATACCTGCAGGCCACCAAAGATTGGGAGAGGTCACGTTGATGACACTCTTACCGTTATGAAATGCTCCGAAATAAACCTTACCGCCGGGCGATTCAAGAGTCGCTACAGCATATTTTCCCTTGGTATTGCCTACCGTGTCAAGCTCTATAGAAAGCTTTACGGCATCGTCACTGTGCTCCTGCTGCAATCTTATAGACTCTATGTATCCCTGATCGTATGCGACAAGAGCTACCTCTCCGTATATTCCCATATCAAGGAGCCGCGGGGAAAATTGTGTTCCGTACATATACCTCGGCTTACGGCAGTTTTTGGGAGAAGGCGGTAAAATCTCAACTTCGAGCGTATTCTCCCCCTTGACGAGCATATTTTTGACATTAAAATTATGTGTCAGATGAAAATTCGATACTTCAGCTATCCTTTGTCCGTTAAGGGTGATCTTGGCAACCGTATCAAGCATGGAAATGCGCAAGTCAATGTTAGCCTTCAAAAGAATACTCTCATCAACCCTAAATCGTGATATAAAGCTAACACCGTGCTCCGAGCAATCAGCGAAATCCATTGCGTTTTTTTCCTCATACGGATTGGCTATTATACCGTGGTTGGCTAAGGTAGAATACATTGAACATGGAATAGCGCACTCAAGCGCACTAAGTTCATTTGAGTAATTCATAATAAACGATTTGATTTCCTGTTTTATCATAACCGTCCCCCTAAAACTTTCATATCACTATTCTAACATATCTTGTACCTTTTTTCAACACCCTTTTAAAGTAATGTTACACAAACACTGCCATATAAAATTGTGTATTTATACAAATTTATACACATAGAGAAAATAAAATCTATTTTGTACTTGCAAAATATTTTGAGTTATGCTAAAATGCTATTGGATAACTATGCTTTCGTATTATCAAGTGCGAAAGCCTATCAAAAAAACACTATGGAGGAAAAAAATGAGAAAGATTATTTTGGTTGTAGTGCTTATTTTGTGTTTAGCACTCGCATTCTCTTCATGTAAAAAGAAGTGTGATGGGCACGTTTACGACAACTGTGCAGATACCGAGTGTAACAACTGCGGAGAAGAAAGAACCGCGATTGCTCACACTTATGATAGCTGTACAGATACAGACTGTAATGTCTGCGGTGACGTAAGAAGCGATAGCGGACACGTTTACGACAACTGTGCAGACATCGATTGTAACGTATGCGGTGAAGAAAGAGCAGAAGCTACTCACACCTATAACAGCTGTGACGATACCGCTTGTAGCGTCTGCGGCGAAGAAAGAGAAGCGGTTGCGCACGATATTACCACCGTTGAGGCGCAGGCTCCTACTTGTTCTGCAGTAGGTTGGAACGCTTATGAGAAGTGTACTAATTGCAGTTACTCAACATACGCTGAGAACGAGCTTGCTATCGTTCCTACCGCACACGCCTACGATAACTGCGAAGATACTGTATGTAATCATTGCTCACAGGTAAGAACCGTAGAGCACGACGTTACAGAGATTGCAAGAGTTGAGTCTACCTGTACGGTAGCAGGTACCGACAAGTACTTCAAGTGTAACTCTTGCGGCAAGATATTTGCAAATGTTCTTGCAACAGAGGTTCTTGATGAAGTTCCCGCTCTTGAGTTAGCTCCACACTCACTCGTTAATCACGATGGTCTTGCTGCTACTTGTGTCACTAACGGTTACAATGCATACAAGACATGTAACAACTGTGATTATTCTACATACTCCGAGATTAAGGCAACCGGTCACTCCGGTACAATCGTTCCGGCTCAGGCGCCTACTTGTACAGAAGGCGGTTGGGAGCAGTATGAGAAATGTACTAATGCGGGTTGTGGCTATGTAGAAGAGCACGAAGAGTACAAGGCTTTAGGACACAGCTACGAGGATAAGGCAGGTCTTGATCCTACATGTGAGACTGCCGGTTACACCGCATATAAGGAGTGTTCCGTATGTAATGACACTCAGGATAAGGTAACACGTCCTGCTACCGGTCACACATACAGTGAGACTTATGCTAAGGATGCTTCTTATCACTGGAATCCCTGCCACTGCGGCGATTATACAGAAAAGCTTGTACATACCTTCACCAACGGTGTTTGCGTATGTGGTCTTAACGAGAGCGAGTTTGTATATCCTTGCGAGCATACATCAAAGACTTATCATGAGAAGGTAGTTGCTACCTGTACCACCACCGGTACTGAGGAGTACTATCAGTGTGATGACCCTGCATGTAATGCATACATCAACGCAAGTGGTAACGTAATCAGCAAGCCCGTTGTAATTCCTAAGGATGCTAACAATCACGACCTTAAGACCATTGAGGCACAGGCTCCTACTTGTGTAGCAACCGGTTGGAACGCATACGTTGTATGTCAGCGTGATGGATGTAGCCACTCAACATATGATGAAAACATACTTCCTATAGATCCAGATGCACACAATCTTGAGAACGTTGCCGCTAAAGCACCTACCTGTACCGATAATGGTTGGGAAGCATATCAGGCTTGTACAAATGGCAATTGCGAGCATACAGTAGGCTATCAAGCGATTGCTGCGACCGGTCACAAGTATACACATAGCTGTGACGCTACCTGCGACAACGGTTGTAACTACACAAGACCCGAGAGCGAGCTTGTACACGTATATGCTCACGACTGTGACGCTACCTGTGATAACGAAGGCTGTAACTACACAAGACCCGAGACCGAGCTTGTACACGAGTTCACTCACGACTGTGACACTACCTGTAACCGCGAGGGCTGTGGCTACACAAGACCCGAAAGTGATCTTGAGCACTCATTCTCACATAGTTGTGATGCTACCTGTGAGCGCGAAGGCTGTAATTACACAAGACCCGAGAGCGAGCTTGAGCATGTTTATTCCAATGGACAGGATACAACCTGTAACAACTGTGGCGAGGAGCGCGAAGTAGATAACGACGGCACTACTCTTCCCGAGCATAACTTTGGTTAATACCAAATTTCAAATTGAACAAGTTCGGGTCTGCGTCATTTAGACGTAACCCACAAAAACGGGGCTGTCTCATTAAGAATTTAAATAAATCAAGACAAGAATGTGGCCAACATAGTAAAAATTGTAGTTTTAGCGAATTCTTAATGAGAACAGAACCTCGGGGCGAACGAATTTGGAACAGAAATCCTTGGCTGACGAGCGAGAAGCGTACAAAAGTACGCCGAGTGAGGCAACGAGGAAAAACAAAAAAATTTGATGAAAACGAAGAAAACCATAGGTTTTCAACCTTAATTTCTTTAAATTTGCATAAAGAAACGACAGAAACACTGTTTTTATATAACAATGCTTCTGCCGTTTTTTATTTGGTTCTGCCTAAATGCGACAGCACTATTTTTATTTCATCTTTTATTATTGTTCAAAATTAGAATGCAAAGAATTTCGAAAGTGACTCGCGGAAGGGCTTAACAATCGCGATAACTATAAGCATAATTCCAAAAAGAGTCAACGTGATTGCAGGATAAAGACTCCAAGTAAAAGAGTTCTTGTACGATGGGAATGTGATATTGGATAGGAACTCAATGAGAATTGAAAACCAACCTGTTGCAATGAACGCGCCTGCGCTAATATAAAGATAGCCACGTCTAATCGTAGTCGAAAGTATAACTACCGTGCTGACTATAAGTGCTATTGAGGCAGTAAGCGGAAGTGCAAAGCTCCAGAACCATTTTCCTCCCGTAGCATAGCATATATACATTAAAAATAAGGCTATTGCAAGAAAATCGCAGGGTATAAAGATGATAGGATGCCATCTGCGAAACCAAGTAGGTAAAATCGCAATGACGTACGAAAGCACGATTGCTCCTATTACGTATCCGGACCAGCTCATACGCGTATCATACTGAATGTCACACGCAACGCATACAACCATAGCAATAAAGCAAAGGAACGTCGCGATAAAGCAAAATCCCTTGGTGCTTACTTGGTCGTTAACTCTGTTTTTGGGTGGATACGGCTTATCCGCATCTTTATCCTTATTCGGATAATATACAGGCGTCAGGCAAAGGGGACATTTATCCTGACTGTCGGCAAGCTCGACGCCACATTTTACACAGTACATATTTACTCCTTAGAATCTATTTTTGAATTACTCTCAACCTTGACGTGAATTCCCTGTGCTTTAAAGACGTTGTAAAGCTCCCATTCAAGTCGAGGCTCTTTTATATTTCTTATAATATTGATATTGAGAGAGTTTTTATATGAAATCACACCTGCATTGTAAGGTGCATCTGACTGTACTCCAAGCACTACGTCAAACCTGTCAACATAATCCTTCATAACCTCAGGTAATGTGACGTTGCCGATATTTGATAAGGATAGCATCGACTTTTTCTCTCCAACCATCAAAAATACCAGCTTCATTACGATATTCTTTAAGAACAACGGTGTCAGCTTCAAAAGCATGTTCTCTTCATCCTTAACGTTGGTATAGATGCGTGCTGACATATTTTTGGGAGTTATATCAAGGTGCAAGGTGTGAGAAACTATCTGCGCCAGCTCATCTATCGAATACTCACCAAGTCGCGGGTCGACACCCGGAGTTGAGTAAAGTGCAAAGTTGCGAAGCGTCTTAACGCCGAATACTCGGCGCAAATCACAGGGCACAAGCACCTTTACAGGCTTTTGCCTTTTAAAAGGTGTATCCTCGTTTTGCAAATTTATTCCCGCCTTTATAAACAACGCAGCAAGATAAGCGGTGAGCGTAACGCCGCATTCGTGAGCTTTGTTCAAAAGCTCCTTGGCATTCAGCATAAAGGTGGTAACGTGACAAAAGCCGCCTTCCTCAAGACTTCCGTAAATTCTGTAAGAATTACTCTCCTGTCTGCTCTTACCAACCAGTGCCTTGTGCGGTGGGAATTCATCGCGCAATTCATCCTTAGTGGGTTCCTCAAGTCTATCAAGAACGCCGTTCTCGCAAGGAATATCGATACCGTATTTCTGAGTAAGATATTCAGCAAGCAGTGTCTTTAAGAACACTAAAGCTCCATTACCATCGGTGGTTGCGTGGAAAAATTCTACCGCTATTCGCTTTTTATACACAATAACGCGTATAGCGCAGGAACGTATGTCATCAAACGGCATACGGCAAAGAGGAGATGCTTTTTCCTCCTGTACCGTAGGGGCGTGTTTAATTTCCTCAAGATAATACCAGAACGCGCCTCTTCGCAGTCTAACGGCGATTGAAGGAAAACGTCTGACCGTAACGTCAAGCGCGGATTGCAAAATCTGCTTATCCACAATCTCATTTAACGTTGCTGAGAGTCTATAAATATTGTTCCATCTCGACGTAGCGGCAGCGGGATAAATCTTAGCTGCATTATCAAGATGCATCCATCTTAACTTTCTCTCATTGTTTTTAGGCATGCGTTCGCGGATAAAGGCGTTTATACGCTTAAAATCATCACGGTTACTCTTAAGTCCGTAAAGCAGATAAGCATGCCACATGCCCGGCTTAACTATAAGATTGGCGGATGAAGAATATTCGTTCAATTTTTCCGACATTATAAACGCGTCAGAGAGTAAAATTTCATCCCCTCCGACAAAAATAAGCGATGGCGGAAGATTCGAAAGGTCCGCAAAAAGAGGCGAAACACACGGATTCTTTGCAAGCTCAACCGCCTCGGTATCAAGCTCCTTATAGGAACTGAGCTTAGTATTTACGCTCTGTTCTCTCCCGAGATAACAGTTGACGAAATAGCAAAGTCTCTCGCGAGTCAGGGACGGATCGGCTTCCTTATTATGCTGATAGGATTCACCGCTAAGGGTGAGGTCGCACCAAGGGGAAATAGCAATTATTCCGGCAGGCTGCTTCATATTCTCTTCTTTTAATTTCAGGCACAGGGCATAACAAAGACCGCCGCCTGCGCTCTCGCCGGCAAGTATAATCTTTTCCTCCGGTATTCCTGCGTCAATAAGTGACTTATAAGCAAGGAATGCATCCTCAAGCGCGGATGGGAAAGGGTTCTCCGGTGCAAGTCTATAATCAACGCACATAACGCGCATTCCGCACTCGTGGCACAGCACTGAGGCAAAGCCCTTAGCGTACTCAAGAGTACCGCATGTGTATCCGCCGCCGTGCATATATAAAATCACGCCACCGCGAAGCTCGTCGCGAGGCAAAAGTAAAGCTCCGCGTGCATCCTCGGAAAGTGGCTTATGCAATATCACGTCGCGTCTTTTAGCGAAATGCATGAGCTTACCTATTTTATCTTGAAAATTACGCGAAATTTCAAGCGTTGTTCCATCAGCAATCGGCTTTGTCAGCTCCAACTGCCCTTTTACGAGCATTTCGGCTAATTTCATATCATACTCCAATACGTGTTTCAATTCATAGATATATAATACTACATTTTACCCCTAAAGTCAAGTTTTCATATGTATTAAAAATTATTAACACGTCTTCGTTGACTTTAAGATGAAAAAAAGATATAATTTACTTAACAACATTTAAGGAGTCATTATGCAACCTAAAGACTTAGATAAATTACATAGACTTTGTGATACCGTTGACTTGAATTATCGCGTAACCAGAATGTACGCTACGTATCTTGAGAGATTTCCCGAAATTATAACGAGCGATATAATTGACCAAATTTGCGACGAGAGCATCGATAAAAAAAGTGCCCTAATTGCGCTCTTATGTGAGTTGTTTGCTCTGGATACCGAGAACAATGTCGAGGACCGGCGCATCGCAAGAGAGTATATCTCCGAGTCGGTAAGACTGCTCGACACACACCGCTATACCGAAAATAAATACTACAAAAACATATCAATTCCCGAGGTAAAAGACGGAAGCTGGGAGTTAAAAAAAGAGCATTACCCCCCATACCGTGCTGTAATTTGCGATGATTTGATTATAAAAAATGATTTTCGCGAGATACCACCTCTCGGATTTTTCGAGGAGGAGTTCTCCTTCCCTGCCGTGCTGGAGGACGATAACGAATGGATGACACTTACCCCCGTTGACCTCGATACCTCAGAGCAAGCAATAGAAGACGCTCACGGAAACGTCATAACCTTCGGCTTGGGACTTGGTTACTACACCTATATGTGCAGTGAGAAGAACGATGTCACAAGCATTACAGTAATAGAAAAATCCGAGAACGTTATAAGACTATTTGAAAAATACATTCTCCCGCAATTTTCGCATCCCGAAAAGGTGAAAATCATCAATGCCGACGCATTCTATTATGCCGAATATGATATGCCAAGTGAAAATTACGACGTAGCATTCGTTGACACCTGGCGTGATGCATCGGACGGTACGCCGATGTATATGAGAATGAAAAAGCTCGAGCACTTAAGCCCAAGCACAAAATTCATATATTGGATTGAGAACTTTTTAATTTCGCGTGAAAGAGCTCTGCGATTTGACAATCTCACCAAGCTCATTGACGCAAATAGCACTGACGCTCCGAAAAGCTTTGAAGAATTTGTTAAAGAATTGACGAAAAGGTAAGCATTTACTAAAAAACGCAATGGTTTTTCGTTACTTTTCTGCACTTATTTTACATTGACTTAAACACTACATATATGGTATAATATATGGGTAAGATACTATATATAGTGTTTTCACTAGTTTTTGTCAACGCAAAGGAGTTTTAAATGACGAAAAATAATATTGTGAATACTTTCGAGGCGTGGAACGGTTTTACCGGTGACGTCTGGAAAAATGAAATAAACGTAAGATCCTTTATTCAGGACAACTATACCCCCTACGAGGGTGACGAGTCATTCCTTGCAGGAGTAACAGAGCGTACTAAGCGCCTTATGGATAAGCTACAGGAGCTGCAAGCTCTTGAGCGTGAGCGCGGAGGCGCAATCGACGTTGATACGGAAACAGTATCAACTCTTACGAGTCACCCTGCGGCATATCTTGATAAGGAAAACGAGCTTATCGTAGGACTTCAGGCTTCAGCACCCTTGGTGCGTACCGTACACCCATTTGGCGGTATTAGAATGGCTCGCTCTGCTTGCAAGGCATACGGATATAAGCTCTCTGATAAAATTGAGGACGAATTCAAATACAGAACCACGCACAATGACGGCGTATTCAGAGCATATACCGAAACTATGCGTAATATGCGTCACGCAGGTATTCTGACAGGTCTTCCCGATGCGTACGGCAGAGGACGAATTATAGGAGATTACAGACGAGTTGCTCTATACGGAATAGACAGACTTATTGAAGAAAAAAAGCGTGATAAGGCCGAATTGGGCAAGGGCGTGTTAAATGAAGAGAAGATTCGCACGCTTGAGGAGCTTTACGAGCAGATAAAGGCTCTTGAGGATTTAAAGGCCATGGCGGCGCTCTACGGCATCGACATTTCGCTTCCCGCGTCCAATGCAAAAGAGGCGGTACAGTGGCTGTATTTTGGATACCTTGCAGCAAACAAGCAGCAAAACGGTGCGGCTATGTCACTCGGTAGGACAAGCACTTTCCTTGATATTTATATTGAAAGAGACCTTAAGAACGGTGTAATTACCGAGAGCGAGGCTCAGGAGCTTATCGACCAGCTCGTTATCAAGCTTCGTATGATAAGACACCTTCGTACGCCCGAATACAACGAGCTCTTCGGCGGTGACCCAATGTGGATTACCGAGGCGGTCGGAGGTATGGGTAAGGACGGCAGAACCCTTGTAACCAAGAACTCATATAGAATTCTTCACACGCTCTATAATCTCTGCTCTTCCCCCGAGCCTAACCTGACTATTCTTTGGTCAGAGGAGCTCCCCGAAAACTTTAAAAGATACTGTGCTAAGGTTTCAATTGATACAGACTCGATACAGTACGAGAACGATGACCTCATGCGCCAGAGCTACGGTGACGATTACGCAATCGCATGCTGTGTCAGCGCTATGAAGGTTGGCAAACAAATGCAGTTCTTCGGCGCAAGATGCAATCTTCCCAAGGTTCTTCTTATGGCGCTAAACGGCGGTGTTGACGAGGTTTATAATTTGCAAATCGGCCCGTCCATGCCCGTTTACGAGGGTGACGTGTTAAATTACAGCGAGGTAATGGATAGATTAAGCACATACCTGTCTTGGATTGCAGGCGAGTATGTAAACACCCTTAACATCATTCATTATATGCACGACAAGTATGCATATGAGAATATACAAATGGCTCTGCACGACACCAGCGTTGAGCGTCTTATGGCTCTTGGAGTAGCAGGTCTATCGGTTATCGCGGACAGCCTCTCGGCTATCAAGTACGCTAAGGTTACGCCGATAAAGAATGAAAACGGCATTATAGTCGATTACAATATTGAGGGCGATTTCCCCAAGTTTGGCAACGATGACGACAGAGTCGATATGATTGCTAAAAATCTGTTGCACAACTTCATTGAGCAGATAAGAAAGACTCCCACATACAGAGATGCTAAGCATACGCTCTCCGCGCTCACCATAACAAGTAACGTAGTTTACGGTAAAAAGACGGGCGCAACACCAGACGGCAGACGGGCAGGTGAGCCGTTTGCTCCCGGTGCAAATCCGATGCACAACAGAGAGAAGAACGGTGCGCTTTGCTCGCTTAACTCTGTGGCAAAGCTTAGCTACAACGACTGCCAAGACGGCATTTCAAACACATTCTCGATTATCCCCTCAGCACTCGGTAAAAATGACGAGGAAAGACGCGATAATCTTGTTGCAATCCTCGGTGGCTACTTCTTAAAGCATGCGCACCATATTAACGTAAACGTGCTCAACCGCGAAAAGCTGATTGCCGCTATGGAAAATCCCGAGTTATATCCTAACCTTACTATCAGAGTCTCGGGATACGCCGTGAACTTCAACAAGCTCACGCGTGAGCAACAAAAAGAGGTTATCAGCCGTACGTTCCACGAAAGAATATAAGGTTGCCGTATGCTTGGTTACGTAAGTAAAATAGAGTCACTCGGCACGGTTGACGGTCCCGGGCTAAGATGCGTGGTTTTTACCTCCGGTTGTCCTCTTCGCTGTAGCTACTGTCACAACCCCGAAACGTGGAAGGTTGATGGTGGTGAAGCAGTTGATTCAAAGGAAATTGCCGAGAAAATTATAAGGCTATACCCATATATCAAGAATGGCGGTGTTACGTTCTCGGGCGGTGAGCCATGCGTACAGTCAGAGTTCATCTGTGATGTAATTAGCCAAATAACGCAAACAAAACTTCACATTGCACTCGATACATCGGGTAGCGTGTTAAATGATAGCGCAATAAAGCTTATTTCAATGTGCGACCTCATTATGCTAGATATTAAGTTTACAAGCGGCGAGGATTATCAAAAATATACAGGTGGAAGCCTTAGTGATACACTTAAATTCTTAGATAAATGCCGTGAGCTTAACAAGGAGGTTTGGGTGCGTCACGTGGTAGTACCCACGCTTAACGATAACGACGGGGATATCAAAAGGCTTGTAAAAATCATTGAGCCATACGACAATATCAGTCGAGTTGAGCTTCTACCATTCAAGAAGCTGTGCCTTGAGAAATACGAGGGCTTGGGGATAAGCTTTCCTCTCACAGATATTCCCGAATGTGATGAAAAAACCATTGACAGACTATATAAAATTCTAGAAAACAACAGATAAAAAACGCTTGTGATGCGGACAATTCCAATTCACAAGCGTTTTCATTTATTCAATTACGGTTTCTCGCTTTTTGAAGGCTTATAGTCGATAAATCTACTGTGCGCCTCGTTATTTTCATAAATTGCAATCATATACGGCGAGTCCATCATAACCCCATTTATACTGATTTCAACACGTATCCATTCAATCGCCGTGTCAAGCCCTGCTTCAAAATCAATACCGTCAAACACAAGCTTGTAGTATCGATACATTGCAAAGCTGTCGTATCCGCAGTAGGTAAGCTCACCTATCTTCTCAGCCACGAGCGGTGTATTCTCATCGCCGTCAACTCTCGGGTCACGGTAAAGCTCAAAGGTAAATGTATCCTCCGAAATCTCGACGTCAGCACCGTAATCCTTTTTGATAGTATCAATAATCGAGGTATTAAGCCTTAAAGAGAACTGGATCTGTCCCGCGCCTTCGATAACTATAAGATTATCAGCAAAAAAATTACCCTTATCGGCATCGTCGTAAGGCGCACGCAGGTTCTGTGTCTTAGCACCAAGATTGCCGCCGTTTGCGTTATAATACGCCGTTAGTGTGTCATTGAAGTAAAGCTTTTTCATACTGTCGGGGTAGTAATCAAACATAGCAACCCTGACAATCATAGCAATCGCAACAAGCAAGCAGAGTGCAAGAATGGCAATTTTTATAATTAAGCCCACAACGCTTTTTTTCGGTGACTCATCTATTTCATTATAATCGCTATAGCGCTCAAAATCGTCCATAGTTATCTTCCTTTAAAATATATACTGTCACTATTATAAGGTAGTTTACAATAAATGTCAAGTATTGGCTATAAATGTTTACAAAAAGAAAAGAGGTACTGCGTATGCAGTACCTCTTATAAATTAGCTTATGTCTAACCCCCACGCATTCCTCGGTGAACGGATTTCGAGTAGAAATCGTTAGCTGACGAACGCAGACGTAGAAAACTACGTCAAATGAGGAAACGGTGATTTACACCACCCGGAAAACGAATTTTGTGTGGAAATAGTCGTTCTCCGACCCGAAGCATAGTTACCTACGTCGAGCAAAGAAACGGCGATTTACACCACAATATCCCTCATCCTCGGCGAACGGATTTTGAGTAGAAATCGTTGGCTGACGAACGCAGACGTAGAAAACTACGTCAAGTGAGGAAACGGCGATTTATGCTGAAATACGAAAGCCGAAAATTAAGCGAGTTCTGCGAAATACTTAATAGTTCTTACCATCTGAGATGTGTAAGAATTCTCGTTGTCGTACCAAGATACAACCTGTACCTGATATGTGTCGTCAGAAATCTTAGCTACCATGGTCTGAGTAGCATCGAAGAGTGAGCCGTAGCTGCAGCCGATAACGTCAGAGGATACGATCTCGTCAGTGTTGTAGCCGAAGGAAGCAGAAGCAGCAGCC
>JAZQRW010000148.1:0-1616 GCA_045629765.1 Eubacteriales bacterium
GAGAAGTGTCGCAATAAAGCCTATAAGGGAGAGCGGATTCTCCATAGTTATCTTAAGCGCACCCTCAACGTCTGCAACGCCGTTGTTTGCAAGAAGAGCGAGCTGATAGTTGTCTATAAATGTCATAGCAACGAAGGAGATAACTGCCGCAATCGTTCCAAAGAAGATGAAGGGAGTTCTCTTTCCGTGCTTGGTGTTGACCTTATCGGAAATAGCACCGAATATCGGGAGCATAAATACCGCAAGAACGTTGTCAATAGACATTACTACACCGGAAGCCGACTGGGGCAATCCGTAGTGATTAGTCAGGATAAGCGGAACTATCGCATCATACGCCTGCCAGAATGCAGAGATGAGGAAGAACGCGAATCCAACAAGGATAGTGCGTTTGTAATTAAGTTTCATAGCATTTTTCCTTTCAAAGCTTGTCTTATGCGCATTTGCCGCCAAATTAGAGGCAATAATATACACATTATATACATTTTAACATACATCCGCGCAAAAATCAATAACAACCGGTAAAATTTGCCTTATAAAATCTTAAAACCACACAACAGAGTCAAAAAGGGCACCCCAAAGTGCCCTTATTCAATGCAATCTTACTTATTTATCAGATCCAGCGCTGCTTGTTTGCAAGGCATTGACCGTCAAACATTATGTAGCTATAGCAGTCCTCGCTAAGTCCCGCCTCAATAGTGTGCCCATCCACAACCGCGCTGAGATTGTGGGAAAACTCCATAACACCCTTGATCTCATCGTATACAACGCCATTGATAACAAGCTCATTTACGCTTTTTATTCTGCGATAGCAGATCTCATAGTCCTCTGCGCGCGCCTTAAGTAAGATCTTAGCCTTAACGTCTCGGTCAGCATTTCTAAGCGGCAGGTCCTCTGCCCCACTCGCTAGGCGCCTTACCTTTTTCTTTTGCTTGCTCTTTTCCTTTTTCTTGTGATCGGAGGAAACAAAGCCGTATACTATGAGGAAAACACCCGCAAAACATACAAAGACACCTATGCCAATATATCCGTTGTCATATGCATCTATCGCCGCCTGCGACTCCTCGAAATTCAAAAGCTCTCTTGATCCCGCTCTGATTTCAACAACGTATCCGCTATTGGGATTGACCAAAAGATAAAGCTTTGTTCCCTTCGGCAACGTCCTCATAGTGTCGGCGAATTCCTCTGTTTCGGTGTGAGGATATACCTCATATGAGGAGCCGTCCGCGAAAATTATCGTTCTGCTGTTATCCCAAACCTCGTATTCCTGAAACACGCCCGAGTAAGCAACCGCCTCGGAGCGCGGGATCGGATTATTCTGAACTGTTGTAAGTGCGAAAAATACACCGAAAACGATCGCTATAATTCCGACAATAATTGCCCCGTTCTTGGATTCAAGCACTGCGTCCGCCCAAGTGCGACGATCTGTAAATTTCCTGCCTTTCATATTCGAATACCGCCTTTCGCCTTGATTTATTAATGCAGAAAAACCGTTTATTTTCTGGTAGCTTTAGATGTTGTTGTGAAAATAATATAACGTGTTTGTTTGAGTGTCGAAAAAGTAAATATCGTAATTAAAGAATTTCATATCATCGTAATCGACACCGTCTGTGTAATTA
>JAZQRW010000149.1:0-1698 GCA_045629765.1 Eubacteriales bacterium
CTCCTCAATGGTTACGGCTGTACCGTGAGGGATTTCCTCATCAAGCGTACGAAGTATCTTCTCTCTTATAATTTCAGCAGCGAGCTGACGCTCAGGCTGGTCGGTAATCATATCCTCGTCGAACATCCAATCGCTCTCGAATAAATACTTCTTGCATTCATCAAGGAGAACGTCAACGCCCTTACCACTCTTAGCGCAAAGCGGGATAACCGCATCAAAGTCAAACGTCTCAGCATATGACTGAATTGTCTTAGCAATATTAGCGGCTCTTACGGTATCAACCTTATTGATAACGAGGATAGCGTGCATCTTATTAGCCTTAAGCCTGTCTATAATCTGCATTTCAATATCGCCAACCTCTTCCCTTGCCTCAACGACAAGAATGGCGTTGTCGACTCCGCCAAGAGTTTCGGCAGTTGTCTTTACCATAAAATTACCAAGTCGGGTTCTTGGGCTGTGAAGGCCGGGGGTATCAAGGAATACAAACTGATTTTCCCCCTCGGTGTATATACCTGTAATACGGTTTCTCGTAGTCTGGGGCTTCTTGGAAACGATAGCCACCTTCTCACCGATAATTGAATTAAGCAGTGTTGACTTACCTACGTTGGGTCTGCCTACAATAGCTATAAACGCTGTCTTTTTCATTTTATACCTCTAGCATCTTTACTATTTCTTTCTGGAGTCTGCACTGCTCCTCCTCGTCCTCGGGACTGCGCTCGTGATCGTAGCCGAGAAGGTGAAGCGTCGAATGCACGGTCAAAAAGGCAAGCTCCTCAAGGAAGGTATTGCCTATTTCCTTAGCCTGCTCGCGACATCTCTCAAATGAGAGAACTATATCTCCAAGTGTTGCACCAAACTGACACTCCGCCTCATCAAATGCGCCGTCGTACATAGGAAATGAAAGAACGTCTGTAGGTCTGTCAACACCTCTATACTGCTTATTAAGCTTGTGAATGTACTCGTTATCGCAGAATGTAACCGATACCTCCGCATCAAACGGGAACTCCTCGTGCGCAAGCGTTGCGCTAATCGCGCGCCTTATAATCATTTTTAGGTAATAGTCAATCTCCGGAAATTTTTCAGTCGCGCTGAAATTTATCAAAAGTCTTGGCATATCCTGCATCTTAGTTTTTCCTATCCCTTTCGTTATCTCTGTTGTGAGCCTTGTTTCTTGCATCGGACTCAAATTTATCGTATGCACTAATGATTTTCCTTACAAGCTGATGCCTTACGACGTCACGCTCGGAAAACTCGAAAACACCTATTCCATCTATATTCGTAAGAATCCTTGCGGCAATCGATAGACCGCTCTTGATACCGCCAGGTAGGTCGGTCTGAGAAAGGTCGCCCGTTACGACAGCCTTGGAATTATATCCAAGACGGGTCAAAAACATTTTCATCTGCTCAGGTGTAGTATTCTGCGCCTCGTCAAGAATTATGAACGAGTCGTCAAGCGTTCTTCCCCTCATATACGCCAGCGGAGCAATTTCTATGGTCCCCTTCTCCATATACCTTTGGAAATTATCCGCTCCCAGCATTTCGAATAGGGCGTCGTATAAGGGTCGTAGGTAAGGGTCAATCTTGCTCTGCAAATCACCCGGCAAAAATCCAAGTCTCTCTCCCGCTTCAACCGCCGGACGCGTCAGTATAATACGGTTTACCTCTTTCGATTTCAACGCTGTTACCGCCTTGGCTACG
>JAZQRW010000150.1:0-4705 GCA_045629765.1 Eubacteriales bacterium
TGACGGTAAGATTAACTACTTTGATAATCCTATGGTTAGAAAGATTGCCATGTTCCCCTATAGAGTGCGCCTTAATATGAATGATGCGCCTGCTTTCTCGGATAGCACGGGACTTGGTTATAAGGTAAGCAAGCACATCGCTCATATACTAAAGGCTAATTATCCCGATTATCCTATTCTTGAGAACGAGCCGCTTACCTATGCTAACAGCAGACTCTTATTCTGTACAAATCCCGATTATGAGATAACGGATAAGGTTGAGCTTGAAAATGCGATTTTTGAGAAAGAACAGTGGTTCATATATCACGGTAATGACTACGCCGTCGGTGCAAAGGCGGGACATAACGATGAGTTCCATAACCATAACGACGTCGGCTCATTTGCTGTTTCCAAAAAGGAAGTAGTGTCATTCTTTGACCCGGGTGGATCATCGGTTTACGATAGACAATACTTTGCGCCCGAGACGCGCTATAAGAATATGCTTTGCTCCTCTCGCGGTCACTCCACGCCTATAATCAATGGCGAGGAACAGAAGGAGGGCAACAGAGGCGCTTGCGATATTCTTGAGTTAAACGAGGGCAGATTCGCATTTGATATGAAAAACGCGTACGTCATCGATACTCTTGAGTCGCTCGTGCGCGACTTCAATTGCAAGGATGAGTACTTTACTCTTACCGACACGTATAAATTCAGCGAGGTGCCCTCGTCACTTACCGAGCGCTTTGTTTCACGATTGCCAATCACGCTTGATAACGGTGTTGTGAAGAGCGGTGAATCAACTATTGTATTTGATAGTGATAAATTCGACGTGAGCTTTGGTAGCTACGATGTTACAAGCAAGATTACGAACGTCATTTATTACGTAGATTTTACGCCAAAGACACTTGAGAAAAATATGTCGTTTACATTTAAGTTCATTTAACTAAACAAGGAAAAATCTTATGAATAACCCAAGAAGAATATTCCGTGAGTTTAACGAGGAGAAGTTAAACCAGATTAGAAATCACCCTTATTTTGCAGGAAATAGGGAACAGATAATTGAGGATGCTGAGAGGTTTTTAGCCACAGATCCCCCAAGAATTAAGTTTTCCGATATTCATATGTACGTGACGACAGGTGACAGATACGTTTACCAGGATAAGTATTACGAGTACTTTGACAGGATGAACGTTATCTTTTGGGCGTACTTGATTACGGAGGACGAGAAGTATCTTCCCGAGCTTGCCGACACTATCTGGAATATCTGCAACTTCGAGTCGTGGGCTGTACCTGCGCACGTTGACGAGAAATTGTCTATTGGTGTACGCAGGAGCTATCTTGCGCTCTTCTCAACACGTGCAGGACGTGACCTTGCCGAGATTATATACTTTATCGGTGACAAGCTTCCCGAGCTTGTTACAAGACGCGCTAAGGCTGAGCTTCAGTATAGAATTATTGATGCCTTTGCTAAAAGAGAGCACGGATTTTGCAAGGTAACTCACAACTGGGCGCCTGCCTGTGCATCCAGCGTTCTGTGTACTTATCTTTATATCGCAACCGATGAGGAGATTGAGGCACAGCTACCCCGCTTGATGAAGGTGGCTGAGAATTATATTGGTGGCTTTGAGGACGACTGTTGCTCCAGCGAGGGTATTTCGTATTGGGGATTTGGTTTTTACAGCTTCCTTATATTCGCCACTATGCTTAAGGATTATACCGACGGCAAAATCAATTACTTCGACAATCCTAAGGTTCGTAAGCTTGCTATGTTCCCATACAGAGTCCGCCTTAACGAGAAGGATTCGCTTACGTTCTCCGACAGCCGTGGAATGGGCTACCGTGTAATGAATTCCGTTGCTCATACCATTAAGGCTAACTATCCCGATTTCCCAATTCTCGATAACGAGCCTACTACGAAGAGGCTTCCTCATGAAATTCGAGGTCTTTTCTGGGTAAATCCCGATTACGAAGGCGGTAAGATTGAGCTTCATAACGAGATCTTTGAAAACGTGCAGTGGCTTGTCCACCACGGTAAGAATTATGACCTTGGCGCAAAGGCAGGACATAACGATGAGTTCCATAACCATAACGACGTTGGCTCGTTTATAGTTGCTAAGGACGACGTTATCGCATTCTGCGACCCCGGCATAGGAGCGTATTCAAGGCAGTATTTTGCCCCCGAAACTCGCTATAAGCACCTGCTTTGCTCATCTCGCGGACATTCCACACCGATTATTAACGGAGAGGAACAGAAAGAGGGCAACAGAGGTATTTGTGATATTCTCGAGCTTAACGAGGATAGATTTACTTTTGATATGAAGAAGGCGTACGTAATAGACACTCTTGACTCACTTGTGCGTGACTTTAACTGTGAGGACGAGTGCTTTACCGTCACCGATACCTATAAATTCAGTGAGATACCGAGCGCCATTACAGAAAGATTTGTGTCATGCTTACCTATTACGCTTGAAGGCGGGGTAGTGAAGAGCGGTAACTCAACACTTGTCTTTGACGCTAATAAATTTAACGTAAATATTGCGAGTGAGGACGCTCACGGCGAGAAGCTTAAGACGCTTTATTACGTAGATTTTACACCAAAGAAACTTGAAAAGGATATGTCGTTTACGTTTAAATTTATGTAAGCACAGGTTTAGAAGCGATTATGAATTATCCAAGAAAAATATTCAGAGAATTCAATGACGAAAAGCTTAATGAGATTAGAAATCATCCTTACTACAAAGAAGTAAGGGAGAAGATTATTGAAAAGGCGGAACAGATACTTGCTACACCGCTCCCTCGCATAAGATTTTCAGAAATACACATGTACGTTACTACAGGTAACAGAAACATATTTCAGTCTAATTATAACCAGTATCATTACGGTATGGAGTATCTTTTCCAGGCATACCTCATCACTGAGGACGAGAAATATTTGCCCGAGCTTGCGGATATAATCTGGAATATCTGTAACTTTGAGTCTTGGACCGTACCTGCGCACGTTGACGAGAATTTACCTATTAAGGAGAGAAGACGTTTTCTCGACCTTGCCTCCACTGCGCTTGCTAGGGATATGTCCGAGGTACTTTATTATATCGGTGACAAGCTCCCCGAGCTTGTTGTAAGACGCGCTAAGGCGGAATTACAGTACAGAATCATCGACTCTTACGCCGAGAGGGATTGGCCCTTTGAGTTCGTGAAGCACAACTGGGCGTCTGTTTGTATGGCGGGAGTTCTGTGCGTGTATCTCAACATTGCGACCGACGAGGAGATTGAGAAGCAGATTCCACGTATGATGAAGGTTATCGACCTCTACCTTTCGGGCTTTGAGGACGATGGCTGTTGCTCCGAGGGCATTTCATATTGGAATTACGGATTCCAGAACTTCCTTATCTTTGCCTCTATGCTTAAGGATTACACAGACGGCAAAATCAATTACTTTGACAATCCAAAGGTTAAGAAGATAGCATATTTCCCATACCGTGTAATACTTGACGATAATAACAATTGCCTTACGTTCTCTGATGCCTCAGTATCAAGATACAATATGGATAACTGGGTTGCACACACGATTAAGGCTAATTATCCAGACTTCCCAATAAGAAGCAATAAGCCTCTTACCGAGCCTGTTGCCTCGCTCCGTTACTTGATATGCACCAATCCCGATTACACCACGGAAGAAATTAAGATCGGTAACGACATATTTGAGGACGTACAGTGGTTTATCTACCATGGTAAGAATTACGCTATCGGAGCTAAGGCAGGACACAACGGTGAGTTCCATAACCACAACGACGTAGGCTCGTTCATAGTTTCAAGGAATAACGTGATTACCTTCTGCGACACCGGTGCAGGTCTTTATACCAAACAGTATTTTGCGCCTGAAACACGTTATTCACATCTTCTTTGTTCATCCCTTGGACATTCTGTACCCGTTATTTGCGGTGAAGAGCAGAAGGAGGGCAAAAGAGGCGAGGCAGAGGTCTATGAGATACAGGGCAACCGTTTCTCGTTTAATATGAAGCACGCCTACGATATTCCGATACTTCACTCACTTAAGCGTGAGTTTGAGTGTGACGAGGACGGATTTACTCTTACAGATACCTACGAGTTTACCGAGGTGCCTACGGCGCTTCGTGAAAGATTGGTGTCGCATTCGCCCATCACATTTGATGACGGTGTCATTAAGAGTGCAGACTCGAGGGTTGAATTTAACAGCGACGAGTTTGACGTTTCAATCGGCAGTGAAGAGGTAATACTCATCATCAATAAGCCCAAAACTATATATTACGTAGACATAACACCTAAAAAACTTGGAAAGAATATGTCCTTTACATTTAAGTTTACTTGATTAGGAGCTTTTCGGCACTATGTATTATTCAAGAAATGTATTTAAGGCATTTAACGATGAAAAATTAGAGCAGTTAAGAACTCATCCGTACTTCAAAGCGGCTAGAGAAAAAACTGTTGAGAAGGCAGACGAGCTGCTTCTCACCGAGCCGCCGCGAATTAGGTTCTCCAAGCTCCATTTGTACGCTACTACGGGCAACAGAAGCGAGTACGAAAACGATTATTTCGATTATTGCAACAGAATGAATACTCTGTTTATGGCGTATTTGTTTACCGAGGACGAGAAGTATCTTCCCGAGCTTGCCGATACTATCTGGAATATCTGTAATTTTGAGGTGTGGACACTTCCCGCACACGTTAGGGAGACCCACGATATTGC
>JAZQRW010000151.1:0-2848 GCA_045629765.1 Eubacteriales bacterium
TATTACGGAGTACTGTGTGCGAGCGTAGCGAGTTTATAAGATTGTATAAGATTTCTCGAGCGCAGCGAGAAGGAGGTAGTTATATTATCCTTGCCCTGACGCAGCGAGAAGGAGACAAAAACAAATTCTTAGTATTCCAGTTCTGCTGCGATGAAGTGCCAGAGGAACTTACGCATGGTGTCGTACTCGCTTTGCTCGCGGAAAGCCTGTTGGTCCTCGGTCATCTTCGATGGGTCAGCCATGCGGGCAGTGACCATGCGAGCGATGGTACCGAACTTGGTTTGTTGTGCCACCTCAGATTCGGTGTAAGGGTGATTGACTAGGTCGCGTTGACCAGTAACGGAGCAACCGCGGCGGCGATTGCCAAAGCTGCGGGTAACAGCTATGAAACTTTGCTTCTTGCCAAAGATTTTGCCCGATGCATTGTCCACCGGTGCAAGGTAAGTGATTTTTCCTGCCATATATCGTCGGAATTGGCTTGTCGCAAGAAATTCGCAATACGAATTTGGGCGACCGCCATTCCTCCTCTTAAATCAAAATCGCCTTCGTCAATTTTGATTTAGTTAGCGCCATCGTTCATTACATCTCGCACACTGACTGATGATTAATCATCATTATAGTGCTCGATACATTCACTCTAACGCCGTGGGGCGGTTCCCGCCTGTCAGGGGACTTCTGGGATTTAAGAGGAGGGCCTCCATTCCGTGGGAGGGGGTTAAGGGTTTTGTTTAGTGTTTAGTGTTTAGTGTTTAGTGAACGCTCGCTGTGCGAGCTACTGTTTAGAGAGGCGCCCTTCTCTAACGAGTATTTCGCTACTCCAGCTTCTTGCGTTCTTGTGCGAAGATGTAGCCGCGCAGCGACTTGTACTTGCCAGGCGCTTTATTGAAAGCTGCGGCATAGGCTGCTAGTTCCTCTTCGGTGAGTGTAGCTAGTTTTTGCGAAGTGCTTGCGAACAGCGAGCGAACCTGGGTTTGTTTCTCGGTTGGCAGTACAGTGATCTCGCCTATCTTGCCAGTGTACTGCGTTCCATACTTCTCTGCGGCGTAGTACTTGCTTTTGCCGCTCAACTTTCCGTGCAATTCATCGAAAAGTTCGTTGGGTGTAAAACGTGCCATAGTGAATTAAGAATTTTGAATTAGGAATTTTGAATTATCTTACGGGCACCTCTATAAATTGCCCGTTTTTTTAAAATTCAACATTAAATACTCAAATCGCACTTTTATAACATTTTGATTTTCTGCTTGTATCTTTTTGATTGTCAGTCGGTCATAATGCCCGCATTATTTCCTCCTTCCGCATAAAAATCTACTACGCATAAATTTCAAAATCTTCATAAAGCAATTTATAGAAGTGCCCTTACGAAATGCGCGCTATTTTCTTTTGACGGTACAAAATTACGAAAAAAACGCCACATCGGCAGGCGATTCGTGGCGTTTCGTGGCGTTGATTGTGAATGATTACGCAAGCATGTGACTACATCGTCGCTGAATCTTAAGCAACTCAGAGTTTTCGTGGTAATTTCATAGCTATTCATATCTATGGTTTATATATAGCAAGAGCACGCCAAATCGGCGTGCTCTTGCGTGATAATATATATGTAGAAGAATACTACTCGTAAAAATTTTCACACAACTTATCTTCCATATCTTTCAATCCTGCCATTGATGCAAATCTATTTCGTGTACCCGATGGAATAAGTATCTTACTCAAAGAAGTACATCCTTGGAAAGCGTTCTCTCCAATAGAAACAACGCTATTAGGGAGCACAATCTCTTCCAAAGAATCACATTGGGCAAAAGCATAGTTTTCAATAGTAGTTATCCCTTCTGGAATCTCCAGTGATTTTATGCTACACGTAGAAAAAGCATAATTACCGATTGTCGTTACAGCACATTTCTTTACTTTGGTTGGAAGAATTATTATTTCATGGTGTTTTTCTTTCACATCACGAACGATTGCTGTCTTCTTGAGTTCATCACGACTAAACTCTAAATTCTCTGCTGAAGCTTTCTTATACCATTTTATCGCCTTAACACTATCCTTTTTCACATCTAATTCACCATTTGCATAACAATATGCCACTGTGTACATAGCCGGGATATAATGGCGACGGGCTGATTTGAGATACCTATTAAAAGCTTCTTCATTGTTAGCCTCTATACCTAAACCTTCTTCATAACATAGTGCTAAATTATACGATGCTTGTCCATAATTAGGATTGGTATATTTAGAACCTTTTAAGGCATGCTTATATTTTTTTACAGCTTCAGCAAAATCTTGTTGCACCTCATTGGTTCCATAGAAATACGCATGACCTTTTTCCGCAAACTTATTTGATGCAAATCTTCCATACAAAGCAAAAGGCGACCAACACACAGCTATAATCACACCTAATAGTACAACGAAAGTAATCGTCATTATAATGGATGAAAATATATTTACTCCACTCGATTCTGTTTTTGCATGTTCATTTTTTATTTGCCGAAATCGTTCGTATTCTTCTTCTATCGTATGCTTTGCTGGGTCTGCTGTTTCTTTTGCATGGAGTTTTGCTTCTTCTACTAAATGCCTATCCTCTTCAGCTTTGCGGGCTTTTTCTTCTGCTATACGTCTTTCCTCTTCAGCTTTACGGGCTTTTTCCTCTGCTATACGAGCTTTCTCTTCTAATTCTTTTTTTGCAGCCTCTGCTTGAGCCATACGCTCCTGCAATTCTTGCTCCTTTTGTAAGCGTTCTTGCTCTGCTTTTGCTGCTTCTTGCTGAATTTTATTTATGTCTATATTCAGCCAAGTGCACAAATCTTTATATAGATACTTCAGTTTTTCTGCATCGGTAGCATCAATTTGCTGA
>JAZQRW010000152.1:0-4000 GCA_045629765.1 Eubacteriales bacterium
CCTAACACCTATAACCCTCTCTTCATTTACGGTCACTCAGGACTTGGTAAAACTCACCTTCTCTACGCTGTAATCAATTATATGAGAGAGAACCACCCCGACCTTAATATCGTTTATAAGAAGTGTGAGTCATTTCTTGACGAGCTTATCCAAGCTATCAAGTACGGTAACACGAGCGACTTTAAAGAAAAATACCGTTCTGCCGACGTTCTGCTTATCGACGATATTCAGTTCTTGGCGGGCAAGGAACAGACTCAGGAGGAGTTCTTCCACACCTTCTCCGCTCTCTACGAATCGGACAAGCAGATTATACTGACCTCGGACCGTCCGCCCAAGGAGATCAAGCCGCTCGAGGACAGACTCCGTACAAGATTTGAGGGCGGACTTCTTGCCGACGTTCAGCCACCGAGCTTCGAGCTTAGAATTGCCATTATCAAGAAAAAGGCTGATGCAATGGGCCTCACCATTTCAAACGATATGATTGAATATATGGCGGAGCGCTTGCAGAATAACATCAGACAAATTGAAGGCGCGCTAAAAAGAATTTACGCGATGTACTCCTTCTCCGGCGGAGAAATCACCAAGAAGAGCATTGACGATATTATCTCAATCATCGACCCGGGTAATATCCCTACCGACCTGCTTATTGAGAGAATACTCTCAACCGTCAGTCACTACTACGGTGAAAGCATTGAAAATATCAAATCTAAGAAAAAGACGGGTAACATCGCCACCGCGCGTCACGTTGCAATATACATAATCAAGCAACTGACAGAATTGACGTTAAAGGAAATCGGCGGCATCTTCGACCGAGACCACTCAACCGTCATCTCATCTATAGAGAAGATAGAAGGCAACATCAAGACCGTCAATAACTTCGAAAATGAGATAGGCAGACTTATTCGCGACATTAAAAACACGGCGGTACTGTTCTAAAGTTTTCCACAAAACGATGTTGAAATGTGGAAAAGCCAATGTTGGTAAAATGTTGTTTTACTGTTCAGAATTTTGTGGATAAATATTCCATAAATACGAACAAGAATTCAACAGCGTAAATGTGGAAAAAACAAGCGAAAAAAGCAAGGAAAATCAAGGCTAATCGGAGTTATCCACATTTTCCACAGTACAACAACAATAATTACAAACTAATAAACATAACTTTTCTCTTGTCAAAAGGGAGCGTACAGAGTGAATAATGGCTCTTCGCGCAAGAAATTTACAATTTCAATAAGGACGAATATATTATGAAATTTACTATTGCTAAATCTACGTTGTTATCTAAGCTCTCAATTGCTATGGGTACGGTTTCAAACAAAAATACCGTGCCGTCGATAGAGGGTGTGCTGATCGAAACCTTAGAGAATAATCAGATTCAAATATCGACATACGATATGAATAAGGGATATAAGGCGATTATCGATTGCGTCGAAATCGAAGAAGAAGGCAGATATATTATTAACGCGCAAAGATTTTATCAGACTATAAAGGTGCTTCCTGATGATGATATTACCATATCCGTAAGCGAGAAAATGGTGTGCGAAATCAATTGCGGTAAGGCTCACTTTTCAATGGTTGCGGTTCTTCATGGTAAGGACTTCCCAAATCTTCCCGACCTTGTTACTGAGCGTGGTTTCGTCGTTTCGAGCGAGGTGCTTCGCAAGATGATAAGCAAGGTGTCGCATTCCATTGCCGAGAGTGATTCAAGACCTATGCTCTGCGGTGCGTACTTCAAAATCAGTGACGGTGTTATGGACGTAGTTTCCTGCGACGGTTATACTTTGTCGAAGTGTAAGATTAAGTGCGATATTTCCTCTCTTGCACTTGACGGAGAGCTTGATTACTCATTCATTATTCCCGGCCACGCGCTCGGAGAGCTTTCCAAGGTGCTTCTTGACGGAGAGGACGAGAACGTAGATTTCTATCTCTCGCGCAAGCACGCGATTATAAGAAAGGGCTCGACAATATTCTTTACAAGAGTTATTGATTCAGAGTATATTGATTATACCAGAATTATCCCACAGGATAACGATATTGTAGTAAACGTTGACCGTGAAAGACTCTTATCCGGTCTTGAAAGAGCAAACCTTATTGCAGAGGAGAAAATCCAGGGTAGCGGTAAGAGCTACGTTAAGATTATAGTTGAGGACCAGACGCTCACTCTCACATCATCTTCGATAAACGGTGGCGTAAACGATGAGATGGATTGCGTACACGAGGGAAAGGACATCGAGATTGGCTTCAACTGCAGATACCTTATAAACAGTGTAAGAGTTGCGGAGGGGGAGAATGTTATAATTACATTAAAGAGCCCCAACCACGCGCTCACTATTCAGCCAAGCGAGCCTGACGAGGATTTTGAATACTTCTATCTCGTCTTGCCTGTAAGAATGAATGATACCTCAAAGCAACAGTAATATACCGTTAAGATGAAAATAAAAAGGTTTAAGGCACAGAATTTTCGAAATATTGAGGAATGTGATATAACCTTTTCTGAAGGAGTTAATCTCTTCTACGGTGACAATGCCCAGGGCAAGACTAACGTAGTGGAGGGAATATACTTTTTCTCTCGCGGAAAATCGTTCAGACTCTCGGAGGAAAAGGAATTAACGCGCTTTAACGAAGAAGGCTTCCGCCTTTTTATAGAATACGAGGATAAGGACGGGGAGCATACGCTTGAATACGCGTCCTTTGGAAGAGAAAAGCGCAGGATAAAGGACGGCTACAGGGTTTCCAAAATGGGAGAGCTGGTCGGCAATTTTCGCTCAGTGCTTTTCTTCCCTGACAATGTTGAGCTTGTTAAAGGCGGACCTGAAGAAAGGCGAGCGTTTCTAAACGTGGCTATCGCCCAGATTTTCGGCACTTATATTGATAATTATTCAAAGTACAAGCAGATTTTGGAAAACAGAAATGCGCTCTTAAAAAAAGCGAGTAAGGGACAGTATTTTGACGAGGGTGAGCTTATATCCTGGTCAGAGATGCTTGCCGAATACGCCGCGTATATCGTGCGCGACAGAGTTAAGTATACGGAGATGCTAAGGCCGCATATAACGAGAATTGCGAGCGAGCTCTCGGGTGGAAAAGAGCTTGTTACGGCAGAATATAAGTGCGATGCAGAAAATCAGAATGATGACACAGAAGGCTTAAAGGCGCAGTACAGGCTTATATTTACCGAAAATCTTGATAAAGAGCGCATAGTGGGCACTTCGCTATACGGCCCGCACAGAGACGATTTACTGATAGATATTAACGGTGTCAGCGCAAGGAGCTTTGCCTCACAAGGACAGCAGCGCTCGATAGTATTAGCTATAAAGCTCGGTGAGGGTGCGGTTATAAAAGAAATGTACGGTGAGGAGCCTGTGTTTCTCTTTGACGACGTATTAAGCGAGCTTGACGAGCAAAGGCGTAAGTACGTGATATGCGGTATGAAGGATAAACAGATTATAATAACCTCGTGTGAGGGTGAGGACTTCTCTTTTGCAGACCAGGTGATGCTCGTTAAGGAGGGAAAATATGTTTTTGCACATAGGTAATGGAAAAAGTGTGAAAAAGAAGGATATAATAGGTATTTTTGACCTCGATACAGCGACTGTTTCTTCAATTACCAAAAGGTTTATAAATAACAAGCAGTCGCGCGGCGAAGTTGAATATCTGGACTCCGATTTACCTCGCGCGTTCGTGCTTCTTACAGAGGGCGGAAAAACTAAGGTAAGACTCTCACGAATATCCTCGGCAGGTCTTAAGCAAAGAGCGGAAGAGGTTTTATACACTGCAGAGCAGTGATGATATGCAGTCCGCAGTACTGGTGATATGCAACACTTCGTGTTGATGATATGCAAGGCGCTCGCCTTGATGATATGCACGCTTATGGCGTGGTGATATGCAACCTTTGGTTGATGATAATTTAATTTAAAGGAAATATAAAGATGTCAAACGAAATCAAAGGCTATGATGATAGCCAAATACAAGTTCTAGAGGGACTTGAGGCGGTAAGAAAAAGATC
>JAZQRW010000153.1:0-11797 GCA_045629765.1 Eubacteriales bacterium
TGTTGTGGGGCTATAATTAGTGTTTGGAGTCTTAGATGATGACTTGTTGTTTGTGTAAGTAATACCGTTCGCAGAATAAGTGGACTTATCGCTTACGATCTCCACAACGTTGGTAGAACCCATCATATCGAGAGTTGCCTGGATTGAAGGAGTCTGTGTATTACCGTTATCGCCTGAGCCTGTGTTGCCGCCGTTGTCACCTGAGCCGGTGTTACCACCGTTATCGCCTGAGCCTGTACCGGGAACAAGGCTAACGATCTGACAACCGGTATCGAACTGGAATTTACCACCGTAGTTTGTAAGCTCACCCTTAATGGTAACAGTATCGCCTGCCTTAATTGTGTCAGCGCCGGTACCCTTAAGTCTGTATGCGCCAACGTCCTTGCCCTCTACAGTAATGGTAACGGTAACGTTCTCATACTGTGTGCTGTATTCTGTATCAACGCTCTTAACAACACCGGTAAGAGTGAACTCACCGTTGAGTCTCTGGCTGGGAGCAAGTGTGTAGAGTGCAGTTACGATTTCCAATGCGGTTGCATTAGCAGGAAGCTCTGGAACCTCAGGAAGTGTAGGAATGAACTCAGTAGTGCTGTCTGTAGAAAGAAGAACTGCTACAAAGTTACCATCTGCAAGATACTTAGTGTTTGAAGCGCCGATTGTTGAGTATGTTCCGTAAGAACCAAGGAAGAATGAATTGTTATTAACTGTATCCGTGTAAACAAATGTGTTGTACTCAGAATTGAATGTGAGATAAGATGTAGGACAATCGGTGGAAAGTGTAATGTTACCGGAAGTAACCTTATCAGAACGCTCTGTAAGTACGAAGTATGTCTTTTCACCATTTCTGGTTGTGTACATTCTGTACGCACCTTCAACTCCGTCAACTGCCTCAAGAACTACCTTTACAGACTGAGAAGCGTCCTCAGTAGTTGCAAGATAGAATGCGTTCTTTGAGTCAAGGTCGCCTGCGAAGTAGTAAGCCTTGCCAAGATTTGCCTGATACATACCAAGGTAGTACTCAACGCCAACCTGAGGCTGTGTAACTACACCAAGCTTAACCTCAACACCGTAAACAGGAAGTACACGAGTATAAGTGAGTGTCTTTACAACGTCACCGCATGTTAATGTAGCAGTAAGTGTGTAAGTAACCTCTGTCTCGTTCTTCTCAGGAAGGTCAACCTTGTATACGCCGGTAGTTTCATCTTTAACGATAGAGATGTTAGCGTTATCAACCGCCCAAGTTACGACGAAGGTGTAATCGCCACCCTTAGACTGTGAGAAGAGTGTGAAATCTTCTGTTGTCTTAGCGCCATTGTCTCTCTTGTACTCGTTATCAAGTACGGAGAGTGCAATCTTAATGTCCTTATCAGAAGGACCTTCGGTTTTGTCGCCGCCAATAAGGGAACAGCCCGTGAATGTGAGGAGAAGCATTGCAATTGCTAATCCAAGTGCTAGAATTTTTTTCATGTTAACTCCTAATTTTTATTTTATTTTTTATTAAATTGGGTTCACTAATAATAGATAAACGAATGAAAATAATAAATTACGAATAGAAGTTTTAATCAACGAAGATAATATCGCTAAATGCGAATACCTTAATCTGATATTCTCCGGGTTCGCCGCCAACACCATCTATATCATAGCAATCTATGATACCCTTGACAGTGATAACAGAACCAATTGGGAGATCATCCTTTGTGTACAATTCTCTGTTTTCATCAAGAAGAACGGTTGTACGTACCTTTACCTTCTGTGATGTGTTGCCCTGTACGTGGCAGGTAATTGTCATAGCGCCGTCATTGTCACCACCGTTGTTGGTAGTGTAAATACGGTCAATAACAAGATTTTCCATACAAATTGAAGAATTGATTGCAAGCTCTGCGAAATCCAAAGTCTTCTTTACGATTTCTTCCTCGCTCTCGTACGAAACCTCGATCTTGCTGACCCACTTCTCGTAAGAAATAACAGGGTATGCAACACCTACGTTTTCTTCAATTGTAATTACGTTATCCTCGTGGTTAGGCTTTGTTGCGAAATATCTGAGGTCTGATAACTGCCATGAGTTACCATTCTCGTAGAACTGCAAGCTACCTACAACACGAATTTTATTACCGATTGCGTTTAATTTTTTAAGTCCGATACCGTTGAAGTTGAAGCCGTAGTAAATATACATACCACAGTTTACTCCGGGCTCAGCCGAGGGAGCTTCAACATAGATAGACTGAGCGTCAAGTGCAGTAACAACACCTTCAAACGCAACTCTCTTATCCTTATATGCCTCGGGATTTGCTCTAAGCTCTGCAAGAGTTACAGGAATCGCAGAACCGAAATAGAAATCCGGATCGTCTACACCGGAATACATATTCAGCTTGTACTGCTCAGCCTGTCTGAGAGCCTTAATACATATTTCACCGTAACGGTTAGACTCTGCACTGGAGCCAAGTGCCAAACCGTTCTGGAGAATTTCAAGATTCAAGTTTCTGTAATCGCCGTTCTCAGAAGTCTTGTACCATACCCATACGAGATGTCTTTCACCCGTTGAGTCATATTCCCAAGTAGAACGATCACTCTCAATGATGATTGACACAGCCTTCTTAAGAGTTTCCTTGGTAAAGTTAGAAGCCTTCTTACCGTACTGTTCAATTGTACCTGTTGACTCAGGTGTATTGACAGCAATATATCTCGCCTTAAGCAAGCCCGTAGGAGCGATACTTGTCGGAACCTCAAAGTGAGTTGTATCACCGTCTATGTAGTACTTTACATTAACCTCGTGCTTCGCTGTTTCAGAATTCATATCAAGCTTAAGTTGATCTACATAGTCAACAAAATCAGGAAGGTCCGATCCTTCATCCTTCTTTTCACAAGAAGTAAGTGAAAAGCTTAATACAATTGCTAGTAAAAGGAGAATTGAAATAATCTTATTCTTCATGTTTTCTTCTCTTTTATTGTAGGTGGCACCGTGCCGAGTTAATTCAGGCTCGGTGCCCCGGATTTGATAATTGTTTAATTAGTTTTACAGGTTAAAACCGTATTACTCTATTGCGTACAAGCAAGCATCAAGAGCATCTTGGAAGTATCCTGCAACTTCCTTTGGATCCGTAGTAATCATACAGTTAACCATCATCTGACCAACCTGCTCACGAGCTACGGATGAACCGTAGAATGCAGGAGAGGTGAACTGAATATCAGATGTATCAATACAAACCTGTGCTGCAAGAGCTGCAATGCCCTCTCTGCCGTTTGCAGTGCTAAGCCAATCTGCGAAGAGCTCGCTGTTCTGAATAGACTTAAGCGCAGGAACGTAACCCTGAAGCATTGTAACCTCAAGAAGGAAGGTGGGGTTAGTAGAAAGGAACTTAGCGAAGAGCCAAGCTGCTACTACTTCCTGCTCATTTTCCTTATTGAAAAGACAAAGTGATGGACCCTGAGAAATAGCCTTTGCAGTTTTATCCTCGAATGCTGTAGCTGTCGCCTGAGGAATTGGAGCAATACCTACGTTGAAGGTAGCGTTTGTAGGAACCTGGTTACCTGCACCACCTGAAGAACCGATTACCATGTAGCACTCTTCCTTGGTGAAAGCACCGGAGGTGTACTTACCGCTTGCACTACCGCCGCCGTAAATCTGCTTTGTAGTAACGTAGCCTGCCTGTCTCCATGTTCTGAGTCTCTCAACGAGAGCCTGGTTTTCCTTATTGTTAAAGAGGAAGTGATTGCCCTCTTCAGGGGAGGTATATTTTGTACCATACTGCTCTGTCAATGTGATGAACCAGTTATCCTCAGCATCATAACCAAGAGGTGTGCTGTTAGGCTTCAATTCCTTAATTTTCTTCATAACCTGTTCCATCTCATCCCAAGTCTTAGGAACGGGAATATTGTTCTTTGTGAAGAATGTCTCGTTGTAGTAAAGAACCTCGGTAGACTTAACAAGAGGAAGTGTGTACATCTTGCCGTCGCCGAACTGCTTACCCTCGTTGTAGTATGCAGGAACGAAGTCATTGATCTCTTCCTGGGTAAATCCTACGTTAGAGTCAGCAATAAGGTTGTCAAGAGAAATAACTGAATTTGTAAGATTGTACTGTGCTACGTGGTCTGCATAGCAGTATGCAAGGCTTGGTGCCTGCTCAGTTCTCTCAGAGTTAACAACTGTTGCAATAGCAGATCTGAGCTCCTCGTAACCACCCTTTTGAGCATGCACTACGTTGATGTTAGGATAAATCTCGCGGAATTCCTTGATTGCCTCATCAAGATGAACCTGCATCTTCTGGTTCATTGTGTGCCAGAATGTGACAGTAACGGCTGTGCCGTCATAACCTCCCTCCGGAACTGTGAAATCCGTGCTGCTATTGGTGGTGCCACCGCCCTTACAGCCTGCAAGGACGAAAACGTTAAAACACACAACCAATACAAGAAATAATGCCAAAATACTTTTTCTCATGTTTTTTTCCTTTCGTTTTGTGTTTATTTATATTTTTTGGTTTATACTAAATCTTATTATCCCTTGATACCGCTGCGCGATACGCCCTTCATGATATATTTTCTAAGGAAAATAAATACAAGGAAGAGTGGAGCGGATACAATGGCAACAGCTGCCATCTGTACAGGGATATTTACATCTCCCTGTGCGGTGATAAATGCATTACGAAGACCGTTCGTAATCAACTGGTGCTCAGAGTCATTTGCAACGAGGTTGGGCCACACGTATGTGTTCCACGAGCCCATCATCTTCAAGATAGTGATAGAGATAATAGTCGGAAGCGCAAGGGGAATCATAACCTTCCAAAGATACTTAAGGTCGGTAGTACCGTCCACCTTTGCCGCAAGGTAAAGCTCGTTGGGCACCTGCTGGAAGTTCTGCTTAAGGAGATAAATATAGAAAGTACTTACAAGGAATGGAATAATGAGAGCTGTAAACGAGTTCATCCAACCGAAATCAATAACAGTACGGAAGTTTGTGATAGTAAACAACTCACCAGGAATCATCATAGTCGCAAGGAAGGCAGCGAAAAGTGCATTTCTTCCCTTAAACTCAAGCCTTGCGAACGCAAAAGCAGATAAAACTGTAATAACTAAGGAAATCGCCGTAGAAATAACTCCTACGTAAATAGTGTTAAGGAACAGCTTGCCAAGTCTAGCGGTAGAAAACGCCTCTACATAGTTCCAAAAAACAAACGTCTGAGGGAAAAGAGTAGGCGGATCCTGATTATATTCTGTCAAATTCTTAAGTGACGAAATAATCATCCAATAGAATGGGAACAGTACCGATAATGCGACAAGCACAAGGAAGATATATATGAGTGTAAGAACGACAACCTTTACAACTCTTTGCTTTGTAGAAACTTTTTCAAGGTCCTTAGCCTTCATTAGCTTTGTATTAGCTTCAGTCATACATCCTCCCCCTTTTAATACTGAGTTTTCTTCTTGCTAACGTAGAGGTTAACCATCGTAACCATAAATATGATAGCGAAGAGAATTAAGGCTGCGGCGCTCGCTCTACCAAAGTTAGGTGCAGCACCGAGCTGGGCATAAATATAACCTACCATCGTGTTCATTCGTCCATTAAGAACTGCAGAAGGCTCACCGATTACACCGACGATTGAGGAATACTCCTTAAATCCACCGATAAAGCCTGTAATCAATACGTAGGCAATCATTGGAGAAAGCAGAGGAACAGTGATTTTAAAGAATGTTCTTACTCTTGACGTAGCGTCAATCTTAGCAGCGTCATAGTACTGCTTATTTACAGACTGAAGTCCGCCAAGAAGAATAAGAATCTTAAACGGCAATGCGTTCCAAATGATATAAATCGCCATTACTATGTGAGGTCTGCCGATGAATGTATCTCTACCAATAGCACCGGGATTTATCCAGTTCTGCGGTTCACCGCCAAAGAATTCAATCACATTATTGATAATACCAAAGCTGTCTGCCGAAGTAAAATCGGGTGATGGGTTGATAACCGAGAATAGCGACGCGAATACCATTCCGATAGCGATTGAGTTCGTAACGTATGGCAAGAAATAGATTGTCTGAAGTGCCTTGTTAAACCACTTAATCGAATTAAGACATACCGCAATAACAAGAGCGAGGAATGTAGAAATCGGTACTGTGATAACACAAAGAACTATCGTGTTTTTAAGACAAACCAAGAAATCCTTGAACTGGAATACTTTTATGAAATTGTCAAATCCTATTGAATATCCAACCGTAGAGCCTGTTTTATAGCCCTCAAGGAAAGCCAAGCTTACTGTGTTAAAAATAGGCCAAACAGTGAATATGCCAAGCAATACCAAAGCGGGAGAAAGGTAAAGCCAACCCTTCCACTTATCAAACTTTTTATATACGAGGTCTACGAAGAATCCTTTCCAGATCCACTTTTTGCAAAAAGTGAGCCAGAAAGCATCAACGAAGAACCAAGTAAAAACGTTCTTCTTTTCTGTCATATTACGTCACCTCAAAAATAAATTCTCTCTTCAGTTTCCTTATCGAAGAGGAATACCTTATGTGGCTTGAGGTTATATTTAACCGTATCTGCATCGCTATCTACCTTGTAGTCAGCATCAACAATGGCACGGATTGTAGCCGAAAGCTTTGCTGCGTGGTCACATACGATGCTAACGTCACGTCCCATTACCTCGACGTTACGGAGCTCGCACTCGAGCGCACCTTCCTCAGCAGGAATGAAGCCCTCAGGGCGAACACCTATGAATACTTCTTTATCTTCTACGCCTGCTACGTCAAGAACCGCAGCATCACCTATATAGAGCTTGCCGCCGGCTACCTTACCGTCAAACACGTTGATAGGAGGAGTACCGAGGAACTTAGCAACAAAGAGATTTTTAGGATTATCGTAAATCTCCTGTGGCTTACCGGTCTGCTGAACAACACCGAGCTTCATAACTACGATTACATCGGAAATAGACATAGCCTCTTCCTGGTCGTGCGTTACGAATACGGTAGTAATTCCCGTTTCCTTCTGAATTCTTCTGATCTCCTCACGGGTCTGAAGACGGAGTCTTGCGTCAAGGTTTGAAAGAGGCTCGTCAAGAAGAAGAACTCTTGGCATCTTAACAAGTGCTCTTGCAATAGCAACTCTCTGCTGCTGACCGCCTGAAAGTTCACTAGGCTTTCTATCCATAAGCTCGTCAATTTGCACAAGCTTTGCCGCCTCGTATGCTCTTTCAAGCATCTGATCCTTTGTAAGCTTGTCCTCACCCTTCAAGTTCTGAAGTGGGAATAGGATATTCTGCTTTACAGTCATGTGTGGGTAGAGCGCGTAGTTCTGGAACACAAGTCCAATTCCGCGGTTCTCAGGAGAAAGCTCTGTAACATCCTCTTCACCGAAGAAAATCTTACCCGATGACGGAGCCTGAAGTCCGCTAATCATGTAGAGTGTAGTACTCTTACCGCAACCGGACGGGCCGAGAAGACCTACAAGCTTACCGTCGGGAATCTCATAGGTAAAATTATTTACCGCCACGACAGGCTCGCCATTCTTGTTACGGTTGGGGAAGATTTTGGTTAGGTTTTGTAATTCGACTTTCATATAACCTCCCTGAAAGTGATTTATGTTTATTTGATTTGATATTCATTCAAAAATACGCTAAAAGGTCAAGGTAATCCGTCCAAGATTAAAAATAATCCGCTCGATTTGCCTTTTCCTCGGCAACCTTCTTTTTGTACTCAAGCAGTTCCTCATTGCTCTCAAATATCTTCTGGCTGGCAATGTCAACAGTCACAGCCGACGAAAGAACATCGTGGAGCGCCGAATTGGTGTTAGTTCTAATCAACAACACAATCTCAAGAACAAATATGGCAAAGACAACAAAAAGCGTAACAATGTCGGCCTGTCCCATAATTAGCATAAGTAAAACACTAACCGGTATCATCGTTTCCACAGCGTACTTACCTAATATCGAGCGAACGAAAAGCGACACGTTCTTAAGTCTGACACCGCTATCTTGCATAACTCCGATGCCAAACATCTTTTTGCCGAGAGTCTGTCCATTACGTAAAAATAACGGAATTATAAATTCGAGTATAAGAAAGGCAACAAACAAGCCCATACCAAGCACAACAAGTAAAAGATTAAGCATCATAGCAAACACACGAAGAGCACGCTCATCCTTCTGGAAAGCCGCCTCAGCTTCTGTAAACGCTTCCTTCTGCGCATCTGTCAAATCCTGCTCGGGTACACTCGGATCAATTCCGTAATTAGTTATATATTCATTTCTGATTTCGTTAAATTCGGTTGCATAATCACCTAAGCCGGTCGCCCACGAAATAGCGACTGCGACAAAGGAAAAGAGAATAAGTATCATCATCATATCAAAAATCCAAGCTGCGATACGCTTAGAAATCGACGCCTTTTGTAAATCGCACATAATACTCTCCCCTCAATAAATAAACATACGAATTTAGGTAGTAAAACCTAAAAAAAGCCGCAATTATGGCAAAGATAGATTTACACTATATATATAATAGCACAACTCATATAAAAAATCAACTGTTTATTTAAAAAAAACGCGTTTTATACATTATGTAGAAAAACGAGAGTATTTTTCGAGCTAAATAAACAAAAAACGACAAACCGTAAACTAAATTTCAACACTTTAAGAACGCAAAATTCATTTTCCATCAAGGCACCGTTTTCCGAACTCCAAAGGCTTACAATCCTAGCGTTATGTTCGCTTAACCAAAAAAGAAAAACCGCCAAAATAGCGGTTTTTGTAAAGTATTGTTTGCATTATAATAGATAAACAGGCATCTGTCCACCGATATTGATGCATCCGTTGTCACATGTGCGCGAAGCTTCCTTGGCTTCATTTTTTAACACGGGTGCAGTGTTAACTTTCTTTTTAGCAGTCTTTGTGGGCGTTTTCGCAGGCTTAACAGGCGCTTTTTTCTCCACCTTTACGGTGTCCTTAGCCTTTACCGCGCAGTCTTTCTTAGGAGCAGCTTTTTTAGTCGCAGTTTTATTTGACACGGGTGCTGCTTTCTTTACTTCCGCCTTTTTCGCATCTGCCTTCTTTTCCACTTCAACCGTACTGTTCTCCATGTCAGGTGCAGCGGATGCAACCTTGGAATACCCGTTGTTGCTCACTCTTTTTATGGCATTCTTACCTATCGGCATACTTCATAATCTCCTTTGCGAGGTTAATATATTCAATCGAGCTTCTGGAATATCTCTTGTAAGCAACCACAGGCTTAGAATTATCCTGGGACCACTCAATATTACTGTCAACCCTTACGTAAGTATCAAACAGTCTTGCAATATCACTCTCCTTGAGCGTATCAAGCGTCTGCCTAAAGTAATTCTTTCTCTCGTCAGCCTTCGTAATGGCAATACCCATTACCTCAGGATTTTGCGAAATATTTCTTACCTGTGCTATAAAGTCGAACATATTGGCAAGCCCAAACAACCCCCACGGACTTGCTTCAACGGGAATAATAACGAAGTCAGACGCACACATAACATTCATAACAAGCGCACCAAGTGTCGGCGGCGCGTCTATAAGAATGTAGTCGTAATAGCCACGCGCTCTTATCGGAGCCAAGCATTTTTTTAATATAAATTCTCTTTGCCACTTTGGAAATAGATCAAACTCAATTGAGCTCATCAAAGAAGTAGAAGCAACAATATCAAGTCCGTCGTAATCGGTAGGAACTACGAAGTCACTAAGTTCCTTTTCTTCCTTGAGCGCAGTATATATATTTTTACCGCCGCTTGCAAGCTCGAGCGACTTTTCCTCGTCAAAATACGACAGCGTTAAATTCATCTGCATATCCGCGTCAATAAGCAATACTCGCTTGCCCATCGCGCTCATAGCGTAGCCTACGTTTGAGCAGGTAGTCGTCTTACCGCTACCGCCCTTGTTGTTGGCAAAGGCTATTACCTTGGTTCTGCTCATTTTGTTTTACCTTCCTCGTCTTTATATGATTTTCGTGTTTTTTCCGACACATTCCTCGGCCTATTCGGCAAAGCGCGCCCATCGTCCTCTTCCAAAAATTCAATAATTTTATCAAGTCCTTCTCCCGTCACAGCGCTAACCGGGAATATTTTTTTACATCCTGCGAGTTGTAGCCACCTCGTAACGCGTTCAACGTTAGCATCCGGCTTATCTATGCCGGAAACTATGCCTATAACCTCTCGATTTACGAGGCTTGTAATGCACGGAGAGAATATGGAATACGGCTCATTAGCACTAAGCACTAAACCAACCACATCTGCCTCATAGGAGTAAAGTGCAAGCGCACCGCTGGTCTGTCTTAGCTCCGTATACTCGCCGGGAGTGTCGATAACGGTATCTAAATAGTTGATATATTGGGTTTTATAGTAATGGATTTGTTCACCGCGCAGAGCCTGAGTAAGCGTCGTCTTGCCTGCGGCAACTCGTCCTATCAGTATTATCTTTTTCATCTCGGCTCAGCCTTTTTAATCTTAAGTTCTGGTGATTTCGCAACAAGTGTATCCCAGCTTAGTGATAACGTATTCGCGTATTGCGGTAAAAGCAGACTCAACTGCAGAAACACTGCCGCTAATTATAAGCGTACCCGTAAATCTATCGACGAAGCCTATTTCCGCGCCCGAAGATTTCATTGCGATATCAGCAGCGATAACCGCACTTTCCGCAGGGCTAATAGTAAGAATGCCTATAGCACTCCTAGTGTAATCCGTCTTGGGGTCAAGACCTAATTTTACATAAAGCACATCATCGGGATTTGCAATAATATGACAGAGAGTTACCTGCTTACCGGGCACAAGCTCCTGCACTATTCTCATTTTTTCTTTAAGCTCCATTTTTAGCTCCATTCATTTATTTAGCTAGTAAAACGCTATGTTTTGTAAATATTAGTTGTCAAATAATATGTATTATCCACCAATTTGGCACTTTAAACCCGAACGTTCAGCGACGGACAAAAGGTGCTCCATTTTCTCACGGGTAGGGGGTTCTATATCATTAAGAGTGTATTTTCTGCCAAGTCCTTCGTACTTATCAGCGCCAAGTCTGTGATATGGCAATAGGTGATGCTCCCTTACCCCGTCAAGCGTCGCCGCAAAACGCGAGATTGCCTCAACCTCTTTTTCGGTGTCGTTAAAACCGGGAATAATAGGCGTTCTGATAATCAGTTCAACGCCACTCTTAGCCACTCTTTTAGCATTCTCAAGGATGCGCTCGTTACCGACACCTGTATACTCCATGTGTTTGTCAGAGTCTATATGCTTTATATCCATAAGGAATAAATCAAGATACGGCAAGAGCTTCTCTATCTCGGAATATGGCAAGGATGCCGCAGATTCGATTGCTGTGTGCAGACCTTGTGTCTTGCATTCCCTAAGAAGCTCGGCAGCAAAATCAGCCTGTGCCAGCACCTCGCCTCCAGAAAGCGTAACACCGCCTCCACTACGCATATAATAAGGCATATCAGAAAGAATTTCCGGCATAATATCGTCCACCGTGACGTCATATCCTACCGTCTTTTCTTTGCCCCCCTCAATCATGGATTGAATACGGTATTCCTGCGACTCGGGATTGCAACACCATGCACAGCGCATAACGCAGCCCTTAAAGAACACAATGGTTCTGATTCCCGGTCCGTCGTGTATGGAAAATCTTTGTATATTAAATATTCTTCCTCTTTTATCGCCCATAGCCATATTCACTCCTTTCTTGATGATTTTTAAAACCAAGTTGTACAGGTGCATTCTACGGCATTTATAGCCGTTTTAGTAAACTTTAGTTAGCAATATTACCAGCCTTGCTCGGTTCTGTTGATAATATCGTCCTGAAGCGAGCGT
>JAZQRW010000154.1:0-2900 GCA_045629765.1 Eubacteriales bacterium
GATACCACAAAATTATTTAGGAGATAGAAATGAAAAAAATTATTTCTTTAATTCTTTGCGCCGTAATGCTTCTTTCTTGCTTGATGATGGCAACGTCCTGTGGCAAGAAGGACAAAGGCGATGATAATGAGACGGTTGACCTCAACGTTGACCTTAATCAGAAGCCTACCCTTAACATTCTTATGCCTCACTCCGGTAAGAGCATTGATGCGGTTAACAACAACCCTAACGCAACTCTTATTGAGCAGCTCACCGGTTATGACGTAGTTTACACCCAGCTCCCTGCAGGCGACGCTGGTCAGACTCTTAACACCGAGCTTATGGACAAGAAGCCCTACCATCTTATGAAGCTTACCAAGGATCAGTTCTCCGACCTCGTTAGCCAGGATCTTCTTGTTGACCTTACCGACGCTCTCGCTCTTTACGCTCCCGACGTTCTTGCGAACATTTCCGCAGAGTCCTGGGAGGTCGTTACCGTTGACGGCCGTATTTACGGTATTCCCGAGAGAGCTTCCAGCGACAATATCGAGAACCCCATAGTTCTTAACTTCGACCTTATGCTTCAGCTTGGTATTGACGAGCCTGAAACCCTTGACGAGTTCACCGCAGCTCTTGCAGCGATGACCGCTCATCTTGGCAGACCCGCTCTTACCTTCGACAAGTACACCCCCCTCGTTCCCGCTATTTCCGCAGCGTTCGGTATCTACACCTACTGGCAGGAGTATGACATCAACGGTCAGAAGGAAGTTCGTTTCTATATGAACGCTCCCGGATACAAGGATTACGTTGATTATATGAATATGCTTTACAACGCAGGCTACATCGACGTTGAGGTTGTTACCAACAGCGCAGCAGACGCAGTTAATCGTTTCGTAAACGGCTTCACCTCCTCTGAGGGCGCTAAGGCAGGCGCAATCGCTTGCTCTCTCTGGTCCGTTCCTTCTATCGTAACCTCTATGCAGAGCAACAACGTTATCAGCTCCTCCGAGGCGGCAGGTACTCTTGAGGATTACCTTTACTACGTTCGTAGCCTGAAGAGAAATGCAAGCGATCCCGAGAGAGTTTACCGTAGCAGCGGTTACACCTACATCACCGCAATTCCTTACTACATGGCTAATACAACAGCATACGCACTTGACTTCGTTAACTCCAAGATCAAGGATACCGATACCCAGGACAACTTCCGTCAGATGGTTCTCGGTACTAAGGACGTTCACTACTACATCGACGCAAACGGCAACTATCAGCCTAAGGATCCTGCATTCCAGGAGAAGGATGACGCCAGCTACTACATGACCGGCTCTAACGAGAACAAGTACACCGAGTACTGGCTCGCTCGTGTTCGTAAGCAGGCAGAGCTCTTCAGAGCTTGGGATGAGCTTATGACCGATGCAGATGAAGTAGGCGTTTACAACATAGTTGACTTCACTCCTCCCATTGAGGAATACAACAGCAACCGTTCCGCTATGGAAGAGTACGCTCAGAATCAGTTCTACATTATGCTTAAGAACGGTACCGGTGAGCTTAACTCCTATCTCACTCAGCTTAACGGCAACAAGGGAGGCAGCGAGGCTACCTCTGCACTTAACAACTGGTATTACAACGTTTACAAAAAATAAAATCCCCGCAGGAGTAGGCTATGCGCTCTAAAAAGAAAAAAATGACCTTCGGTCAGAAGGTTAAAAAGCATAAGCACTTAATTCCTTTCGTGATTCCTGCAATGGTATTCGCGCTTATCTTCTGCTATCTTCCGATGGCAGGTATCGTGATTGCATTTAAGGATAAACCGAATTTCGTGCGCTACGACGTGTTTGAAGCTCTGGAGAGGGCAAAATGGACGACGAAGCATTTTGAGAGAATTTTCTCCGATCCCGAGATTTTCAACGTTGTTGAGAACACACTCATTATTTCAATAATGAAAATCGTAATACTGTTCCCGCTGCCTATAATTCTGGCGGTAATGATTACAGAGCTCAGAAGCAAGCACTTTTCAAAAACGGTTCAGGGCGTAGTTTTCCTGCCGCACTTCTTCTCATGGGTAGTAATCGTGGGTATCTTTAACAGTATTTTCGGTCTTTACGGCCCGATTAACAACCTTATCGGCTCAATCGGCGGCCAGGCCACCCACTTTATGGGTGAGCCGGGCTGGTTCCGATGGCTTGTTGTAATTCTGTCAGGCTGGAAGGAAATAGGATATAGCTCTATCGTTTACATAGCAGCAATTATGTCTATCGACCCCTCGCTATACGAGGCGGCAAAGATTGACGGTGCAAGTAAGCTGAAGCAGATTTGGAGCATAACCATTCCGTCTATTTTGCCGACGATTATAGTAATGCTTATTATCCGTATTGGTTACCTTATGGATGCAGGTTTTGAGCAGGTTTATGCTATGCTTAACCCCAACACCCAGGAAACCGGTGAGATTATAGGCACCTTCGTATACAAGCTCGGTCTCGGATACGCCAAGAATGACTACGGACTTTCCACCGCGGTTGGTCTGATTAACGGTCTGATTTCCATGGCTCTTATTCTTGGAGCTAACTTTATCAGTAAAAAGAAAACGGGAAACGGTGTGTGGTAATGGATAATAGAGTAATAGTAAAAAAAAGAAAAGTTAAAGAAAACACCGTATTTAATATTATCAATGTAGCTATGCTGGTAATCATATCGGTGATATGCTTCTTACCATTCCTGAACGTTATATCCGAGGCCTTGTCAACCGCAGGTCTTGAGGTTAACTTCACTCCCAGAGGATTTACCTGGTTCAACTTCCAGCACGTATTCAGCGATGCAGGCTTCTGGAGAGCTCTTTGCGTGTCGCTGTTAGTTGTGGTTGTAGGTACAGTGCTTTCGGTTATGGTTATGTTCTCCGCCGCATATGCATTGTCCAAGCCTGACTT
>JAZQRW010000155.1:0-2347 GCA_045629765.1 Eubacteriales bacterium
AGAACGTTCGCGTTTTCAGCAAGGATGCTGTTATGCACGATACCGATATATTAAAGCTTCTTGCTAATATCACCGAACGAATTGGTGATAATGGTCGTATTCTTCTTCGTAAGAGTGGTACAGAGCCTGTGATTAGAATTATGGCTGAGTGTGAGACTGTTGATATTTGTAATGGATACATTGATGAGTTATTTAAGCTTATAGAAAGCAAGGGATACATAAATGGCTAATATTGATAATGAGGTAAAAATTAGTGAGCTCTTCCCTACCATTCCGTATATTCTAAAGGGTTTGTTTGAAGGAATTGAGTATCCATGGGAAGCGCTTAAGGGCTTAAAGGCGTACATTGCTAAATTGATTGAGGATGGTCTTGATGGCTTTACCGAGATTTCAGATGGCGTATACGTTGGAAAAAACGTTAAGATTTCCCCATTTGCTACGATAAATCCACCTGCTATTATCTGTGATAATTGCGAGATTCGTCCGGGTGCGTATATCAGAGGCGACGTTATTGTAGGCGAAGGTACTATTGTCGGTAATTCAACGGAGCTTAAGCACTCTGTTCTCTTCAACAATGTTCAGGCACCCCACTATAACTATATCGGTGACTCTATTCTTGGCGCATACTCACATACCGGAGCCGGAGTTATTTGTTCAAATCTTAAATTGGATAAGAAGAATATCGTTATAAGGGGAAAAAGCACTTATGAAACGGGTATGAGAAAGATTGGTGCAATCCTCGGTGAGCACGCAGAGGTTGGCTGTAACAGCGTTTTAAATCCCGGCACTATTATCGGCGCTAACAGTATCGTATATACACTTTGTGAGGTCAGAGGTATCGTACCTGCCAATTCTATAAGAAAGCATGACGGAACAATAGTCGAAAGAAAATAATTAACAATTTAAGCCTTAGTGTCAATTTGACGGCACTAAGGCTTGCTTTTTTTGGTAGTTAAGTTCCATAAACTTAAATAATGCGCTAAAAACCCTCAAAAAAATACGAAAAATAGTATTGACAATTGAATAAGCTTCTGCTATAATATAGTAGTCCGTGGAGAGATGGCCGAGTTGGTCTAAGGCGCACGACTGGAAATCGTGTAAACCCTAATACGGTTTCAAGGGTTCGAATCCCTTTCTCTCCGCCACACACGAACCACCCAATAGGGTGGTTTTTGTATTAGTTATTTAGTTGCATACTACACTTAGCGAGGATAGGAAATGAAAAAGTTTGAAGGTTATTTGATTTGTTCGGATTGGGACGGCACTTTAGCCAATAAAGGTGTGGTTAGTAAGGAAAATATTGATGCAATCAGATATTTTCAGGAAAATGGTGGGTTATTTACTATTTCTTCCGGCAGGCATTACGGATATCTCAATGCTTATCGTGATATGGTAAAACCAAATACTGCCGTTATTTCTTTATGTGGCACGCTTGTGTATGACGTTGAAAAAGAAGAGAAAATCTACGAGGGCTATGTAAATGAGCCGAAAATTGAACTTATAGACAAAATAATGGAATTTCCGGATGCGGTTGTTTATGTATGTGTATACTATGCCGGCTGTGTCGAGGGAGTAACCTTTTCCACGCCTGAATATGCAATTCATAGAGAAAAAATAGCCAACACTAAGATTTACAAAATTGTGTTCATTACCGAGGTGGAAACCAAGATGAAAGCTCTCATAGAACATATGAGTGGCGTAGATCTCAACGGTAATCTACTTGTCCGCAGTTGGTCAAATTGGCTTGAAATTTATTCCGCGGCAAGCTCTAAGGGACAAGCAGCCCGTCTTTTAAAAGAACGTACAAATTCACACACACTTATTTGCGTCGGTGATTATGAAAACGACATAGATATGATACAGGCGGCAGACATAGGATATGCAGTTGCAAACGCGGTGGATAACGTTAAAGTTGTAGCGGACAGAATTACCGTTGATTTTCGCAACCACGCTATAGCAAAGATAATATCAGATATTGAAGAAGAGATTTCTGCCAAGAAATAAACACCAAAGTCAAGAAAAACGGCACCAAAAGGTGCCGTTTTCATATGTAATACAATAACTAGTCAATATCTTCAACGACGGAATCGAGAACCTTATCCAAGAACTCGGGGTGATTAAGATATTTCTTCATTCTCTTAAATGCAGATGCGTAATAATATCCGTCGCAAATACGCTCGTCGGTAACGACCTTCAGAGTGACGAAATGATGTCTGTCGCGCGTGCCGTCACGCTTGATTGCGTCAGCGGTAAAGATGCTACCATATGAAACGAATACGGGAAGTGTGCCGAAATCGTATAGATGATGGTAAATAGCAGGAATACCAAGCGAGCCCATAGAGGTGAT